>DCHI01000004.1:442-57426 GCA_002314795.1 Bacteroidales bacterium UBA1756 | reverse complement strand
TAATTCAAGTTTCGCAAGCTCATTCTGCCTACTGAAAAAAGCAAAATCATAAAACTCGAGACATAAGTGTTCATACAAACAACCGAACATCCATATTTGTTTATTATAAAAATAACAATATAGCAATCGTTATGCCATAGTACAAAAGCGCAAATGTTTCTTTCACAAATATTATTCACAAAAAAAATTCTGTATCTTTGCGCCCTGAAAGGAGGAACGAAAAATGTTCGACATCATAGGTGGTATTTTTTTAACTTGGCTGATAATAAAAATTGGCCGAAAAAGAGGATGGACTGGAAAAAGTCCTGTTCGTCACGATTAGAATTACGTTACAAGATTGTTTATTTAAGGGTTGCACAGAAGTAGCCACCCTCTTTTTTTGTCCCGTTGTTGTTACAGGTGAAGTTATTTATAATGATAAATATTTTATCATTAACTTTTATTAACTTTTATTAACTTTTTTATTATATTATAAATCAATTATTTAAAACTATTATTAAGCAATAAAGAGACTTTCTATAAAAGAATAACGTAATTTTGCCCCGATTTTCAGAATCACTCATTCTATGACTAAAATATACGACATTCAAAGCATCCCCGAAAATATTCTGAACGACGTGGGTGGCAAAGCCCGTGGTCTGCATAAACTTATTCATTTCGGTTTTACCGTGCCCGACGCCTTCATCATTACCGACATCGATGAAAACGATTCTTTCAACAAAGCCGCCGAATACTACACCGCCAAACAATGGCAAACCGTCTCCGTTCGTTCGTCCGCGTCAGTTGAGGACGGCGACGACTACTCCTCGGCAGGTCAATTCGCTACGATTCTGAACGTTAACGGAACCGATGCTCTGAAAAAAGCGATACAAGAATGCGTCAACTCGCTTCATAGCCGGACCGCGGAATACTACTCGAAAACCTTTCTCAATCACGCCGAAGGTAAAATGACGGTGGTGGTGCAAAAGATGGTTGAAGCCCGATGCGCCGGCGTCATTTTCACAAAAGCACCGATGCGTCCCGGGTTCTCATTGGTGGAGGCGGTTCCGGGACTGGGCGAAAATCTTGTTTCCGGAAAAATGTCCGCCCAACAATACCGCGTCCGCAAAGGAAAAGTAGAGCAAATGCCCGAACACCCTATCCTTTCAAAAGAGGAAGCATTAAACCTCGGCGAAGCAGCACGTCGCGCCGAAACACTGTTTGAAAAACCAATGGACTTAGAATGGGCCATCGACCAGAACGACCAAGTGCAATGGCTTCAGGCACGCCCCATCACGATTGAAGAATCGGTCACGATGAACGAGTTGGATTGCAGTTTGGACAACGGCAATTCCGTCCTCACCACCAGCAATATCGGCGAAGTGATGCCCAGCGCCGTCACTCCGCTCAACCTGTCGGTGAATATGTACTCGTTAGATTGGGGCGTGAAAGAGACTTACCGTGAAATCGGCTGCGTGGACACGGAAGTCCCCCCCTACTCTTACATTTGCTCCTATTACAACCATATGTTCTTCAATATGAGCAATATGTACCTCATTTGTCACAGTGTTTTCGGCTCCACCAAAGAGACAATGGACATCTCCATCTGCGGGAAAGTGCTTGAAGGTATGCCCGACATTGCGATGAAAAACCGTCCGGCACTGCGCCGTTTCCTTAACACCATCACCTTTTTGAAATTTGTCTTTAAGGGTGATGAAGCCAAAAAGGGAATGGACAAGGCCATCGCCGCATTGAAGTTTGATTTCACCCAGGATATGCACGGCATTTACAAACAAATCATCGATAATTTTCCCGCTTTAGGTTGGGTACAATATTATCATTACCGTGCCTCCTACTACTCCGGCGGGCAAAGCAACTTTATGATGTCGATGGTGGAAAAGGATTTCGCCAACCGCACGGAAATGCAGTCCGTCATCGCCGGCTGCCTCACCGAAATCGATGATTTTGAAAGTGCCAACGTCCTACGGATGATGCGTTCTCTGGCCAAGCATATTCTTATGGAACGCCCCGACGCCGTCTGCTTCGATTCAAAGCAACTTGCTGATTATATGGTAAATGAGGCATCGCAAGCGGTAAAGTCAGAATACGACGATTTTATGAGCAAACACGGGCACCGCGGAATCCGTGAGATGGAACTGCGCTGTCCTTCGTGGAAATCCAATCGCGAATCATTCTTAACCAATCTGCATAGCGTTCTGCTGTCGTGTAACAGCGGAGAAACGGCCGTCACGAAGCATTGGAACGAATACGCGGAAGAGTTGCTCTCACATTACTCCGGTTCAAAAAGGAAACGCTTGGAGGGCTATATCGCCAAGGCACGAAAAGGGGTCTGCTACCGCGAATACACCAAATCAAAAGTGGTCTATGCTTTGGATTTGTACAAACAGGCCTACGCACGTTTGGCGGAACTGATGGTGGAAGCCAATCTTCTCCCCGATACCGACTGCATCTATTTTCTTTTACAAGATGAAGTGGGACAATTACTTAACGGTGAAACGGCACTTATTAAAAAAGCCATTGCACGCCGTCGTCTCTTTGCACAGCAGTCCGCACTAAAATTCTCAGACGTCATCCAAGGCATACCGCAACCGATGGTTCCCAAAAAGGCGGATGAAAACGCCACCGAATTTCGTGGAACGCCCGTTTCACGCGGCATCGTCACGGGAAAAGCCCGCATTGTTCGCAACGAAGAGGACGCAGCACAACTTCAGAACGGTGAAATTATGGTCGCGGCCTGCACGGACATCGGCTGGACCCCCTTCTACAACATCATCGGCGGTCTGGTCACGGAAATCGGTTCCGCCCTCTCGCACGGCATCGTCGTGGCTCGCGAATACGCACTGCCTTCCGTCGTGAACGTGGAAAACGCGCTCCAAAACATCCACACCGGCGATGAAATCACTCTCGACGGAAACACCGGCACCATCTATGTCATCAAAAGAAATCAGTGATTATGTCCCTTATCAATTACATCAAAACTAAAATCATCATTGCTGGCATTCAGCATAAAAAGAAAACGAATCCTTTTCTGTTAGAAGAGTTTGAACAACATCAATTGCCGGCAAATGCTTCCGAACTGCTGAACAACAGCTACTATTTCGGAGGGAACAACACGCAAGGAGAAAGTCTGATTTTTCGTGTCGCTTTTCGTAAACATCTTTGCGAATTGTTCATCCTTTATACACGGAATGGAAAATTTTACGTTGTTGACAATCAGGAATATAAACCCGGAGAATGTCCCGTTCAGGTTCATTGTGAAAAGCCGGGCGAGCTTTGGAAGTGTACTTTCAAAGGCAAAATGAAGGAAGATGCGACCGGCGAACTTTTCGACAGCTCGTTCGATGTCACCTACACCGCCCGCCTACCCATTTTCGATTCATTGTACGACGCAGATTCCACCGGAATGGCGAAGGCCTTCGCCCGTGAGAAATGGAACAAGAGTTTCTTTACCGAGGCGATGTCCAGCGATATGGGAATGGCCTCCGCCATCGACCGCGACAAAAATCCGGACCAGATCAAGGCCGAACAACGTCAAAACGAACAGCACCACTACGAACAAACCGGCCGGATGACGGGCTCCATCACCATTGGAAATGAGACATTTCCCGTTGACTTGGGAAGCGTCCGCGACCACTCTTTCGGCAAACGGGACTGGAATTTTATGAACAATCACATCTGGTTGATGGCCATCACCGATGAGGGACAAACCTTGAACCTTCAACTCGTCAACTATCCACGCATTAAACGTATCTATGTGGGATACACTGATTTACAAGAAGAAAAAAATTACAGTTTGATTGATTACCAGATTCGGGAATACGACCACAACGATGGCTTGGGCAGCGACGTGATGGTGGTGGATATGACTTTCAACAACGGGAAAACTTACCACGTGAAAGCGACGCGCGAGGTCAATGTGCTCACGCCCTTCGATGGCGGCAACTTCTATTTTCAGGAAGGCATAGCCAATTTCGACATCAACGGAATCAAGGCCCGCGGCACCATTGAGTACGGATTCAACAAGGACCGTTCACGCTGGGACAGTTACGATAACAAATAAAGGAACGTCGTGCACGAACTTCCCTTTGCCAAAAGCATTTTTCACGCCGTCGTCACGAAAGCGGAAGCCAATGGTGCCACAAAAGTGACACGGGTGGTCATTGAAGTTGGCGTTTTGCGCGATTTCGTCCCGGAAATTGTCCAAAAGTATTGGAAATATGTCACAAAAGGAAGTATGGCTGAAGATTCTTCCATCGAAATGAACGAAATTCCAGCCACCGTAACGTGCGGCGATTGTCAGACCGTTTACGAAATCAACGTTCACGACCTCGTTCACACCCACTGCCCCCAATGCGGTTGTCAGACAGGGAAAATGCTGACGGGAAGAGAGTTGCGAATTGTTGGAATTGAAATTGAATAAAATATGAAAGAACTGAAATTCATTGATTTAAAACAGTGCATCTTGGACGATAATGGTCACGTGGCTGACGAAGTACGCGAATTGGCACGGCAAAAAAAATTCTTTCTGTGGAACATTATGTCGTCACCGGGAGCTGGCAAAACGACCTTCATTTTAGATGTCATCCGCCGTCTGAAAGGGGAATTCCGCATCGGGGTCATCGAAGGGGACATCGAATCAACGGTGGATGCCCAGAAAATGCAGGCGTTGGACGTCCCTACCGTGCAGCTTCGCATCGGCGGCGACTGCCACTTGGACGCCGCTATGATCAAGAAAGCGTTGGAGAACCTTCCGTTGGACGAACTCAACATCGTCATCATCGAAAACATCGGGAACCTGGTATGTCCCGCCGAATTCGACCTCGGCGCCAACCTCCCGTCGATGCTCCTCAGCGTGCCCGAAGGCGACGACAAAGCGCTCAAATACCCGCTGATGTTTTCCGTCTGCAAAGCTCTCATTGTCACAAAAATCGACTGTCTCCCGCTCTTTGACTTTGATATGGAAGCCCTCAAAATCAACACGAGAAGACTCAATGACGATTTGCAAATCTTTCCCGTTTCTGCCAAGACCGGCGAAGGAATGGACGAGTTCATCGCAATGCTGAAACAATTAATAGCTAATAATTTACAATTATTGTAGATGCATAAAAGTATTCATATTACTACTCCCTACCCCCTCCCAATAGGAGGGAAATTTCACTTCCAAAAACTATGAATTGCCGATACTTCTCATCTACCCCATTCTTAAAGAAATGTTTTTTAATACAAAAATAACGCATATAAACATCAATAAATCACACATTTATTAATTTTCTCCAAAAGCACTAATCACTGTTCACTGATCACAACTCACCAATCACTGTTCACCAATCACTAATCACCAATCACTAATCACCATTATGTCATTATACAAAAAACTTTGTGCCCGATTAGACGAATTGAGTTTCGGATTTCCGAAGTCGTTCTTAGGCTTTGATCGCATTTTGATGCGACAGTTTTTTCCAAGGCAGGATGCCATTGACTTTCTTAAAATGAGAGACGGATACCAGACGGCTGCGGACTATGCCGCTCGCAACGGAATGACGGAAGCGGAGGCAAAGGCGACGTTGGACAGAATGGCGAACCACGGGCTCGTTTTCCGGCGGCACCGCGAAGAGGACGAATACGAATGTCACCCGTTCATTCTCGGCTTGATGGAGTGGCAAACCACACGCGCCAAAAAAAGTTGGCTCTACACTTTGTCGATTTATATGGTTACGTCCAAATTGGGGAATCGGATGAGTCAGACGATGCCGTTCTACCGTTCCATACCTATGCACAAGGAATTTGTTGAGGGCTCGGTGGTGGCTCCGTACGAAGATTTGGAAGCCATCTTGGACCGGCACACCCGTTTTGCTGTTGGGCCGTGCACTTGTCGCACGATGGACAAGGTCAAGCCGAACAATCCGTGCCACCATCCCATTGAAACGTGCATTGAAACAGACGATTACGCAACATTTTTCATTGAAACGGGAATCGGTCGCGAAATCACGCGCGATGAGGCGCTTGCTATTTTGCGCGAGGGCGAAAAAGACGGACGCATTGTCAATGTCACCAATTCAAAAGACGGAGAGAACCTCTGTTCCTGTTGCGAATGCGGCTGCGGAATGCTGTGGTTGAAAACACATTTCCCGGGACCGTCCAAAGATTTCTGGAGCAACTATTTCAGTGTTATTGATGAAGACAAGTGCGTAAAGTGCGGAGCTTGCGTCCAAAAGTGTCCGTTCCACGTCATCACCAAAGACGAAGCGGGAATGCACATTGACACAGCCAATTGCTACGGCTGCGGGCTATGTGTTTCGGTGTGTGCGAAAGAGGCCATCAAGTTGCATCGCAAGCCGGACGAGGCCGCGTACGAGCCACCGGAAACCTACGACGATGCGATGGAAATCTGGCGCAAAGAGACAAAAAAAGATTACAAGAGATTCCGGTAATAGATATTTCTTCTTTTTTAAAAGATAAAATTGCTATTTTTGCAAAGTTTTTCAATTAAAAAAAGAAATATTTAACTATGGCAAAAAATTTAGTCCTTGGCTCTACCAAGTCCGCTCAATCTTTGAGAAAAAAATCATTCTTGAAATATTTTGTTGTTATTGCTTCGGTCTTTTTCATCGGAGCAATTTGTTTTTCCGGCTGTCAATTCGTATCAAATTGGCTTTCGGGGAACTTGGACCTATCTTTAATTCCGACCACCATTGACGATAAATACGGCTACATTGACCACAAAGGAACGTACGTCATCAATCCGCAGTTCAAATCAGCGGAATATTTCAGTTGCGGTTTAGCTCGTGTTGAAAATTCCGAAGGAAAAGTTGGCTACATCGACAAAGACGGCAAATACGTCATCAATCCTACTTATAAGGATGGTACGACTTTCTCAGAAAACAGGGCGTTTGTTGTTCCAGAAGGCGGTTCTATTATGTGCATTGATAAAAAAGGAACAAAATTTTCGATTTAGAAGAAGCGCAAGAGGTCACAATCTTTTCGGAAGGATTAGCTGCTTATAAAACCGTAAACGAAAAAGGCGAAACCAAGTGGGGATATGTGAATAATAAAGGAAAAGTAGTTATCAATCCACAATTTAATAGTGCGAGTATTTTTTCAGAAGGCCGCGCACTCATACAAAATGACAAGGATGAATACGGCTATATTGACGAAGACGGCAAGATTGTCATTAACCCACAATTTGATGAAGCCAATATTTTTTCTAATGGACTCGCGTGCGTGCGTAGTGGAGAAAAATGGGGATTCATTGATCGTGATGGGAAATACGTCGTCAATCCTCAGTTTGATGCCGCTGGCAACTTTTCCAATGATTTGGCTCCTGTTTTAATGGGAGATAAATGCGGCTTTATCAACGATGAAGGGAAGATTATCATCAATCCTCAGTTTGATGTTGTTGGCGAATTCTCTGAATACGAAGACTTGAGTTGGGTATCCGTAGATGATAAATATGGTTTTATTGACAAAAAAGGAATTTTCGTCATCAATCCTCAGTTTGAATCTGCCTCCGATTTTTGGGACGACTTCGCCATTGTAAGTATTGGCGACAAATATGGTCTCATTGACAAAAAAGGCAATTTTACAGTTAACCCACAATTTGAAATGTTATTTTCGCCGGTGGACCTAATCACGCTCTCCATAGAAAGTGATTACTATGACGCCACATCTTTTCTGAACGATTTTTTAGCAAACGCTTCAAGTTCTTCCATCGACGGTTTCACAAACCAGCCCACTCTTGGTGACCTATTTTCTCATCCAATTTATGGGAAGGATATTAAAAATAATTTAATGTACAGCAGCGCCTCTTTCAAGCGTAAACATCCATATAATAGCGAAATAACGTTAGATAATGTTGAATTCTCTTTTTCTTCATCCACTTACGAAAATAGATATTCATACGACTATTACTGGGATGTTAATATTGTCAAAGAGTACCATAAGGGATCTCAAGTAAATATGATTACATACAAATTTGATTTGTCTGGTTTCGCTTCAAGACACTATCGTTCAATAGCTAAATCCTTCATCTCCCGCCTTGAAAAAATATACCAAGCCAAGAGCAAAACCGAATACAACGCCCCTTCAGAAGCAATTGTGTATTCATTACAAAACAATACAATCCATTTTATCCTTTGTGCAGAAATGGGTGAAATAAATCTTATCGTCATCTATGACAAAGAACTTTTCGATAATTGGATTTCATTAATAAGTAATCTAAACAACGAACACTCAAGGGATTCCTCATATGACGTGGCCGAAGAAGTAGTTGTGGAAGAAGCAGTTGCCGAAGAAGCGGTTGAAGATTATTATTGGTAAAATCAACAATCATTGCCCTACTCCGTCACATCCCGCATAGAGAGCGAAATCCGCTTCCGTTCCACTTCCAAGCCGACCACTTTCACCATCACCTTCTGGTTCAGCTTCACCACATCGTTGGGGTCGCTGATGTAATGGTTCGTAATCTGACTAATGTGCACCAACCCGTCCTGATGGACACCGATATCGACAAAACAGCCGAAATTGGTGATGTTGGTAATGATTCCCGGAACCACCATTCCGACCTTTAAGTCATTGATAGATACGATGTTTTTATCAAAAGAGAAAAAATCAAACGTCGTACGCGGGTCACGACCGGGCTTGGAGAGTTCCTGCATAATATCCTGAAGTGTCGGGAGCCCGACTTTGGCCGTCACATAGTCCTCCATACAGATTTGTTTCCGTTTTTCAGCATCCGACATCAGGTCTGAAACGGAGCAGCCGCACTTTTTCGCCATCGCATCAACAATATGATAACTTTCGGGGTGAACCGCACTGAAATCCAATGGATTGGCAGCGTCACGAATGCGGAGGAAGCCGGCCGCCTGCTCGAACGCCTTGTCACCGAAACGAGGAACCGCACGCAGCGCCTGCCGTGAGGCAAAAGGCCCGTTTTCGTTCCGATAGTCAATAATATTCTTTGCCAATGTCGGACCAATTCCAGAAACCCGAGACAGCAGCTCTTTGCTCGCCGTGTTTACCTCCACGCCCACGTAGTTGACGCAACTCACCACCGTCGAATCCAAACTTTCCTGCAAAAGGGCTTGATTGACATCGTGTTGATACTGTCCCACCCCAATCGACTTCGGATCTATCTTGACCAATTCGGCCAGCGGGTCCATCAAACGGCGCCCGATGGAGACGGCACCGCGCACGGTAACATCATAGTCCGGGAACTCGTCGCGAGCCACTTGCGAAGCGGAATAGACGGAAGCCCCGCTTTCATTCACAACAACGGCCTGAACGTCGCGGTTGAACGGGATTTTTGTCACAAAAAATTCCGTCTCACGTCCCGCCGTCCCATTGCCAATAGCAATCGCTTCCACCTTGTACTGCTCCACCATCCGTTTCAGTTTGTCACTTGCCAAACGGTACTCCTTCTGCGGAGGGTGCGGATAAATCGTTTCATTATGAACCAGTTGGCCTTGCCGATTCAAAATAACCACTTTGCAGCCGGTACGATAACCGGGGTCGATGGCCAGAACGACTTTTTGTCCCAACGGCGGCGCCAACAACAATTGTCGCAAGTTGGATACAAAAACCCGAATGGCTTCTTTGTCGGCTTTCTCCTTGAACATTTTACGCATTTCCGTCTCCATTTGAGGCAGAAGAAGTCGCTTATAGGAGTCGGTGGCAGCCAATGCAACCTGCTCGCTACAAAGATTTTGCTGTTTAACAAATTGTTTGTGTAAAATTTCAGACGCGCGCTGTTCGTCGGGAGCGATGGCGATACGAAGGAAACCCTCCTCTTCACCACGGAACATCGCTAACAATCTATGCGACGGGGACTTTGCCAATCTTTCAGAAAAGTCAAAATAGCTGTCGTACTTTTCTCCCTCCTTTTCCTTTCCTTTTACCACTTTGGAAGTGATGACGGACTCTTTTGAAAAGAGGAGACGGAGACGATTTCTGACGGAAATATTTTCAGAAATCCATTCAGCCATAATATCACGGGCACCGGCCAAAGCGTCTTCAACCGTTTCCACACCTTTCGCTTTGTTAATATGGCGTTTGGCGATGGCGAGCAAATTGGTTTCGTGCTGGCTCATCATCATCGCGGCAAGCGGTTCCAAACCTTTCTCCTTAGCAACGGATGCGCGAGTTTTTCGCTTGGGCCGATACGGCAAGTAAATATCTTCTAATTCTGTGATTGACAATGCATTGTCCAAACGCCCACGAAGTTCGGGAGTCATTTTCCCTTGCTCCTGAATGGAGTCGATAATGACGGCACGACGTTTGTCCATTTCAATCCACTTGAGGTGACGGTCACGGATGGCACCGATTTGCACCTCGTCTAAGGAGTCGGTGGCCTCCTTTCGATAACGTGCGATGAAGGGGATGGTGGCTCCGCCGTCTAACAAATCCAAAACATTCTGTACTTGTTTTTCTTGTAAACCAAGTTCTTGTGCGATAACTGCCGCGTAATTTCTCATAGGAAACAAATTGAGGTGCAAAGGTCGCAATTTTTTTTGTGAAAATCAGTCTGTGGCAAAACTAAATTTTAAAGAAAATGACGTATCTTTGCGGCCCATTGCAAAAAGGAACAAAATGGCAGAGACTGCGCTCAGAAACAGCAAAATAAAGAACGAGTTTGGCGAACGAGTTGACTATTTTTTATTTTCGGTAAGGACGAGCGCATCCTTGTTTGCGCTTGCGGGCGCACTTGCTGAGCATTGTCACTGTCGTTTTTCTACAATGGAAAACATCAAGATAACGCAAGATGAGCAATGCCCTATGGAGCCCGAGTTCCGGCTTCTGTACGCCCAATTTGATGTTGACAATTTCATTGGTTCCTACGCCTGTGACCCGGTCGATCGCTTGAACATCCTCCTTTTTCAAAACCGCGCGGTCACTTTTGACAAGACAAAAACCAGACTCGTGAATACGGACTACAACGGTACTTTTTCTTTTATTGATGATGGGTGTGAGTGCTGCGCTTTCAGTAAAAAAGGCATCAATGTTGTACAGTGCAATCACGACTATTGCGGTGATTTTTACATTTTGGTTTTTTCAAAAAAAAATCAAGGAGCGGACAAGTTAGCTGCCCACATTGCAACATTGTCACAAGGGAACACCTTTCTTTTAAGGAACCACACTTCGCTCCTCTACGAACCCACAGGAACTGAAAAAAAGATTTCCGATTTTTTCCAGCTCATCGTACGCAAGGCAGAAATTCAAATCCGCGGCATTATGCGTAACGAAGAGAACTTTTATTTGGGGAAGGTTCTTGAATCAATGACATCAAACACAATTCAAGTATCCTTAAGTCTTTCTCCAGAAACAATAATCGCAAAAAGTGAATTAACAATCAATAATTTATAAATATTTTCTATGAAAAAAACATTTACATTCACCCTTTTAATCGTTTGCAGTACAATGATTTTTGCTCAAACCAAAAAAGACGAACAAGCACCCGTTAATGTCAAAGCTCGTGTTGCCGAATACGCTTACTACGACTTGAAAGCGGACCTGTCACACCTGAGTTCCAGCGAAAAACAGCTGCTCCCCATCTTCATTGAAATCTCCAAAATTATGGACAATCTGTTCTGGAAACAGACCTTTGGAGAAAAAGCCGAACTGGCCTACGTCAAGGACGCCGTCACCCGCGACTACATCAACATCAACTACGGCCCGTGGGACCGTTTGGATGACAATCGCCCCTTCGTTGACGGATATGGCCCGAAACCGGAAGGATGCCGCTACTATCCGGAAGACATCACTCGTGAAGAGTACGACGCCTACAAAGATCAGAACAAGAGCAGTTTGTACACCGTCATTCGCAGAGATGAGTCTGGCGCTTTAAAAACCGTTTGGTACAGAGACGAATACAAAGATGATTTGAAAAAGGTTTGTGAATTGTTGGACAAAGCCATCGCCATTGCCGAAGACCCGGGAATGAAGAATTATCTCACCGAAAGAAAAAAGGCCTTTGAAACCGACGACTACTTCCAGAGTGACCTTGTATGGATGGATATGAAAAACAGCAACATCGACTTCGTTGTCGGCCCCATTGAAAACTACGACGACAAATTCAATGAAGCAAAAGCATCCTACGAAGCTTTCGTTTTGGTAAAAGATATCGAACGCAGCAAACAATTGGAGAAATTCGTTCAAATGCTCCCTGACATCCAAAAGATTCTTCCTTGCGAACCAGAATACAAGACTTTCGTTCCTGGAACATCCTCTGACTTAAATGTTTACAACGCCGTCTATTATGCCGGTGACTGCAACTCGGGGAGCAAAACCATCGCCATCAACCTTCCCAACGACGATCGCGTTCAAGCGCTCAAGGGCGCACGCCGTCTCCAACTCCGTAACAGTATGGAAGCCAAGTTTGACAAAATTATGCTTCCTATTGGCAAACAGGTTCTTACACCCGCACAACTCGGTTATTTGAAATTCGATGCTTTCTTCTGGAATGTTACTTTCCACGAAGTCGGCCACGGATTGGGCATCAAAGAAACCATCAACGGCAAAGGTTCTGTTGACGATGCTTTGAAGACAGAAAAAACATCCTGGGAAGAAGCCAAAGCGGACATTCTCGGTTTGTTCATCGTTTGCCACCTCATTGACAAGGGAGAAATCTCCGGAATCAGCACGGAAGAAGCCATCACAACATTTGTCGTTGGTCTTTTCCGTTCCGTACGTTTTGGTGCAGCAAGCTCTCACGCGAAAGCTAACTTAATGTGCTACAACTATTTTGAAAAAATGGGTGCCTTCACTCGTGATGAAAAAGGTATTTACACCATTAATTTCGAGAAAGCTCGCGTCGCAATGAACAATTGGGCCGGCACGATTTTGAAGACACAAGGTGACGGCAGTTTCGACTTTGCACAAGAGTATCGTCAACGTCGTGGCGTAATGTCCGACAACTTGAAAAAAGACCTTGACCGCATCAATAACGCAGGTATTCCTCGCGACATCCGCTTCAACCAAGGCACGAATGTTCTGGGAATAAAATAATTAACGAATACCCTTGCTATATAAACTCATAGAGAAATGACCCATTTAAAGTTATCGCGCCCACTCATCGTTCTCGACATCGAATCCACCGGTCTCAATGTTGGCCGTGACCAAATCGTTGAACTCAGTATGATCAAGTGCCTTCCAGACGGAAGCACGATTGAAAAAACTCTACGAATCAAACCGACCCCGTCTTCCGAAGAATACAAATTAAACGGGATGTCAGCCGAAGCATTTGCCGTTCACGGAATTAGCGAAGAGTCCTTGAAAGACTGTCCGACTTTTGCAGAAGCGTCCGATGAAATATTGGACTTCATCGGTGACAGCGACCTTGCCGGATTCAACTCCAACAAATTCGATGTCCCGCTCCTCGTTGAAGAATTTCTCCGTATTGGGAAAAAATTAGATATGAGAAATCGCTACCTGGTTGATGTTCAACAGATTTTCCACAAGATGGAACCTCGCAACCTCGCCGCGGCCTACCGGTTTTATTGCGGAAAAGAATTAGTGGATGCCCACACCGCAACTGCCGACGCTTTGGCTACGTTGGATGTTTTGGAAGCGCAAATCACCCGTTACGAAAACACGGAATACGAAGACAAGTTCACTCCGAAATGTCACCCCGTAACTCCAGTAGTCAAAGATTTGGACCGATTCACTCGCGTCAACCGCAACGTGGATTTTGCCGCACACATTGTCCTCAACGACAAAGATACCGAGGTCTTCAACTTCGGAAAACACAAGAACGAAAGCGTGAAGGAGGTTTTCAAAAAAGAGCCCGCCTTCTATGCTTGGATGATGCACGCCGACTTTCCACTCAACACGAAAGAGGTCATTACGATGATTTACAACGAGGTGCGTTTGGAAAAGAAGTTTTCCAAAGAATAGTCAAGGACTTTACGGAACGACAATGTCGCGTAAAGTCACCTGACAGTTGGACGTTCTGTTCGTAAGAACAATATGATATGTACCGGCAGCGAGGGAAACTTTGCTGCCGGTTGTTTTTGTCCGGCTCACAACCTCCTCATCTTCATTACGCCACGATGCCGAATAGACGCTGGACACACTCGTAATCATCACCTTTCCCGCTTCACAATCCGTGCATACTGTCATCGACGGAACGTAGAACGGGTTAAGTTTGCTACTGACGCTGTCACGTAGCACGCGAGTCGGGTCTTCCACACAACGTGCCTCGCATTTCACGTAATAGGTGGTAGTTGCTGACGGACAAAGCCGAGCCACAAAGACCGAACCTGTCTGCGAAACACTGTCGGCCCCATTGACACTCCATTTGAAAGTGTACGTGCGCGCTCCCGTCACGGTGGCTTGATAGGACAGTTCCATCGTATCACCGCAGGTATAGAGTAGCGATTCGTCCGGAGTAACAGTAACGGACAACGTATCGGGAATCGGCACAGCGCCATCACGCACGCAACGGACACTCAAGGCCGCCACCGCACTCACCTCCCTGACTACCAATTCGGGACACGCAAAACCAAAGCCCGCAGCAACAATTCCGGTGTCACGCACGTCCGAAGTCCAAAAGAAGGTTTCCAACGATTGTCCGACATAACGTCCGGAGGGTGTTCGCCAACCCGACGGGTAAGCCAAGAAACCGGCATCTGTAGAAACTGCGGAATTACCTGACAACCACCGAGTTGGAGACAGTAATTTTTCAGCACCGCAAGTGGCTACCAAGGAAGAAAAGTCAGCTAACGTGGGGAGGCGCCAGCCGTCTGGACAAACGCCTTGCAAAGGGCCGACCTCGGCAGCGTCTGAAACACGGGAAGCCGACGTCCAGTCGTACAAACGGCCATCCTGTTCCAAATAATCGGCATTTTGCAAATAAGTAACTGCCAACGGGATTTTCGTACCATCATTATAAAAAGACGAACGCAAATTGCTCCGCATCCAACAAAGTCCACCATAGACGTCCGCTTCGTAATAAACCCCTTGATAGTCAAAACCTTCACAAGCGGACTGAGCAAATGAAGACGTCATTCCTCCACAAAAAAAAGATATTGAAAACACACAGATTGTTATGAATGAAATACCCACCCTGCTTCTGATTTTTTGATAGAGGAAATGACCGTCATCCATTTGTTTTGAATTTTAAGACGTGCAAAGATAAGATGAAACGGGAGGCAAAGTCAAGTCTTTTTGAAAATATTTTATTGATTTTCAAGCGATTAAAAACGACATCTTTTAAGAAAAAAATAGCCGATTTGAAAAGACGAAACATATTATCCTCTCAAATCTGCCATTTCTTATGATGCCCATTCTTTGCTAACGGAAGGAAATTTTCGGAGTTTTTCTTCCTTGTTGAAACAAAGACAAAAAAAAAGCCGCGGAGAACCACGGCTTTAAGACTATATTGTTTACTTGTTATTTGACGATTTCCATTTCATCGATGAAACGATGAGCGCCCGCGAACTTGTCAATGACGAACAAGACGTAGCGGATATCGACGCAAATACAACGTTGCAACTCGGTATCAAAGAAAATATCACTGCAAAGTGCCTCGATGTTTCCATCAAAAGCGCAACCGATAAGTTCACCTTTTCCATTCAGAACCGGGCTACCTGAGTTACCGCCGGTGATATCATTATTGGTAAGGAAACAGACCGGAAGAGAACCGTCCTTCATCGCATAGTTGCCAAAATCCTTATCCAAAATCAATTGTTTCAACTTAGGATTGACGTCAAATTCCGGATCGCCAGGGATTTCTTTCTGAAGAATACCTTCAGCCGTTGTGAAATGACGATAGTGAACGCCATCAGCAGGAAAGTAATCGCAAACGGTACCGAAAGTGCAACGCATTGTAGAGTTGGCATCGGGGTACATAGGCGTATCTTTTTGCATATCTTTCAAAGCAGCAAGATACTTACGACGCGGCGTATCAAACCTGTTTTGAATTTCCATATAGGCGGACTGATATTTGATAATCAGATTGAGGACGGAAGTGAAATATTGGTAAAGTGGATCGCTTTCCAGAGCTTTCAGAGAAGGTTTGTCCAAATATTTCACGAAATTGGCTTCCGTTCCGAAAATAGAATTTTCGACACAGGCCTTTGCGAATGCTTCAAAATTTCCTTTGTACTTCTTATCTATATATGTATAGATGTCAGGTTGATATTCAACGGGAAGTTGTTTCCAAAGTTTGAGTTCGGCTTCAATGACTTTTTCTTCCGTCAGAACATCCGTTCCCTTCATAACTTCCTGATACTTGGCAAGCAGTTTTTCTCGTTTTTCGGGTGCAAATGCTTTTTCACCTTCAGCGAGACGAAGACCGGAAATTTTATAAGGAGCAAAAGTGGTTTTAGAATTCATCAAAGAGAAATTCGCATAGAAGAAAGCACGCATAACATTTTCATCCGCTTCCTTGCAAATCTTTTCGATTTTCTCCAACGGATTGCCATACAAATCTTTACGATCTTGAGAAGCATTAATCCATTCCAATAACTTGGCTTCTTCCTGTGCTTTCTTACCAGCAATGTCCAACTTAATCAAGCTGGCATATTCACCTTTCTGGTTTTTCCAAGTGTTAGCCATACTTGCATAATCGGAAGCATAGTTGATACGGACGATGTCACGGGCGTTCATTTGCTCACGGATGGAAGGAAGAATCGCATCACAAGCTTCAATGATAGGTTTGTTCTGGCAACGAAGCGTGTAGTTGATTTCGTAGGATGTCATAAAACGGCTGGTACTTCCCGGAATACCCCAGATCATAGCATAGTCGCCGTACTCAATTCCCTTCAAACTGACGGGGAGGGAATATTTGGGTTTCATAGGAACATTGTCCTTTGAATATTCAGCCGGGCTACCGTCCGGAGCCGTATAAATACGGAACATAGAGAAGTCGCCGGTGTGACGAGGCCATACCCAGTTGTCGGTTTCGTCACCGAACTTACCGATGCTGCTCGGCGGAGCACCGACCAAGCGGACGTCGCGATAAACTTCGTAAACAAACATATAATACTCGTTTCCTTCAAAGAAATCCTTGACGGCCACCGTATAACGACCGTTTTCGCTGGTAGCTTGTTCCAATTCTTTGATAGCTTTGGCAACCTTGCTTTCTCTTTCACTCTTTTTGGTTTCATTGGTGATGCCGTTCAAAACCTTGGCAGTCACGTCTTCCATACGGACGAGGAAAGTGGCGGTCAAACCAGGATTGGGGAGTTCTTCTTCGTACGAAGCAGCCCAAAAACCGTCTTTCAAATAGTCGTGAGCTTCGGTAGAGTGGTCGGCGATAGCAGCGTAACCGCAGTGGTGGTTGGTCAGCATCAAACCATTCTGAGAAATGATTTCACCAGTGCAGAAGTGCTGTCCATCGTTTCCCAATTCAACGATAGCGTCTTTCAAAGACGAATTGTTGATGTCATACATCTGTTCAGCTGTCAATTTCAGACCGAGCTTCTGCATCGTTGCATAGTTGTAATTCTTTACAAACATCGGCAGCCACATTCCCTCATCGGGAGGCGTGGTTGCATAGACTTGTGCAAAAAATAACGCACAAATGGATAATAACAGAATTTTTTTCATAAATAATTATAAATTAGTGATTTGAAGTTTTTTTTAAGAAGAAAAGACTATTTGCAAGTTTTACAAAGAACCTTTTTAACCTCTTGATTATCAAAGATGATAACCGGCAATTTATCAAAGAGATTGCACAAGCGGGTAGGATCTTTTTCAGCAGCTTTCTGAACGGCCTTCGTAAAATTGCCACTCATATAGAGTTCTTCACGAACTGCGGCCAGGGAAACGAAAGAGAACAGGAAATCATTGGAAATGGTCGGTTCATCCAAGAAAGGTTCCATCAGACTTACGGCATAAACGTAATCTCCATTATTTACAAAAACGGCAGCCAACTTATAGGCATTCTGCCAGGAGGACATCTTAGGATTACGGATAGCCTTGACTTTCAAGTAAGTATTGTCCAACAAAGTGATGTTTTCGGTAGTAGCGGGCTGCTTTTTCAAATGTTCGATAATCTGAAGCTGGAATTCCATATTCAGATTATTCACCTGTTCCTGAGGAAGTTGCACCAAAGTATAGAGACGGTCAATAGCGGCCTGGCGGGTGGCGATGTCGGTGTTATCGACAAAGGGAGTGCGTGCGGCGACTTCAGCCATAACTTTATTGAACTGAGCCACTTGCGTCGTCTGATCCAACTTGCAAGCAGCAATCATATCCTGAGCACTCTTGTCCGTAACATCGCCATCAACTACATTCTGCATATACGCCTTGTTGATAAGAAGTGCCTGACACTCCTTGCGATTCGGGATTTCCTGTCCGACGACTGCGCGGGAATTGTATTTCTTGCTTTCAACCTGCTTGATCATATATTGTTGGATTGCCATTGCCAAAGGCCACTTTTTAGCGGCGACGGTACGGTTGAACTTGGTAACAACAAATTCTTGCTCGTTGTCACCATCCACTTTATAAGAAATGGTAACAAGCAGTTTAGCAAAACGATGTTTTTTCAAATATTTGGCATCCAAAAGTTTAGCCACTTTTCCGCCATCTGCTTTCAAAGCGGCAGCAACTTCTTGTTTCGTCATCAATGACAAATCATAATAAACTTCATCATAAACAATGTCTTTTTTGAAGACTTCCCAACTGTCATCGTAAGAAATAACAGTTTCAATGTTTCCATCGGGATAGAGGGCTTTCAAGGCCTTGGCAATACTTTCTGCACGGCGTTTCTGGTTTTTCTGTGCGGTTGCGTCTCCAAAATAATTCAAGGAATTGGTTGCAACAATCTCAATCTTATCGATGGTGAATGCAGGTTCATTGATATTTTGGAAATAGGGAGCAATGTCAGCGGCCGTGTAATCAAACTTCTTGTCTTCAAAAGGAATGACAACTTCGATGGTGTTTTTCTCAGCAGTAGGAACCCATTCGCCAGCAGGTTTGATAGAAGAGGCATCTTTCAAGAATAACATACTTTCCTTATAATCAGAATGTTTGCATTCAACACTCTTTTTCACGACGTTGCGGCAGACGTACTTTCCGTCTTTTACCAAAATAATATTGATATCAAAATCGGCATTCTCGGGGAGTTCTTCGGGAATTTCGGCGATAGGAGCAAGCAATTTGCTGGTTTTCTTTCCAGTAGCTTGATTGTCAGCCAGCATCTGCTCGTAAGTAATGATTTTCGTCATAAAACCGTGGTTCGGTTTGTCTTGATCTACCTGATCGGCGCCGTCGCACTTGTACTGGTCGTGTTGAACGAAATCAAGTACGATAGCATCACCTTCCTTACCGATAACACGGCGAAGGGCCTTATAATCATCGTGGGAAAAGTAAACCACGTTATCTTTAACGGACAGACACTCGGACAGGATTTCTACATTCTTGTCAGTCATACACTTACGACAAAGTTGGTCATCATATCCCAAAAGTCCCATTTTAGAACGAGTATAGGGGAGATCTTTTGCCATACCAACCACTTTGCCCGGATTAAAGACACGGTCATTTGCCAGAACGTAAGAAACATAGACATTCTTCATATATTGATCAAATTCGTAGCCGAAACCCAGGTAGGTATATTGTCTATCCAAAAGGACGGCTGCAGTTTTCACATTTTTCAGAATGCCTCTAATCAATTCAAGACACAGGTCATAGTAACTGTATTCGGCGGCACCGAGCGTAGCTTTTGCCTTGGACGCGAGTTCGACACCGTGTCCACTGAGACCATATTTGCGAAGACGCTGGTCCGTAGTACGATAAGGGGAAATGTTCTCGATGGTTTTTTCCTCCTTGGAGGCCTGATACTGTGCCTGCATCAATGCGGCGGAATCCAACCTCTCGTCAGTCTTCATTGCCGGATTGAAAGCATACTCGGCGCGGGCAAGGTTCACCATATCCTGCATACAGGAGTATAGGATGGCGTGCTTAAAGTTATTGGGCACGAAATTTCTAACATAATCTTTGTTGTTTTTCAACTGTTCCGGATTGAAATCCAAGTACGGATTCTCGGTTTGTCCGAAAGCCAAATTACTAAAAATCAACAAGAAAAAAGTTACTACAAGGGTATAATTCTTCTTCATATTTTAAAATGTTTATTATTCGCAAAAAACGGGCAATAATAAGAATTTTTTTTGAATGATATGTGATTTTTTTGCCGTATTTTTGCGCCTCTAAATTCAGAAAATGGACAAAGTATTAAGCGGTATCAGACCGACGGGGTTTCTCCACCTCGGTAATTATTTCGGAGCACTAAGGAATTTCATTAAAATGCAAGAAGAGAACAACTGTTATTTCTTCATTGCGGACTACCATTCACTCACCACGCATCCCAAGCCCGGCGACCTTCGCACAAACGTAAAGAATGTGCTGATTGACTACCTCGCGGCAGGCCTTGACCCGGAAAAAGCGACCATCTACATTCAAAGCGACCTCCCGGAGGTTTGTGAATTGAGTCTTTTACTTTCAATGAATGTTTATGTTGGTGAATTACAGCGTGTTAGTTCCTTCAAAGAAAAAGTTCGCCGTCAACCCAACAACGTGAATGCGGGACTTCTCTCCTACCCCATTCTTATGGCCGCTGACATTCTCGTTCACCGCGCCGACAAAGTGCCGGTTGGAAAAGATCAGGAACAGCATTTGGAAATGACTCGCGACTTTGCCCAACGGTTCAACAGTATGTACGGAGTGGATTATTTCAAACTTCCTGTCGCTTACAATTTCGGACAAGAGTTAGTGAAGATTCCCGGCTTGGACGGTTCTACCAAAATGTCGAAGTCGGACAATGAAAACTCCTGCGTCTATCTGTCCGATACTCCGGAAATCATCAAGAAAAAGGTGATGAAGGCCGTTACCGACAGCGGTCCGACCGAGCCGAACCAACCGAAGCCGCAAGCCATTGAGAACCTGTTTGCTTTGATGAGAGCCGTATCAGCTCCCGAAACCTTGCAGTTTTTTGAAACCGAATACAACGAATGCCGCGTACGGTACGGTGATATGAAAAAGCAATTGGCCGCCGATATGACCGCCTTCATCGCACCCATTCACGAACGCATTATGGAACTCAGAAACGACGACGACTATCTGAGAAAAGTTATTGCCCGCGGTGCCGAACGCGCCCACGAAAGTGCAGCGCCCACGGTTAGAGACGTTCGAGAAATTATCGGATTTAAGAAGATTTAGACTTTTGACTTTAGATTTTAGACTTTAAGAATATGAGAAACATTTTGATTACAGGTGCCTCCTCCGGTTTCGGAGAAGCCATAGCACGCAACTTGAGCCATACCGATTGTCGTTTGATTTTGACGGCTCGTCGTGAGGACAAATTAGTGGCCCTCTGCAAAGAAATCGAAGACGACACGCAGTGTCCCGTTCTGCCACTCATTTTTGACGTCCGCGACCAGGCCGCCTGCGAAGAAGCCATCCGCTCTATTCCGGAAGAATTTCTTCCCATCGATGTGCTTGTCAATAACGCCGGTCTCGCCGTCGAACTCGACCCGATACACAAAGGCGCTCTCGAGGACTGGGAACGGATGATTGACACCAACATAAAAGGGCTGCTATACATCACACGGCTGGTGGCTCCACAAATGGTAGAACGCAAAAGCGGTCACATCATCAACCTTGGTTCCACGGCCAGTCACGAAGTGTATATGGGCGGCGGCGTCTATTGCGCCACCAAGCACGCGGTTTTAGCACTTTCAAAAGCGATGCGCACCGACTTCCTCCCCTACGGAATCAAGGTCACGATGATTGCGCCTGGGGCAGCCGAAACAGAATTTTCCAATGTCCGTTTCCACGGCGACCAAGCTCGTGCCGACAAAGTTTATGAGGGATACGACCCGCTTGTTGCCAAAGACATCGCAGACATCGTAGAATTCGTCCTCAATCGTCCGGCACACGTTTGCCTGAACGAAATCATCGTCACGCCGACCGCTCAGTTCAACGGCGTCATCACGAGAAACAAATAAGGGTCTAAACCTCCACTTCCACCGAAACCGTATAATGCGTTTTTTTCGTTATCGGTGTCAGTGGCAGAAAACCGCTCACAAGCTTTCCATCGGAGACAACCAATGGAAAGCTTTTTTTATACGTGTCCGCCAACGACTGCAAACCACCTTCATCCTTCACATAACGAAGACGGAGGAACCCTTTTGCACCCTCGGCAAGATACTTTTTCACAAAAACATTTGCCAAGTATCCCATCGTCATCCGCAAGTTGATTTCCACACACGGATTGATAAAGTATTGATTATCTTTCTGATAGATAAACATATCCACCCCGATACATCCGTGGTAATAAGGTGCAATTTCTTCTTGAAGAAAACGCGTCAGCAAGGTGCGGCACTCTTCCAAAACCATAGTGGAAACCCACTCCGACAACATTCTTTCAATCTCAGCATCAGAATACAAGAGATTGGACTGATAAACACCATTTTGCGTATTAAAATAGGAATAGCCGCTGAAAGTCACCTTCTCGTCACACCAGAACTCCATAGCAAAATCCTGTACCACATCGTAGAAGGGCTCCGCCATAATGCAACCGTACTTGCG
The DNA here is from genome assembly GCA_002314795.1 of Bacteroidales bacterium UBA1756. Classification (GTDB taxonomy): domain Bacteria; phylum Bacteroidota; class Bacteroidia; order Bacteroidales; family WCHB1-69; genus UBA1756. The sequence continues at coordinate 34,902 of DCHI01000004.1, read as the reverse complement.
GATGGACTGACGAATCCAACCCGCTTGGTGCGTCGTCGGAGCTCCCAGCACACGCCGCAGTCCGCGCCCGCTTCCCGACCACGGCATTTTGAAGATGGCCGCGTCGTAATGCGAAAGGAACTCAGCCACAGCTGCCTCATCCACCAATTCAGACGCGGGCACCGGAAACTCGGATGCAAAACGGGAGTGTTCCCTTAGAAAAGTCATTGCACGCACGGAGGTACGTCGGTGCGAGAGGCGATGGATTTCCGACAAGGCCGCGTCCGAAGGGAGTCGGTTCTCCGGAATGCCACACTTTAGCAACTGCGATTTCAAGTTATGGTTCCAACCCCACGGAACTACTTTTTCAATGGCGGTATTAGAAAGGTCTGTTTTCAGTACAAAATGAGGATTAAGAGGGAATTTCTGACAGAAATTTTGGAAATCGGGAGAGGGAAAGTCCGACACAAGTACGTACGCATCGGGAATCAGCCACGTCAGCACGGCGGAACAATCGTCAGCGAAAGCGAGTGCAGAAGTAGGTGAAACATAATGGTTCGTCCCGTGCGCCAAAGCCAAATCGTGATCCGGATTGAAAACAAGCAATTTTTTTTCCATAAAGAACAAAATGGCTGCAAAAATAGTTATTCTTTCGCATAGATGAATCCACAAAATAATTGTAAATTTGCGGCTTCTTACAAAGCAATCATTTTAATCTATAATAAATTAAAAAAGAGAAAGTTATGAAATACGATGTCATCGTCATCGGAAGTGGCCCCGGAGGTTACGTGGCTGCCATCCGCGCCAGTCAACTGAATATGAAAACCGCTGTTGTAGAAAGCGGTGAATTAGGAGGCATCTGCCTCAACTGGGGTTGCATACCTACCAAAGCGCTCCTCAAATCAGCACAAGTTTACAATTATATGAAACACGCTGAAAATTACGGAGTTGTATTGGACACTCCCGCAAAACCCGACTTTGAGGCGATGGTCAGACGCAGTCGTGGCGTTGCCGAAACGATGAGCAAAGGCGTTCAATTTCTTTTGAAAAAGAACAATGTTGACGTCATCGAAGGTTTTGGCAGATTGACCAAAGACAAGAAAGTTTCCGTCAGCAAATTTGATGATACGACCGAGGTTTTAGAAGCCGACCACATCATTCTTGCCACTGGCGCCCGTTCCAAAGAACTGCCCCACATCAAACAAGACGGTGAAAAAATCATCGGTTACCGTATGGCTCTCACGCTCCCAAAACTTCCTGAATCAATGGTAGTTATGGGCTCAGGTGCTATTGGAAGCGAGTTCGCACATTTTTATTCAAGTTTGGGCACGAAAGTCACCATCGTAGAATTTTTACCCAACCTCGTTCCCGTAGAAGACGAAGAAATTTCCAAACAATTGGAACGCAGTTTCCGGAAAAACGGCATCAAAGTGATGACCTCTTCTTCCGTTGAAAGTGTTGATACGACAGGTGAAAAGTGCGTCGTCACCGTTAAGGACGGAAAAGGCAAGATTACCGAAATCGAATGCGACATCGTTCTTTCTGCTGTAGGCGTTGTCACCAATATCGAAGGTCTCGGTTTGGAAAATCTCGGCATCGAAGTAGAACGCGGCAAAGTTGTCGTGGACGAATACTACCGCACCAACTGCGAGGGCGTTTATGCTATCGGCGACATTGTGAAGGGACCCGCCTTGGCACACGTCGCATCCCACGAGGCGCTTGTTTGTGTAGAAAAGATTGCCGGAAAGAATCCGCTTCCCGTTGATTACGCCAACATTCCGGGATGTACTTACACCGCACCCGAAATTGCCTCTGTCGGTTTAACGGAAAAGAAGGCCATAGAAGCCGGTCACGAATTGCGCATAGGAAAGTTCCCGTTCACGGCTTCTGGCAAAGCAACGGCTTCCGGCAATCGCGACGGTATGATTAAAATCATTTTTGATGCTAAAACCGATGAAATTCTCGGCTGCCATATGATTGGAGAAAATGTTACTGAAATGGTTTCAGGAATCGTCATCGCACGTCAACAGCACGTCAAGGGTTCCGAAATCATTCACGCCGTTCATCCGCATCCAACTCTTTCAGAAGCAATTATGGAAGCCGCGGCCAACGCATACAACGAATGTGTTCACCTCTAATAAGAGACGTCACGTTTTACAATGAAAAACTATAACGTACCATTAGCCCTCTGGGAATTGGATCCAGAGGGCTTTCATATCGTCGTCAAGGGACGGTTACAAGGGAAACGAATTCGGCTGCTGATAGATACGGGAGCCAATCACTCCTGTTTTGACAAATCGCTCATTGAAACCATTTCCATTTCTGATGAAGAGATGGAAAAAGACGAAGTGAATATTGGCATTGGAGGCAGCAATTTTCAAACGGAAATTGCCAACATTACCGATCTGAAAGTCGGCCGAATGCCCGTTGAGAAACTGACAACCCGCTTGCTTGACATCAGCGAAATCAACGAAATGTATGTGCAGATGGGGTTCAAAAGGATTCACGGGATTTTGGGTGGTGATTTTCTGCATCGATACGAAGCCGTCATCGACTATCCAAATCAAACGCTCATTTTGAAAAAATAAACCACAGGATGGAAAGTACCGATCATCTGATATTAGGAATTGACCCCGGCACCAACGTGATGGGATACTCGCTGCTGCAAACACACGCACGAAATAGCGAGATTGTGACACTGAACGTGGTGAATATGAAGAAATTGCCCGACCAAAATTCCAAATTGATGATGATTTATGACAGCACGCGACAACTCATCGAACAGTATCATCCTGACATATTGGCCATCGAAGAGCCGTTTTATGGAAAGAATCCACAATCTATGCTCAAGTTAGGAAGGGCGCAAGGAGTTGTCATTGGAGCGTGCTTACACGCTGGTTTACAAGTATTTGAATACTCACCCAGACGAATCAAGCAGTCCATTACGGGGAAAGGGGCGGCCTCGAAGGAGCAAGTTGCCGCTATGCTTCACGCGATGTATGCATTTTCAACCGAAACAAAATACCTGGATGCTACGGACGCATTAGCGGTCGCCGTCACCCATCATCTACAGAACCGTATTCCCCTACAAACAGGAAAGGCCTCCGGATGGGAAGCCTTTCTATCGCAGCATAAAGACAGAATTATCGAATAAGCTTAGTGACCGCAACCGCCGGAGTGATGGCCGCAACCGCCTTCGTGACCGGCACAACCGATGCCGGAGTCACAAACCTTGCCGGCAAGGAAGTCGGCAACCAACTGATGAATGTCACCGGAACAGCCGCGGACGACGCGAATCTTCTGGGCTTCAAGAACATTCTTTGCACCATCACCCATATTACCAGCCAACAAAATGGAGACGCCCATCTCGCGCAAAACGGAAGCGATGTTTGACTTGCAGCCGCAACCCTCCCCTGCCGGAACGGTTTCCTCATTCACGATTTTTTTGTTAGCACCGATTTCAAAAACCGTGTAGTGGTCACAATGACCGAAATGGTCATCGACACGATTATCTACCGTCGGAACGGCGATCTTCAATACGTTGGGAGCTTTCGGAGGCAGAGCCGCAACGAAGGCATCGACCTGAGTTGCCAGATTTTCAAAAGCTTCACATATTTCTTTGTTAGAATTAGCAAGCAGACAGTCCTGATTTTCAACTTCTTCAACATCTTGAATCAAAGGAATTTGAACCAACAATTTCGTTTGAAATTCGTCAGCAAGTTTTTGTCCGCCACCTTTACCAAAGAGCAAATATTTTTCTGTCGGATGTTCTTTAGGAGTAAACCACGACATATTTTCAACGATACCAATCAACGGCACATTCATTTTGGAAGCAGAGAACATTTCAGCGCCTTTGCGGGCGTCATTCACGGCAAGCACCTGCGGGGTTGTCACGACGATAGCGCCGTCAACCTCAAACTGTTGCATCACCGAGATCTGAATATCACCTGTTCCTGGAGGGAAATCCACCACAAGATAGTCCAATTCACCCCACTGGGTTTTGGAGAAAAGTTGAGCCAAGGCGCTTGCTGCCAACGGGCCACGCCAGATGACGGCCTGACTATTGTCAACTAACATACCGAGGGAAAGTATTTTCATCCCAAATTTTTCAACGGGGACGAAATACTCTTCTTCACCGACGTAAGTAGCTGTAACGCGGACACTTTCCAATCCAAACATTTTATGGATGGACGGGCCATAGATATCCGCATCCAAAACGCCGACGCGGTAACCCTGTTTAGCCAAGGTGAGGGCCAAATTCGCGGAAACGGTAGATTTGCCGACTCCGCCCTTACCCGAAGCAACGACGATGACGTTTTCTACACCTTCCAATCTCGTTTTTGTAATCATACAATTACCATTGCAAGCCATAACTATTTAATTTATTGTTTATTACTTTTAAAATGAACCTTTATTTCCCTTTACCATACTACTCAGCATAGGGACAAATTTAAATTCGCCAAATGATTCTTGCTGATATTCAAAATCAGAAACTTTTGTAATTCTTTTCATATCCTGCACCCCGTCACCAACTGGAATAACAATAATGCCGCCCACTTTCAACTGAGTCAGCAAAGAGGTGGGGACATCGGGAGCACCGCAGGTAACAATAATCTTGTCAAACGGGGCCTCGTCCGGAAGGCCTTTGAAACCGTCACCGAAGAAGAGGGAAAGATTGCGTATGTGCAATTCCGTTGTCAATAGTGTGCGTGTTTTTCGGAACAGCTCGATTTGGCGTTCAACCGAATAGACATTGGCACCCATAGCAGACAAAATGGAAGCTTGGAAACCAGAACCAGTTCCGATTTCCAAGACCTTATCATTTTTCTGAATTTTCAGCAGTTGGGATTGAAAGGCCACCGTGATGGGCTGAGACATTGTTTGTCCACAAGAAATTGGGACAGGGCAATTCACGTATGCCTTATCCCAAAAAATCGTATTTTCAATGAAGCGATGTCTTTCCACGACTTCAAAAGCGTGTAGGACATTTTCATCACTAATGCCTTGTTCGCGCAACTGACTGATGAGTGACAATTTCTTGCCCCGCAATACAAAGTCAGTAGATTCCATAATTATTCAGCAAGCACGAGCACTTTGTTGTTCAAAACTTCAACTACGCCGCCACGAACGTCAAAAAATTTCGTTTCATTCTGAGCGTCCACCAATTTCACTTTTCCTTGTTTGAGGGCGGAAATGAGCGGGGCGTGGCAGTTCAATATTTCAAACAATCCATCAATGCCAGGAAGTTGAACCAAAGAGACTTCGCCGGAGAATAATTCTTTGTCGGGTGTGACAATTTCCAAATTCATCTCCAAAATTATTTAGCGTTAGCCAATTCCTTTTTACCTTTTTCGATAGCTTCTTCAATCGTACCGACCAAGTTGAAAGCGGTTTCCGGCAAGTAATCGAGTTCGCCATCAAGAATCATATTGAAGCCCTTGATTGTATCTTCGATGCTTACGAAAGCGCCCTTCAAACCGGTGAACTGTTCAGCGACGTGGAAAGGTTGTGACAAGAAACGTTGAACACGTCTTGCACGGTGAACCACGTTACGGTCTGCTTCAGACAACTCGTCCATACCGAGGATGGCGATAATATCTTGAAGTTCAGCATATCTTTGGAGAACCATCTTCACACGTTGAGCCGTATTGTAGTGTGCGTCACCAACCGTAGCTGGCGTAAGAATACGGGAAGAAGAATCCAACGGATCGACAGCGGGATAGATACCCAAGCTGGCAATCTTACGGCTAAGTACCGTTTTAGCATCCAAGTGAGAGAACGTCGTAGCCGGAGCGGGGTCAGTCAAGTCGTCCGCAGGTACATAAATAGCTTGGATGGAGGTGATGGAACCTCTCTTTGTTGAGGTGATACGTTCCTGCATCAACCCCATTTCGGTAGCCAAAGTCGGTTGGTAACCAACGGCAGAAGGCATACGACCGAGCAAAGCGGAAACTTCGGAACCTGCCTGTGTGAAACGGAAGATATTATCCACGAAGAAAAGGATATCCTTGCCGCCGGTGGATTCGTCACCGTCGCGGAAATGTTCAGCCACGGTAAGACCGGAAAGAGCGACACGGGCACGTGCTCCAGGGGGTTCGTTCATCTGACCGAAAACCATCGTACATTGTGACTTTTTCAGTTCTTCCTTATCCACCTTACTCAAGTCCCAACCGCCGGCGTCCATACTCTTCTTGAATTCTTCGCCGTAACGGATAACGCCTGACTCAATCATTTCACGCAGAAGGTCGTTACCTTCACGGGTACGTTCACCGACACCCGCGAAAACGGACATACCGGAATATTTCTTTGCGATGTTGTTGATCATTTCCATAATCAAGACGGTCTTTCCTACACCAGCGCCACCGAACAGACCAATCTTACCGCCCTTAGCGTAAGGTTCGATCAAGTCAATTGCCTTGATACCAGTGAAGAGGACCTCTTCGGACGTCGAAAGGTTCTCGAATGTCGGAGGATCCTTGTGGATGTTGTTACGTTTTTCGCATTGAATCTGCGGCATTCCGTCGATACATTCACCGACCACGTTGAGAAGACGTCCGTTGATTTCGCCGGTAGGCATTGAAATCATAGCGCCTGTAGCAACGACTTCCATACCACGACGCAAACCGTCCGTGGAATCCATTGCAATGCAACGCATCGTGTTTTCACCGATATCTTGCTGACATTCAAGAATTAACTTTTCTCCGTTGTCTCTCGTTACCTCAAGGGCATCGTAGATGTTCGGAAGGGTGCAATCGTCGTCGAAACGTACGTCAATGACTGCGCCTACGATTTGGGAAATTTTTCCTTTGACTTTTTCTGCCATCTTATACTATATTATTTTATGATATTCTCATTAATTTTATGCCATAACAAAAGCGGCGGCAAATTTACACGTTTTTTTCAAATCATAGTCACGTTCTGAAAAAAAATACAGCCCCACCTTGCACTCTTTTTAGCCTCTGGCAAAACAATTATAATTTATCGTTAAAAAGTTATCAACAACTCTTGAAATCCGCAAAAGAATATAGTATCTTTGCGATATTCAATATTTAAGATTATTACTATGAAAATATCACGGATTGTACTGATTTTTACATCATTACTAATATTAACAATTTCAATTAAAGCGCAAGATTCTGCGAATTATATCGTTGCCTTTTACAATGTAGAAAATCTTTTCAATCCGAATGACGATAGTTTGAAGAATGACGACGCCTTCACTCCGAATGGCTTCAATCATTGGACGTATCGTAAATATGTTAGGAAAATCAACAACATTTCAAAAGTCATTTTAGCAATGGGAAAATGGTCGCCGCCGGACGTGATTGGCCTTGCCGAAATCGAAGAAGCGTCGGTGCTAAAACGGCTCTGCTACGATTCCCCGCTGAAAAAATATCACTACGGTTATGTTCATTACGACTCACCCGATATTCGGGGCGTTGATGTCGCTTTGCTGTATCGCCGAGATCGGATACGGATTTTACGGAGCCGCCCCATTCCCGTCGTCTTTCCGTTCGATTCGGTGGCCAAAAACCGCGACATCTTATATGCCGTCGCGCAATTCTACAACGGGGACAGTTTGCACATTTTCGTAAACCACTGGACATCAAGGTATGGAGGATATGCGCCTACCATCCCTAAACGCAACTATTATGCTTCCATCGTCCGTCATTATGCCGATTCCCTGCTTCGCGACAATCCGGCTGCTAACATCTTCATCACAGGCGACTTCAACGACTATCCCACCGACGAAAGTATCACCGAAGTATTACAATGTGGTGACATTGACAAAAATGAAAAACGGCAATGCCAATTATATGATTTGATGTACCGATTCGCAAGAATGCCGAACACCGGTTCACACAAACACGAAGATTTCTGGGGGTGTCTGGACCAGATTATCGTTTCATCTCCCCTACTCGACCAAGACAATCCTTTGTACATCACGAATCAGGAAGCGCACATTTTCAAAGCGGACTTTATGGTAGAGCCCGACGAAAAATTTGGAGGGGAAAAGGTTTATCGAACCTTTTTAGGTCCCAGATACATAGGAGGATACGCAGACCATTTGCCAGTCTATGTCATCATAGAAGCACGCAACAGAGCGTCCCCGTAATCAGAGGTCCAAAGACACCTCTTCGGGAACAAATAGGCGCCAATTCCCGTGGTGACGGAACACGTCTCGAACGACGGACGACGAGATGTGGGCGTATTCAGGGCGAGTGGCGAAGAACATCGTTTCCACTTCGGGACAAAGTTGCCGATTGGCTTGAGCTATGTCATTCTCGTATTGAAAATCTATGGAATTGCGGAGTCCGCGAATGATGTAGGAAACGCCCAGCTCTTTGCACAAATCAACTGTAAGATTCTGATAATCGATGACTTGTACTTTTTGTTCATTCGCGAAACAGGCAGCAATCCACTGCTTACGCCGCTGTATCGGGAAAAAACCAGATTTGTCGGCATTCACACCGATGGCCACATAAATCGTATCGAAAAGTGGAAGAGCGGAACGGACTAATTCCACGTGTCCACGCGTAATAGGGTCAAAAGATCCTGGAAAGATTGCTTTCATAAGTTCAGATAACTTTTTCGTATATCGCTTTAAGGCGAAACGCGACATCCTCCCACTTCAAACTGTTCGCCTCCTGCATACCTTTTTCTGAAAAGATACTGGACAAGGCAGGATAATGGAGAATACCGTAGATTGCGTCCGCCATAGCATCAATATCCCAAAAATCGACTTTGATGGCATAGCGCAGAATTTCTGACACGCCCGACTGCTTCGAAATGACAACTGGCACGCCCGACTGCATTGCTTCCAAAGGAGATATTCCAAAGGGCTCTGATATAGAAGGCATTACATAAACATCACTCATAGCAAACATCTTATTGATGTCACTTCCCCGCAAAAAGCCAGTAAAGTGGAAACGGTCGGAAAGGCCCAACTCCGCCACACGTTGGATGACACGGGGAAGCATATCACCATCGCCGGCGAGTACGAAACGAACGTGAGGATCCTTTTGCAAAACACGTTGAGCCACTTCAACGAAATATTCCGGACCTTTTTGAAAAGTGACACGTCCCAAAAAAGTCACGATTTTATCCTCCAAGACGCGCTCGGAAGAAGCCGTATGCAAATTCGGCTCAACGGCATTGTGCAGGGTATAGACCTTGTCTGCGGGGACTCCGTATTTCTCAATCACGATGGAGCGGGTGAGGTTGCTAACCGCGCACACAGCATCGGCGGCCATCATACCTTCACGTTCCATATTGTAAACCAAATCGTTACGGTTATTCTCTCCGGAACGATCATACTCGGTAGCGTGTATGTGCACCACCAACGGCTTTCCAGAGACGCGTTTGGCTGCAATGCCGGCGCGATAGGTAAGCCAATCGTGCGCGTGAATGACGTCAAAGTTTTCTGCCTTGGCAATTTCCTCTGCCACCATAGCATACTTTTCAACTTCTTGCATCAAATTCTGGCCATAGCCACCTTGAAACTGATAACGGCGGAAACAACTTTCCTCCTCTGCGGAAAGAACACCACTTTCCATCTGGTTCACTACGTTAAAATAGTCGTCTACACCCACGTATGGAATCAGACGGGAATTCACCTCTATGTAGGAGACTTCATTGGAGTATGAAAAGAAACGAGAACGGCGGGTATCAAATGCAAAGTCGGAAGCATTGACGATGCGGACTTTACTTTGGTCTTCATCACCATACGCTTTCGGGACAACCAAGGCAACATCAACCTTCTGAGCAGCCAACCCCTTCGTCAAACCGAAGCAGGCGGTTCCCAAGCCCCCCGAAATATGAGGCGGAAATTCCCAACCGAACATCAATACTCTCATTGTTTACTCCTCTTCATCAACGTTATCTTCTTCAAATGAATTCAAAATCTGGGGAATAGACGCCGTTTCAATATCAATACCCTCCTGCTGCAAGTACGCATCAATATATTGAAGGCAGTGAACATCGGAACAAGTGATGAACTCGGCCTCCGATTCCAAAGCACGATCCACAATCATTTTAAGCAGGAACTCCGACAATTCGTGATTGTGAAATGCGCTTCCTCCATTTGCCGAACAGCAGGTATTCATAGACAAGTCCATAAAAAGTTTCAAACCGCCCGTATTCTCAAGAAGCGTAATAATTTCATTACCGGAACGATACGAATTACGTTCTGAACAAGACTGAAAATAGAAAACCTTATGTGGGAAATTATTTCCGAGACAGGTAACCTTCTTTTCATTCACGATATAGTCGCAAAGTTCAAACGTTCTTTTCGTGACGTGGCCCACCGCCTTCGGAAACGACTGCATAGAGGTCAAGTCGCCGTAGGTATTTTTAATAAAACCGGCACAAGCGGGAGAAGGAACGACGATATCGTATTCGTTATCGAATGCCGACGTGAGTTGATAGGCCAATTTGCTGGCCGTATCGCGGTCACCGCGGATATAGAACTGGCGTCCACAGCAAGTCAACTCACTGACGTACAGGCATTCGTCCCCTAATCGTTCCAGCACGCTCATCATAGACTGTGCTGATGCAGGGACAAAAAGGTCCATACAACAAGGGACAAATACATTTACAATATTCTTTGTATTGGACATTATCAATCGAGTTAATCTTCAGGAGCAAACATAGGATCCCAAGGTGGGAGCATCATCGGTTTGCCTTCAAACATTTTTAAATACTTGGCTGGCAGATATTTTTCTTCAATGACGACACGAAACATATATTCATTGAACCAGTCATTTGTCATAATGAGAAAACCTTTGTATCCGTAGGAGCTACCCCAACTATTCTCCACCATCCATTTTTTAGGTTGGTCGTTTTCATCCAAATCCACGGCGCAGAGCGTCATTGCGTGCGACGAGCCACTTGCAAAAGTACTGACTCTCTGTTTTTTATCCATATTAAAATCGACTCCGAACAAAGAGGCGTAGTCATAATTGTTTACATCCAAGAAACCCTTATCGCGGTTAAGGAACTTGCCCACGTCGCAAGAGAAGTACATCATCGTGCTGTCCTTGATGGAGGCGATGGCCAGCGGCGCGATTTCGTCCATCGGGAGATTGAGATATTTCCAGTTATCCCCATCATAGACGTGACGGTCGTACTCAATTTCATACACCTGGTAATAGGGGCGCGTCGGGTCGTTCATAATCATATAATACTTTGAAAAGTCCTCATTAGCAAACTTTTCGCGGAAAGAGTGAGGGGTATAGGTTTCCGTTTCCACCGGTTTCCCGTTTTTATCGTGGCGCGTCCAAGAAAATTCGGCAGGCGGCTCACCGAAATTGAGGGCGAGGATTTTGTAAACGACCTGGAGCATTTCAACCTTACGGCTTTGCAATTTAGCGGCGGGCGCCTTGTCCGAAGCCATTTGGCGAAGTTCGAGACCGAACTCTCGCAATTTGAGACTCAGGATGTTCGACATCGTACTTGTCTTATTGCTACTGTTGGTTTCACGCATCGCTTCAGCCGGAACGATACCGTACTTTTCAACTAAGTTGGCGACACCGGTGAATTGGCCGCCATCACTCAACGGATTCTTGAAAAGCCACTCAACCGTCTTATCCTCCATCGGTTGATCTTTGGTATCGATGATGGCTTGGAGGAAGAGATTGGATTTTTCCAACTGGTCCCAGAAAAAAGTATAGACCTGTGAGAACTGGAAATCGGCGGGAAGGTCGTATTTTGCTATCGCCTTGGAACGAAGGACGTTCATACCGGTAAACATCCAGCATCGCCCGGAGGACTTCTGGTCAGTCACGGCCTGGGACGGAACCTTATGAGAAAAATAGGTGTCAAAAGCGCCCTCATTATCTCGGTTCAAAGCAATCTTGTTGATATCATTGTAAATGATAGCGTTTTGCAATGCTTTGTTTTCTGGTGTTTTCTGATAAGATTCCTGAATTTTTTTCAACATTTCAGGGGAGATTCCCGTCTGTTGAGCAATGGTTTGAGCACACAGAATCGCGCTCAGAATCAATACAGTTACAAGTTTGACAACTTTCATACAATATACGTAAAAAAACAGCCGCAAAGATATAACTTTTTTAGAACAAAAATCGTACTTTTGCAGCTCATTTTTGACCAAAAATAAATCTACAGAAATATGTCGAATTTTGCACTTATTGGTGCCGCTGGTTACATCGCACCACGCCATATGCAGGCCATTAAAGAAACCGGTAACAACCTCGTAGCCATCCTTGACAAGTCTGACAGTGTTGGCATTATTGACCGATATTTTCCAAATGCTGCTTTATTCCTTGAAGCAGAACGTTTTGACCGACACATCTATCGCCTATCCAAAAAAGGAGAGGGACAACAGGTCGATTATGTTTCCATTTGTTCCCCCAACTATCTGCACGATGCACACATCCGCCTCGCGCTAAGAAACGGAGCCGATGCTATTTGTGAAAAGCCACTCGTTCTCAACACTTGGAATCTCGATGGTTTGGAAGATATGGAGAAAGATACAGGTAAAAAAATCTATCACATTTTACAACTTCGCCTTCATCCGTCGGTTCAAAAATTGAAAGAACGCATCGAAAACGACAAGTCGGGAAAAATCTATGACATTGATTTAACGTATATTACGGGACGTGGCAAATGGTATTACTACTCTTGGAAAGCGGATATGGCAAAGTCCGGAGGAATCACGACCAACATCGGCGTTCACTTTTTCGATATGCTGACCTATATTTTCGGGGAAGTCAAAGAGAACATTGTGCACTACAAGTCCGACTCCACCGCAGCTGGTTTCTTGCATCTAGAACGCGCCCGCGTCCGCTGGTTCCTCAGTTTGGATGCCTCTTTCGTACCACAGGAACTGCGCGAAGCAGGAAAGACCACCTACCGTTCCATCCTGATTGATGACGAGACATTCGAGTTCAGTGACGGATTCACCGATTTGCACACCCGTGCTTACGAGAGAATACTTGCCGGAGAAGGATTTACACTCAAAGACGCCCGCAATTACGTCAGTATTTGTCAGAACATTCGTAATACGGACGCCATCGGTTTGACGGGAGACTATCACCCCTATTTGAAAAACATTTCCAAATAATCTGGATAGAAGAATTTTATGAAAAAAATTATTGTTACTGGAGGAAACGGTTATATCGGTTCACACACACTCATACAGCTCATCAAAAGTGGTGATTTTCAGGTCGTTTCCGTTGACAACCTCAGTCGTTCGGCGAAAGGGACAATGGACCGGATTGAACAAATTACGGGGCAGAAAGTAACCAACTATGAGGTTGACATTTGCGATTCCGATGCTTTTTTCAAGGTCATCGAACAAGAGAGCCCGATCGACGGAATCATTCACTTCGCCGCCTACAAGTGCGTTCCGGAATCCGTGGACGAACCCGTCAAATACTACCGCAACAACCTCAATTCACTGCTTAACGTTTTAGATGCGTGTGAAAAATACCATATTCCCAACTTAATCTTTTCTTCATCCTGCTCCATTTATGGAGACGTCGAGAAGTTACCTGTCACGGAAGCCACGCCGGCGGGACAAGCCGCTTGTCCTTACGCCCATACCAAACAAATCGGGGAAGGTATGATTCAGGCATTTACACACAACCATCCGGATTTCAATGCCATTCTGCTGCGCTATTTCAATCCGGTTGGGGCTGATATGAGCGGCCTCAACGGGGAACTTTCCCCGGACAAACCGAACAATCTTATGCCCATCATTATGGAAACCGGAATCGGGATTCGGAAAGAGATGATGGTATATGGAACGGATTACGACACCCGCGACGGTTCTTGCATCCGTGACTACATTCACGTTACTGACATTGCCGATGCTCACGTCAAAGCGCTTCAATTCGTTATCAATCAAAAGAATACAAACAACTGTGAAATTTTCAACTTAGGAAGCGGTAACGGGATTTCCGTTTTGGAAATGCTACACGCTTTTGAAAAAATCACAGGACAGAAATTGAACTATCGTTTGGGAGAGCGCCGTCAGGGCGACATTCCGGCCATTTACAGCAATAGTGAAAAAGCTCGTAAACTGTTGGGTTGGGAGTGCCAATATGGCGTCGAAGAGATGATTCTATCGGCGTGGAAATGGGAACACAATCGCCAAAAGTAGGAAAACGCTTAATTATTCTGATAAACACTCGTCAAGGTCGCGAACAATCGCGGCCTTGTCCATTTTTTGGCCTATGAAAACCAGCTTCTGCATACGATCACCGTACTCGTCATCCCAATCAGCGCGGAAAGTTGCATCACGTTCCATCAAAAGCTGCAGCTCGTCTTGCGGCATCGTAGCAAACCACATTCCAATATCCTTCAAGGAAATCTGGCGGCCCGCCTGCTCGAACATATAGCAACTGTCCATTTCACTTTTGAAATAGCAGATTCCTTTAATACGAATGACATTTTTGGGAATCTTTCGTGCAACAAAATCGTCAAACTTGCCAATATTGAACGGTTTACGGCGATAATAGACAAAAGTTCCGATACCGTATTCCTCCACTTCTCCCCCATCGTGGTCGTGGTGATGATGGTGTTCGTGATGATGATGGTGTTCGTCCTCGTCTTCGTCGTGATGGTGATGTTCGTGATGATGCTCGTGTTCATCATCCTCTTCGTCGTGATGATGATGTTCGTGTTCATCCTCTTCTTCGTCGCGATGAGACTCAACTTCACGAATCCAAGTAGCGGAGGCAGCGACCTGGTCAAAATCAAACATTTGCGTATTCAAAATCTTTTCAAAATCAACCTCACCATAATCACATTCAATGATTTGCGCGACGGGTTGCAAGGCACGAATGATGTCTTTCACCCGTGTCAACTCTTCGGGAGAGACTTCAGATGCCTTGTTCAGCAAGACGATGTTGCAAAATTCGATTTGTTGGATGACCAAATTTTCGATATCGTCCTCATCGAGATTATCACGAAGCAGGTCGTTTCCGCAACCAAATTCACTCTGCATACGGAGCGCATCAACCACCGTAACGATGCAGTCCAACTTGGCGATGCCGTCCTTTATGAAATCGGCTCCCATAGCAGGGATGGAGCAGATGGTTTGAGCTATCGGCGCTGGTTCGCAAATACCGCTCGCTTCGATGACGATATAGTCGAAACGATGCTGTGCAAGAATCTCCTGCAATTGGGCAACCAGGTTCATTTTCAACGTGCAGCAGATGCAACCGTTCTGCAAGGCAACGAGACTGTCGTCTTGCTGATTGACGACACCGCCTTTTTGAATCAAGTCGGCATCAATATTCACTTCGCCAATGTCATTGACGATAACGGCGAACTTGATACCGCGGCGGTTCGTCAGAATACGGTTGACCAATGTGGTTTTCCCACTGCCCAAGTAACCGGTAAGCAACAATACAGGAGTATCATTCATAATATGAAGCTATTTATTTGTAACGGTCATTTTCAAGAAATTGATTTCTTCCTGCGTAAGGAAGCGCCAACTTCCGCGAGGGAGATCCTTTTTCGTCAGGCCGGCAAAGACCACACGATCCAATTTAATGACCTCATAACCCAACGATTCGAAAATACGACGCACGATACGGTTCTTTCCGGAATGGATGACCACGCCGACCTCGTTCTTATGCTCGCCCACGAATGAAATCTCGTCAACGGCCATCGTGCCGTCTTCCAACTCAATACCCGTGGCAATTTCATCAAGTTCGCTTTGTTTGATATTTTTGTCCAACGTAACGTGATAGATTTTACGAACGCCGCTGCGGGGATGGGTGAGTTTTTTTGTCAAATCGCCATCGTTCGTGAAAAGCAGCAGGCCGGTCGTGTCACGGTCGAGGCGACCGACGGGATAGATGCGTTCTTTGCACGCGCCGCGCACCAACTGGAGGACGTGTTTCCGATCAAATTCGTCTTCCATCGTCGTAATGTAATCCTTCGGTTTATTCAGCAAAAGATAGACGGGCTTTTCCCGTTGAAGAACGGTATCACCGAAACGGACTTCATCCGTAGGTTTCACCTTGAATCCGAGTTCGGTAACGACGGTTCCGTTAACGGAAATGGCGCCGGCAGCAATCAACGTATCGGCTTCGCGACGGGAGCAGACACCGGCATTAGCGATGTACTTATTCAAACGGACAGGAAGGTATTGCTCTTCAAATTCGAGGGAACGGACCTTCACCTTTTCAGGAGAAGGACGACCCTCGCGACGGCGTTTTTCTACGATTTCGGTCAGAATTTCAGATTCGGCGGTCACATCGCGACGCGGACGCGCGTTTTCATCCTTATTGAAACGAGGTCTTTTCGGAGCGGCGTCGGGGCGTTCTTTGGAGAAAGAGCGGCGCGGACGATCGTCGGGACGACGTTGCGGACGGTCCTTGGAGAAAGAGCGACGCGGGCGATCGGAAGATTCCTCTTCAGAACGTTCTTTTCTGAACGGACGAGGATTTTCATTACCCTCATCTTCACGCTTGGGAAAAGGACGTTTTCCACCACGGCCTCGTCCGCCCTGGGGACGATCTTTAGAGAACGGACGTTTTTTGTCACCGGAAGAGGGACGGCCAAAACGTTTGGGTTTATCATCACCCTCTTCGCCCTCGTCACCATCGCGGCGGGAGGTAAATCTCTTTTTTGGAAATGACGGACGACCGTTTCCGCCATCCCGACGAGGGCCTCCCTTATGGAAACTCCTCTTATTCTGTGAGTTATCTTCGTATTTCATTCTAAAAAAATTTGTTGCAAAGATACACGATTTTATTGAACAAAGAGAAGATAATTCACTGAAAATTATCATTTTTCAAAAAAAAAGGCGTTAAGAAAAAATCCTAACGCCCTTTATTTCAGTTATACGAAAACCTAAATCATCATATTCGGCATTTCGTCCTCATACATTTCTTCTTCACGAGGAGTACTGGTACGTTGCAAGGAAGCGACGAGCGAACCAATCATTCGGGTCAACTCCATCAGCTGGTTTCTTGAATAGGTCTTATCCTCTTCGTTCATCACGCCGTCGCGGGAAGCAAATTCCGTGTAAACAACACATTCCCTAACAGAACTTTTAGCCATTTTCAAGTAATAAACAAATTGCGCTTTGTTTCTTGCGGAACCTTCCGCAATGTTCAACGCAATTCCTTGTGCAGACTTAACAAAAGAATTACCGAGTGACGAGCGACAATTATCACTCAAAGAGGAAGTAAAAGAATGAACCCAGGAAATGTAATCAAGGGCCTTGGCATAGATACGCAAATCTTCAAAACGGAAGAAGCTCACATTGTTTTCTTGTTCGTTCATAATGTAAAAGTTTTAGTTAGAAAATCGAGGCAAAAATAGTTTTTTTTTCAATAGTTCACGCACTTTTTAAAAAAAATATTTATTTTTTATCTAATATTTTCTTAATTCGCGTTCTAAACCTAATTTTAATCCTTAACAGCGCCAAAGTTCAGCAATGTCAACCCAGTGAATAACAAAGCCCGAACGCTCCATTTTCCTAAACCACGTCATCTGGCGTTTTGAGAATTGATGGATGGCAACATTTAACTTTTCAAACATATCTTCTTTAGAAATCTGGTTTAGAAGATACATTGTAACGAACTTATATTCGAGTCCATAGCGGATAAGTTGCTCCACACAGGCGCCATTCTTAATTAACAATTCCACTTCCTCAATCATCCCTTCTTCCAGACGTTGTCTGAGACGATTTGTTATTTTCTGTCTAATCAAATCACGATCACCGGCCAACCCGATGATAACCGAAGGAATGGGATGATTAACATCTTGCCATTCAGGATGCTGCTGGTAATAAAGTTCGATTTCAACCGCTTTAATCAATCTTGGCCGTTCGCACGTATCGGTGTGATTATGCAGGGCACGAAACGACTTCAGCATTTCAATGAGTTCTTCGTCACTTTTGGCGTTCAGTGAGGCATAAACCACCGGATCACGAGTGATAGGAGCGAGACGAAAGCCGCCTAACAACGCTTCCACATACATTCCGCTGCCACCGCAAAGAACAATCTCGTGCCCACGAGAACGAATCTGGTCCATAGCCACGTACGCCGCCTGCTGATACTGGGCAACATTGTACTCAGCGCCGGGTTCTGCAATGTCAATCAGATGAAAGGGAACTTTCTGACCATCAACAACATACTCACTCAAGTCCTTCCCCGTTCCGATGTCCATTCCACGATACACCTGACGCGAATCCGCACTCACCACTTCGGCATTGAAATCGCGAGCGAGCATCACTGCCAAACGGGTCTTACCGGTAGCCGTCGGCCCCAGAACCGTGATGATTTCGCCTTCCTGCCGATGGCGGACCAATTCACATATCTCGTTATAACTTTTCAGCATAAATATGTAACTAATTCATTAGTAATGGAATTGACTCCCGCCAACAAATTCGCGAAGAATAGAAGTTCCTGGAATATTTTTTTCCGGAACGGTTTTGAAATACGACAAGAACTTGAGCAGACGGCGCGCCTCCGCGTATTCCGGTTCCGTCTCTGGAACATCGCGAAGAACAGGGACCGCGTATGGTTTCAAAATTCCCATTTCATAAATGAGCGCCGTATTGACCATCGCGTCCGCATTTTCCTGGAATGGAAAGATGTTCTTGACTTCTCCGTTACGCACACTCTGCCAACGGCGCAGGGTGTCCAATGCCGAATAACCGCGATACTTGTGGTCGCGGACAATGCGTCGAATGAGACGGTTGTCGGTCGTCGGAATCGGATTTTGAGAATCGATGGAGATAGAGGTCAAGGCAGAAACGAAAATCTTGTACTTGAGTTCTTCCGGCACAGAAGCGGTCAGTTTCGGATTCAAGCAGTGAATGCCTTCGACAACCAAAATGGAATTTTCGTCCATTTTTACAGTGTTACCTTTCCACACTTTTTTGCCTGAAGGAAAATCAAAAGTGGGAAGTGGAACTTCCTTTCCTTCAGCCAATTCCACCAAAGTCTTATTAAATAGCTTTAAGTCAATGGCCTCCAACGCCTCGAAATCAAATTCGCCGTTCGTGTCACGCGGTGTTTCATCTCTTTCTACAAAAAAGTCATCAACAGAAATTTGGACTGGCTTGTAACCGAGCAGGGAAAGTTGTACGGACAGGCGCTTGCAAGAGGTTGTCTTGCCAGAAGAGGATGGTCCGCAAATCAGAACCATTTTCACACTTTTGCGTTCAAAAATCTCGTCTGCAATCTTGGCGAAACGGCGTTCCTGATAGGCCTCCGTTTGACGAATCAAATCCGCGATACCCCCATTGACAACCTTGTCATTCAGATTCATCACGTAGGGGACTCCGCAACGATTGGCCCAACTTTTATACTCTTGATAAACGGCAAAAAGTTTGGGAAGATGGCGAGTTTCAGCAATGCGACCGGGCTGAAAACGATAGGGTGTTTTCAGCAACAAGCCGTTTTCATATTTTTCCAATTCGAAATTAGTAAGGTAACCAGTGGACGGAAGCAGAAAACCGTAATAGTAGTTGATTTTGTCATCCAACTGATAAATGCTCGTGTAGATACGTTTCCTATACTTGAACATTTCGGCTTTTTCGTCCATACCGTGTCGTGCATACTCGGCCAAAGCCACATCCGTCGGAAGTTCAATGCGGGTAAACGGGAGGTTTCGTGCGACTAATTCCAGCATTCTTTCTTTCAATTGCAAAACAAGTGCATCGGTCAACGGCTCACAAAGGCCTTCCAATTCACAATATTTGCCTCCGGAAATGGAGTGCAAGATTTTCAATTTCGCGTTCGGAAGCACATCAGCAACTACTTTGAAAAGAACAAAATAGAGTGAGCGACAATACATTGCATTTCCGTACAACGAAGTGATATCAAAGAAGTTGATTTTGGCCGGACCGTGCAGACGGTAACTTAGGTCGCGAACCTTGTTATTCACCAACGCACCTAAAATGGGAAAGGCCAAACTGACGTTTTCCGCTTTTGCAATATCCATAATGGACGTACCAAAAGCGTAGGGGTGAACGGACTGTGTATTTTCACAAAATATATCCAACATTGTTTCCATAATATATTCAATAACAATATTTTATAATTATTTATTCAACTTTTGCGCGAGGAAGTGTCCCGTATAAGATTCCTTCACGCGGGCAACCTCTTCGGGCGTGCCGGCACACACGACCTGTCCACCCGCGTCACCACCGTCTGGGCCCAAGTCAATAATCCAGTCCGCACACTTTATGATTTCCGGATTGTGTTCAATGACGATGATGGAGTTTCCTTTCGCAATCAACTGATTGAAAGCCGAGTAGAGCTTGCTAATGTCGTGAAAATGCAAACCCGTGGTCGGTTCATCGAAAATAAAGAGGACGTTTTGCTTACTGTCACCTTGAGCGAGGAAGAACGCGAGTTTGACGCGCTGGGACTCACCGCCAGAAAGTGTATGCGACGGCTGCCCCATTTTCAAGTAACCGAGGCCAACATCTTGCAAATATTTCAATTTCGTGAGTGCATTCAAGGCGGAACGGCTCGTATCTTTCAATGTTTCAAGATATTCAATAGCTTGATTGATGGTCATATCCAAAACATCGCTGATGTCCTTACCACCCACTTTCACTTCTAAGATTTCATCCTTGAAATGCTTTCCGTGGCATTCGGTACATTCCAGATCGACATCAGCCATAAACTGCATACCAACGTGGATAACGCCTTCTCCTTCGCACTCTTCACAACGTCCACCGGGCGTATTGAAAGAGAAAAAGGCGGACTTGTAACCGCGTTGCTTCGCCAGTGGCTGCGATGCGAAAAGGTCACGTATGTCGTCGTACGCCTTGATGTAAATCGCTGGATTTGAACGTGATGACTTCCCAATCGGGTTTTGGTCAACAATAATGACTTCGGAAATTCGGCTCAGGTCAGCATCAATCTTGGAATGTTTGCCCACGCGATCGTTGCTTTCTCCAAGCATTTTTTGCAAACCCGGATAGAGAATATCTTTGATCAAGGTGCTTTTTCCCGAACCACTCACGCCCGTAATGAGCGTCAGTACCTGCAACGGGATTTTGACGGAGACGTTTTTGAGATTATGTTCCTTAGCCCCGACAATTTCAACATAATTGCGCCACTTGCGACGCACGGGCGGAACCGGAATGCAACGGCTGTCAGGCTCGTTCGGTCGCTCCATTCCACGGATGTACGCTGCCGTCAAATCGTCTTTTTGCTCCATCAGCTGAGCGAATGTCCCGTTAAAAACGATTTCGCCCCCGAGACGGCCGGCACGAGGACCAATGTCAATGATATAATCGGCACTCCGGATGATTTCCTCGTCGTGTTCCACAACGACCACCGTGTTTCCAATGTCACGAAGCTGGTAAAGAACCTGTATAAGTTTCTCTGTATCACGCGGATGAAGTCCGATACTCGGTTCATCCAATACGTACAAGGAGCCAACCAAACTGCTGCCGAGCGAGGCGGCGAGATTAATCCGTTGCGATTCACCGCCCGACAAAGTCCGTGCCGAACGATTCAGCGTCAAATAACCCAAGCCGACCTGCATCAGGAAATTGAGCCGGTTGACCAATTCCACCAAAATGTGTTTGGCAATCTGCTCCTCATTGCGGGAGTCAAACTTGAAATCCTTAAAAAATGCATACAATTCGGAAATCGGCATTGAAATCATTTCCGTAATCGATTTCCCCTTGATTTTTACGTACGTTGCCTCTTTGCGAAGACGAAATCCTTTGCAGTCAGGGCAGACCGTACGTCCGCGATAGCGACTGAAAAGAACCCTGTATTGAATCTTAAATTTCTGTTTATCAACAAATTCAAAGAATTGTTTAATTCCATAAACTTCCCTATCGGGATTGCCGTTCCACAAAAGGTCGTATTCTTCGGGAGACAGGTCCTCGATGGCACGATGCAACGGAAAGTTGAGACGTCCCGCAGCCCGAATGAACATCTGTTTCCACTCGCTCAACTTATCTCCGTGCCAGCAGGCAATCGCGTCTTCGAAAACGGACAAGGAGGGATTGGGAATGACCAAGTCGGGATCCACGCCCTCCACGATGCCGGTTCCGCCACAAGCGGGGCACGCCCCATACGGACTATTGAAGCTGAAAAGGTTCAAGGAAGGTTCTTGAAACTGGATACCGTCCATTTCCATCGTGGAGCTGAACGACTTCTGCCGACAGCCCTCCTCAGTTTCCGTCTGAACCACACACAACCCCTTTCCTTCCGTAAAGGCGGACTCGACGGAATCTGCAAAACGGCTTCCCATTTCCGCCACGGCCCCCGCCTTGAAACGGTCAACCATCAGGAACAGTGACTGCTGTTTGATTTTCTTTTTAATTAAAAGAAAATCATCAATATCCATCAACTCTTTTTCATAGATCAGACGGCTATATCCCTCTTTTTGAAGAATTTGCAACTGTTCCTGCAAAGTTCGTCCAGCCACCACGACAACGGGTGAAAGCAGATAGACCTTGGCGTCCGGAGCCAGCGCAGCCACATAATGCGCCACATCGGCTGCGGTTTCACGTTTTACTTCCTGACCACTAACAGGAGAAAAGGTACGTCCAACGCGGGCATACAACAACTTGAGATACTCATAAATTTCGGTAGCCGTTCCAACCGTGGAACGCGGATTTCTGGATATGACGCGCTGCTCAATGGCGATGGCAGGCGGAATGTTCTGGATGGAATCAACATCGGGCTTGGTGATTTTTCCCAAAAACTGACGGGCATACGAGCTCAAACTCTCGACATAACGACGCTGTCCTTCCGCATAAAGCGTATCGAAAGCCAGTGACGATTTTCCCGAACCGGAAAGTCCCGTAACAACCACCAACCTGTTTTGCGGAATCTCAATGCTCACATTTTTCAGGTTGTTGACGCGGGCTCCCTTTATTATTATCTTATTATCAGTCATATACAACGAATACCTTTCAAAAAAAACAAGGCGCGAATTTACACAAAACGAATCAAATAAAGGGTCCTGCGGACAAATTCCCGCGAGGAAAAATAGACACTTTTTGAAAAAAATTAGAACGTTCCTCGTCCGTGACGGAAATGGATGGGCTGCGGAATGGAAATCTCGTGCATACAATCAATGGCAAAGCGGTCGGTCATACCGGAAAGGTAGTCTGCAACAATCTGTTTTCCAACACATTCTCGGTCGAAAGAACGTTGTTCCGCTTCGTTCAGATAGAAGGGACGCATATTTTTCATATAGTCAACAAAATAGGCCTCGAAAGCCAATTTCTTGTGGCCCTTGTACTTGCCCGTCTCCAAATCAAAATGGTCATACATTTCATAGAGATAGTCAAACAAAGTGGCGACGATATTTTCACACGACTGCTGCACTTCCACCAGCAGTGGATGTCCGTAAATGCTTTTGTAATTGAACTTTCTAAGTTCCAACATCAGTTCGTGTGCCTCATCGGAAACGGCGATGGCATTTTCAGTAGAGTTGGCCACCACGTCGTTAACGAGGAAGTTGATGATATCGCTGTTAGTGCCGCCGATTTTTCTTCGAATCACCGCTGGAATGTCACTTTTTTTAATAAAACCAGCCACCATTGCATCCTCGATGTCACGTCCCAAGTAGGCAATTTTATCGGAAAAACGGACGATGGCGCCCTCGTAGGTGGAGGGAACGAAACGGCGCGAATTGATTGAATCCAAATCTTTTATGGTAAAATCGGGAGTGATGGACTGCTCAAATTTTTCGCCATTGTGACAGATAATCCCGTCCTTTACTGCGTAAGTAAGATTCAGTCCGTGGCCGCCGTCAATCAACTTTTCGACGACGCGGTAACTGTTGACTTCGTGCATAAAACACTGCCGTCCGTCCAGGACGCGAGCCAATGCCGCCTCGCCGGAATGTCCGAAGGGCGTGTGACCGAGGTCGTGTCCCAAACTGATGGCGTAGGCCATATCCTCATTCAACTGCCACTCCTCCCCTGCTTTGGAATTGAGACCACGGCAGATGGTTGCAGCGACGGTAGCGACGTGGAGAACGTGCTCGATGCGCGTACAAATGTGGTCGTCATTCGGACTGAAAAAAACCTGCGTTTTGTGCTTTAGTCTGCGGAACGGCTTGGAGTGCAGAATGGCCGTCTGGTCGCGGTAATAACATCCACGGATATCATCCTCACGGGGAGTCGTGCGACGTTTCAGTTCTTCGAAAGGGATTTTGTTAGTTATCATCGTTTTTATTTTAATATTTCTTTACCAATCTAAACAGCAACATAAATTATAAGAGGCTCAATTAAACAGATCATCAATCGTAAGATTATTCTGAACTATGCCGGCATACACATTCTGCTTGACCCCAAACGGAGTAATAAAAGTAAGATGAATGCACTGAGTCTTTTTCAACTGTTTTTCAAGCAAAGAAATTCTGTTACGTAAAATTTTATCATAGGACTTGTCAATTTCAAATTCCGCATTAGAAAACTTCATCTCACACAAATTCACGACATTATCGCTACGAGAGATTAACAAATCAATCTGCGTTGCTTCGTGATTTTCATCTGAACTCAAAGTAACCCCGTGATGAACAGAATGGACACCGCCTACCTGTAATGCCTGCTTGATTTGCTTTACGTGCAACATACAGACCTCCACAAAAGCAATACCTTTCCAAGCAGCAAAAGCAGGTGAATCAAGATAGTGCTGCCAGAATTGTTCATCATACTGCTGCAAAGCTCCAGCAAATTTCAGATGGGAAATACAAAATGGATCAATCAATTTATATAATGACTGCGATTTCGCATTATTAAACGGCCTATATTTCAGTATAAACTCACTATTTTCCAACGATTTAAGAATGCGCGTAAGTCCCTCACCGGATGAGATTCCCGTTTTGTCTGACACCTCCGTGCGAGATAGTCCGGAACGCCGCATTCCAATACAAGCTATGACCCGTTGATGCTGTTCCGGATTGGAGAACAAGGATCCAAAAAGACGGTCAAATTCACCATTCAAAACGGCAGATTTGTTAAACATTATACGATCTATATTCTGAGCAAAACTCAATCCTTTTCTAAATTTTTCTATGTAATATGGAATGCCACCAAAAAGCATATACGCTTGGACAATATCATAACGGCTCATCAAAATTCCTCTGCTTTGAAAAAATTCCTCACATTCTTTCAGCCGAAATGGCATCAGATGGATTTGTGTGGACAATCTTCCGTACAAACCACCAACATTATTTATCAATTTATCCAGCATCCAGGACGTAGCAGATCCACAAACAATCAGAAAAACATTATTAAACGAAGCCCAGCCATTCCAGAAAGACTCCAAAGCAGTTATAAAGCCAGAACCTTTCGTATCCAACCAAGGCAACTCGTCAATAAAAACAATCTGTTTGTTTCCATCCTGTTTTTCTTGGAGCAACTTCTTAAGCATTTGAAATGCTTCCAACCAATCCTGCGGACTATGCGACTCCTCCATTCCCCATTCTGTCAATGAGCTGTAAAAATTATCCAGCTGATCTGATTTTGTAACCGTACTCTTGTCGTCGTATGGAGACAAGCCCGTATGACAAAACGCAAATTGGCCAGCGAACAGATTTCGCACTAAAAAAGTTTTCCCCACTCGCCGCCGCCCGTAAAGAGCAACAAACTCAGACTTATCACTATCACGATAATATTCTAACTCCCTAATTTCTTCTTTTCTTCCAATGATAACAGACATAGGTTTAATTTTTGGAACCGCAAAAGTACAACAAAAAAATTAATTTGGCAGAATCCAACCATCATTTTATGCCAAAGCAAGCAAAATACGATACTATTTTACGGAAATCACCCATCACATTTCTGCCAAAATCGCCACTTGCACACTCACTTTGGCATATTTCGCATTATAAAATCAGCCAAATCCTAATTATCAACACGTTTCGATGAATATTGCACAAAACCGACACCAACAACAGCAATCACCGTGCCTATTATTTTTATCAATGTGAATTGTTCATCAATAACGAAATAAGAACAAACAGCCGTCACAATCGGGATAAGATTGGTAAATGTGCAAGCGCGGCCCAAGCCAACTTTCTGAATGGAAATGACATAGAAGATGAATGCCAACGACGAGCAGAAGATGGCCAACGGCAATATTTGAAGTAAAACTTGCGGTTGGAAAAGGAGGTGCCACTGTTCGGACAGAACTGACGTTTTATGCATCAGCAAAAACATAGGCAGAAACAAAAAAAGTCCGATGGTGTTTTGACACGCAACGATGAAAACGGGATGATAACGGTTATCGACTCGATTCAGGAAAAAGGAGTAGCCGACGGAAGAGAAAACTGCGCCAAAAGCTAGGAGAATCCCGTTCACATTAAAAATGGCATTGACAAAATCGGGGAAAAGCATCACCAAGATACCGATGGCGGAAAGAAATACACCGGCGATGTTCACTCCCGACATCCGCTCCTTGAAATAGAGAACGGACAAAAAGAGCGTAAAAATCGGTATGGTGGCGATAATGACGGAGACGACCGTCGCATCAGTTATTCGGAGACTGTATGTTTCAAAGATGAAGTAGAGGAACGGCTCGAACAAACTCAAACCGAACAGATTAAGCCAATCTTTTGCTTTTACCTCACGCAATGGCTGATAAAAGAAGATGAGGCAGAGCAGGCACAAGATAGCAGAAGCAAAAAGCAACCGAAAGAAGAGCAGCGAAATAGGTGTAAAGAAGCCAAGCAGCGACTTTGTGAACACAAACGAAACTCCCCAGAAACAGACCGCGAAGATAAGGAGTAGATAATAGATTCCGTTTTTTTGTTTCATCTGTGAAAAAAGAAAAAGAGAGAACTATAGTTCTCTCTTTTTCAATAAGATATAAGAAATATTATTCTTCATCAGTAGTTTGCTCGGTCTGCTGGCTCATATTGCCGTAACGATCAGAAAATTCCTTTTTCGTAAGGAAAGCACAGCTGAGGCAGAGAACCAGAATAGCGATGGCCAAACCCCAGGTAATCTTTTCCAACATATCGGTGGTTTTTCTTACGCCCATAATTTGATTAGAGGAAGCGAAGTTGGAAGCGAGGCCGCCACCCTTTGAATCCTGAATCAAAACAAAGAAACCCAAAGCGATACAAGCGATGATAATTAAGATAACAAGTATTGTCATTTTTTAATAATTTTACTATTGATTTTTACTATTTTTTGCTTCTTGAATTAGGGCTGCAAAGTAACAACTTTTTTCTGGAAAAAGCAAGGCCAATTTTTTATAAATTTTTATGGCCTTTCCAGGATACCCTTGCCTCAAGTAAAGCATTGCTAATGTTTCACTTACGATTTCAGGATCCTCCACCAAACTGGGCTTGCTGTAGTTGGCGGTGGCATCGTGACGTTCCGGGTCGAACTGAATTTTCGGTGTTTCCACGTCCAATTCTGCAATTAACTGATTGATAATCACGTTCTGATCGACAGGTTCTTCCGTCGTCTTTTGAGCAACCTCTTCATCAAGTGAAGTGGAGGAAGAAGAGCTGCAAAAATTATACGAAGAAGCCTCTTTTTTTTCCGTTTCCTCCTCATTATCAATATGAAAAGCTAAGAATCGGGAACGATCCAAAACATACATCAGATGACGTCCTTTCGCACGTTCAAACTCTTCCGGATGCAAAAGTTGCATCATTTTTGCATAGTAGAAAGCGGTGAACGAGGAGGCCGGGTACTTTTCACACAAAGAGCGCAAAGCATCCAAGCTGCTTTCATCAACAATTAAGAAATTATCATCCATTCTTTTAAAGTTACCAATTTACAAATGCCTTATTAAAAATATCTTCCGTCAAAGCATCGTTCACCTCCTGCACCAAACTGCTTTCGATGGAAGTGAAGTTCTGCGTACTCGAATAATCGACATAACGGGAGAACGACTGTTCAAAATTTTTCGTTTCATCAAACGTGTTGGTAAAACGAACATTCACACTGATGGTTAGACGGTTCATTGCCGCGGTTTCGTCGCCTTGAATAGCCACCGGGCTGATCGTATATCCGGTGATTTCACCTTCAATTTTGTAGTCTCCGTTTTGAGTATTGATGATGGTCAACGGGGTTTGGCCTTGGACGCGATCTTTCAACGCATTCGTAAACTCATTACTCAAGGTGGGATTCACCAACGTGGAATTATTTTTAAAAGTCTGAATATAAACGGTTTTCGCCCGGGGATCCACATCACCGCCCGTCAATGAAACCGAAACGCGACAGCTTTGAATAGTCAATGCTGTCAAGCATAAGAAAAGTGCAAGTTGCGCACGACGGACAAGTTTTCTACTCCAAACCATATTCTTTTATCTTTCTGTACAACGTTCTTTCTGAAATTCCTAATTCCTTGGCAGTCAGCTTTCTGCTTCCCGCATTTTTCTCCAAAGTAGCGATGATGGAACGTTTTTGTTGCGCGGCCAGGGAGTCATCGGAAATATGCATTTCGTGGTCATCATCCGTCACTTCCACTGATTCGCTATCCACCACAGGCACCGACTCGGCGGGCGGAGGAAGTTGCAAAGAGTGATTCGTCGGCGTAGGGGCCGTGTAACCGGACTTCGCATTATGCACAATCAGCTCGTAAACAATCTGTTTCAAATTGGTGACCTCGATTTGCAAATTCTGGATTTGCCGTTGCAAAGCGTCGTGGTTATATTGCTGCTGCTCTGTATTATCCGCCGAATAAACCGAAACAGAATAGACGGGCTTGGTTTCAAGGTCAAGATACTTTTGAACCACCTCCGCCTTGATAGTACGTTCTATTTCCATAATAGAAAGTCGTTCGGCGAAATGCTTGAGCTGACGAATGTTACCTGGCCACGAATAAGATTCAAGCATTTTTACGGCTTCTTCGTCAAGCCGAATCTGTTCCACACGATATTTCTGTGCGGCTTGTTGCGAAAAATGGAGGAAGAGCGGATAAATGTCATCCTTTCTTTCCCGAAGACCTGGCAGATAGATAGTTACCGTATTTAGACGATAGTACAAATCTGAACGGAATTTTCCCATCCGCATTTGCGAGGAGAGGTCGGCGTTAGTAGCTGCCACCACGCGCACGTCGGTAGAACGCGCCGCGTTATCCCCTACCCTCGTAAACGTGCCGCTTTCCAATACGCGGAGCAGACGCACCTGCGTGTAGAGCGGCATATTTCCCAATTCATCAAGAAACAAGGTTCCTTTGTTAGCCACTTCAAAAAGGCCCTGCCGGTCTTCAACGGAACCGGTATAAGCACCTTTCTGGCTTCCAAAAAGTTCTGAATCGATTGTTCCTTCCGGCGAACTTCCGCAATTGATTGTTTGGTACGGAGCGCGACTACGTTTGCTGAAATCGTGGATGATACGGGCGATATTCTCTTTTCCGGCGCCCGTTTCTCCAATGATGAGGACAGGATAATCCGTCGGTGCAACACGCACGGCCATACGCAATGCCTCCAAGAAAGCCGGGTCCGTACCGACAATTCCATAACGACTTTTCAACGAAACAAGATCTATTTCTGGCATATCTTTAAAAAGGGCTGCAAAGTTACACGATTTTTTTCAAATCAGAGACAAATCCGATAGGTTTTAAACACCATTTTGCGACAAAAGACCGTCCGGAGCGGGACGGTCTTTCGTATGGTTCGTATGAAAGCGCCATCCTAAACAGTAAACTGAAGGATTGTAAAACCGATGGCGATGACAAACGTTACGAGCAGAATGCCGCGGCCCGTCAAATCATACTTGAGTTTGAGCAGGTAGTATCTCATCACGAAGACACTCGGAACGATGCTGAGCAAAATGAATTTCTTAACCAGGTCCAACGAAAGTGTGTCCATCGGCTTTCCGAAAAGGAAAAGCACGAGAGCGACGAGCCCGTAAACGACACCAAAAGTCAGAGCGGGGACGATACTTCCGAGAAGGATGCCCATCAGCCACGAATCACGACGAAGTTTTTCAATCAAATTTCTCATAGACAATAGTTTATATGTGATAGTTTCTAATTAGCGCCACTCTTGGTTCCCGGTTGCGATTCCCAAAGAATGATTTCCTCCATATCTTTATTAAAAAACTTATACTGAAGGAGATGCGAGTTGATATTTTGGCGGACGTGAATCCATTTTTTATATTTAAAGAACCATTTCACCCGTTTGGAAAACAATCCTTTTGTCAGATAAGCGTACAGAAACGGATGAACCTCGACGGTTATTTTCGCTTCACTTTGCTTTTGGATCAGAAAGTCGACGGTGTTCTCTATGCTTTCTTCGATGAGGATGGCCGGTTTGATTTTGCCAGTGCCGTGGCAGACGGGGCACTGTTCACGAGTATCGATGGTGGTGACGGGGCGCAGACGTTGGCGCGTGATTTGCATCAAGCCGAACTTGCTAAGTTGCAAGACCGTATGACGGGCGCGGTCGCCTTCCATCAGTTCGTTCATTTTTTTATACAGCAACGTCCGATTACCGACCGTGGCCATATCAATAAAATCGATGACTATGATGCCACCGATGTCGCGCAGGCGCATCTGACGGGCAATCTCTTCTGCCGCCGCCAAATTGACCTGTATAGCATTTTCTTCCTGTGAGTTTGATGATTTGACGCGGTTTCCGCTATTGACATCAATCACACACATCGCCTCGGTCTGTTCAATGATGAGGTAGATGCCGTTTTTGATAGTGACAATCTTTCCGAAGGAGCCCTTAATCTGTTTGGCAACGTTAAAATGCTCAAAGATAGGAACTTTCTCTTTGTAAAGTTTTACAATATCAACGTCTCTGTTATCCGAAAACGACTTGATATAAGTACGAATTTCGGAATAGATATCCTTGTCGTCGACGTATATGGCGTGGAAAGACTCGTTGAGAAGGTCGCGGATGAGAGAGGTGGTTCGGTCCAGTTCGGAAGCAACTTTTTCGGGCGGGACGCTGGCGGCAATCTGTTCCGTCATCGCTTTCCATCGGGAGATAAGTTGTTCAATATCATTTTCGAGGTCATCAGCGGACTTGCCTTGGGCGACGGTACGGATGATGACGCCGAAATTGCGCGGTTTGATACCGGAGACGATTTGACGCAAGCGTTTGCGTTCTTCGCTTCCTTTGATTTTTTGTGAGATAAAAACTTTGTCCCCGAAAGGAACTAAAACGGCATAGCGTCCGGCAAAGGATACTTCAGTAGTAATGCGGGGACCTTTGGTGGAGATGCACTCTTTGGCGATTTGGACCAGGAGTGTCTGTCCCGGTGAAATCACGTCGGTGATTTTACCTTCTTTCTCGACGATGGGTTGTTTTTCCACAGAGGAGAGACTGCACTTTCCGCCACTGACGATGGTTTTCACATATTCGTTCAGCGTACGGGTTTGCGGTCCCAGGTCGAGATAATGGAGGAAGGCGTCCTTGTCGCTTCCGATGTTGACGAAAGCGGCATTGAGGCCGGGCATTACTTTTCGGACTTTGCCAACGAAAACATTGCCGACACAAAACTGTTCGGAGGGAGTTTCTTGGTGCATCTCAACCAGTTTCTTATCTTCCAGGAGGGCGATTTGAACTTGGTCGGGATGGGAAGCAATAATTAATTCTTTCGTTATTTCAGACATAGATTGGCTTAGTTCGAGAGTAAAAAAGAAAAAACTAAATTGCGGGAAGATGCCCACAATTTAGTTTTCCAAAGCGACATAAGGGATTAGTGCTTCTTATGTCTGTTCTTTCTCAAGCGTTTTTTGCGCTTGTGGGTTGACATCTTATGTCTTTTTCTTTTTTTACCGCTTGGCATAGTTAGTGAATTTAAAAGGTTAATTATTTATTTTTAACAACGTTCACAAAAGTCTTGCAAGGTTTGAATGCCGGGATCTTGTGAGCGGGAATAACGATGGTAGTTTTCTTCGAAATGTTTCTGGCCGTTTTTTCAGCGCGTTCCTTAACGATAAAGCTACCGAAACCTCTCAAATAAACATTTTCGTCTGCAGAGAGAGACTTCTTTACGGTATCCATAAAAGATTCGACTACGGTCTGAACTGCATTTTTGTCAATACCGGTCTTGTTTGCGATTTCGTTTACGATTTCAGCTTTGGTCATAATTTCAAATTGATTAATTAAACAATATTATTATAAAATTTCTCTAAAAATTGCCCTTTAAAATTTGAGCGTGCAAAAATACACTTTTTATTTTATTCTGTATCTTTATCTTACAAAAAAATTTAAAATTAAATTTCTGCACGAATCTTGTCGGCGAGGCGGCTTGCACCGATTCTGAAATACTCATTGGTGAGCCATTTTTCGCCGAGAACGTTTTCCAAAATCTTCAGGAAATAGATGGCGGTTGGAGCATCAGCGATACCACCAGCAGGTTTCATACCGATCATTTTTCCAGTAGCTTCATAATGGGCTTTGATGGCATCCAACATAACGAGGAATGATTCCGGTGTTGCGTTCACTTTGATTTTTCCGGTTGAGGTTTTGATGAAATCAGCACCCGCTGCGATAGCAATCTGGGATGCTTTATAGATATTGTCAGCCGTACCGAGTTCGCCCGTTTCAAGAATGACTTTCAAATGAGCGGAACCGCAAGCGGCCTTGATGGCTGCGATTTCATTGTAAACGGTTTCGTAGTCACCTTCGAGGAATTTGCCACGAGAAATCACCATATCGATTTCATCAGCGCCCTGAGCCACCGTATAAGCGACCTCAGCGACTTTGATTTCAATGGGTGACTGGCCTGCGGGGAAAGCACCTGCGACACACGCGACGTGAACCGGAGTGTTTTTCAAGATGGACTTGGCCTGAGCTGCGAAAGGAGGATAAACACATACCGCGGCGGTCGGCTTAATATTTTGAGCTTTGTCTTCGTAAGCAAGTGCTTTTTCGCACAATTGCTGTACTTTTTCTGCATTGTCGGAACCTTCCAGCGTGGTCAGGTCAATGACGTTCAGTATGAAACGATACGCCTTCGGGAAGTCGAAATATTTGAGTTCAGCAGCTTGATATTCAGCAAGTCTCGCTTGGATTTCCGCATCTGAATACGGATAACTTTTAGGTTCTGTATATGCCATAACTTTACTTTTTTAAAATGGGCGGCAAAGATACAACTAATTCATTGATAATTCGTACCTAAAGAAAAAATTATTTTTCTAAGGCCATTTCCTCCGGACGAACCCATTTGTCGAAATCTTCCTCCGAAACGAGCCCCAATGCCA
The DNA here is from genome assembly GCA_002314795.1 of Bacteroidales bacterium UBA1756. GTDB lineage: Bacteria > Bacteroidota > Bacteroidia > Bacteroidales > WCHB1-69 > UBA1756. Next base: position 1,819 of record DCHI01000004.1, on the reverse strand, counting down.
ATGCCGCCTCCTTGAGCGTGAGTCCGTTGCGATGAGCGTGCTGGGCAATGGCCGCCGCGTTAGCATAACCAATGTGCGGATTCAACGCCGTAACCAACATCAAGGAATTTTGCAAATGCTGACGGATGCGTTCTTCGTTCGGAACCGTCCCGCGTACACAGTGCTCCTCAAACGAAAGCACCGCGTCGTGAAGCAGTCCCATCGATTCCATCAGGTTGCGACCAATGAGCGGCATAAAAACGTTCAGGTCCAAGTGACCTTGCAAACCGCCCGTCGTAATGGCGACGTCGTTTCCAATCACCTGACTGCAAACCATTGCAAGTGCTTCACACTGAGTAGGATTCACTTTTCCCGGCATAATGGAAGAACCCGGTTCATTGGATGGAAGTACCAACTCCCCTATCCCACTGCGCGGTCCCGAACCTAACAGCCGGAAGTCGTTGGCGATTTTCATCAACGAAACGGCGGTGCGTTTGAGTGCCCCCGACATTTCCACCAACGAGTCGTGAGACGCCATCGCCTCAAAACGGTTGGGAGCGGCTGATACGTCCAATCCTGTGAACAGATTCAGATAGACGATTATCTTTTCAATGTATCCTTCGGGCGTATTCAGTCCCGTGCCGACCGCCGTGCCTCCGATAGGAAGTTCCGAAACGTGCACGGAAGCAGCACGGATGGCTTCGATGCTATGGCGGACCTGCGACGCATATCCCGAAAACTCCTGTCCGAGTGTCAACGGCGTGGCATCCATCAGATGCGTGCGACCGATTTTCACGATGGAAGCAAACTCAACCGCCTTGCTTTCCAAGGAATCACAAAGTGTTTGCAAAGCAGGAATCAAGGCCTCGTTACACCACAAAAGAGTGGCCAGACGAAGAGCCGTCGGGAAGACGTCGTTCGTCGATTGTGACTTGTTGACGTCATCGTTGGGATGGATAAAGCGCCCCAATCCTTCTATTTTCCCGTTTTTCAAAATTTCGGCACGATTGGAAATCACCTCGTTGACATTCATATTGGTTTGCGTGCCGGAACCGGTTTGCCAAACGGGGAGCGGAAACTCATCCTGCCATTTACCCTCCAAGATTTCGTCACAGCACTGGACGATGAGGTCACGTTTTTCTTCGGGCAAGACGCCACATTCGCAGTTGGCACACGCGGCCGCCTTTTTCACGACGGCGATGCTGTTGATGATTTCCATCGGCATCAGCGTATTACCGATGACAAAGTTTTGGCGGGCACGTTCGGTTTGAGCGCCCCACAAGGCTGTGGCGGGGACACGAACCTCGCCTAAGGAGTCTTTTTCTATTCTATTCATTTTGTGAACTGTGAACGGTGAGTGGTGAACGGTGAGTGGTGAACGGTGAGCTGTGAACGGTG
>DCHI01000004.1:0-314 GCA_002314795.1 Bacteroidales bacterium UBA1756 | reverse complement strand
GAGCTGTGAACGGTGAGCTGTGAGCGGTGAGCTGTGAGCGGTGAACGGTGAGCAGTGAGTGGTGAGCGGTGAACGGTGAGTTGTGAGCAGTGAGCGGTGAGCGGTGAGCAGTGAGCTGTAAATTAAGAAATTAAGGAGTTGTGGGTATAAAGTAGAAAGTAGAAAGTATAAAGTATAAAGTATAAAGTATAAAGTATAAAGTATAAAGTATAAAGTAGAAAGTATAAAGTAGAAAGTAGAAAGTAGAAAGTAGAAAGTATAGAGTATAGAGTATAGAGTATAAAGTATAAAGGGAGTTTTCAAAATTCTGTGTC
>DCHI01000003.1 GCA_002314795.1 Bacteroidales bacterium UBA1756 | reverse complement strand
ATTGTAGAGACGTTTCACCATTGGGACATTGTAGAGACGTTTCACCATTGGGGCATTGTAGAGACGTTTCATGAAACGTCTCTACAACGTCGTTGATGATTTCCCCGAAAAAATGTTCGCGGTTTTGCGTGCAAATGGTTATGAAATACATACCATCGTCGTAATCGTGCCATACCGCACGGGCCGATGAAACACGATATTTGTTTTGATATTTTTCAACCATATTATAAATATTTGTCGTGCATAAACAAATATTTAACAATATTGTTGCGTTATTGTTCAATATTTCGAGAAACGTTCGAGAAACGTGACGGAATGAATTCTACCCACCCAAAAGAATCGTCCGTTTGTTTTGCCGACCGTTACCACGCCCAAATCAGTAAGCCCGCGCAAATAATAACACCACTCACGACCAGGTCGATGATACAGAAACCCATAATGTCCTTGGCGTTCAATTTGGCAATGGCCAGCGCAGGAATGGCCCAGAAGGGCTGAATAAGGTTGGTCCAAGCATCACCCCAGGCGATGGCCGTGCCCGTGAGTCCCGGATCGACATTGAGGTCGGCGCCCGCTGCGAACATAATGGGAGCTTGGATGGCCCAGTGCCCACCTCCGGACGGAACGAACATATTGAGAACGGCAGCGCACAGGAACGTGAGCAACGGATAGGTGTGCGGAGTGGAAATCGAAATACAGGCATCGCTGATGACCGTCCCGAAGCAGATACCGCTCTCCCCTACTCCGGTGATGATTCCCATAATTCCGGCATAAAACGGAAACTGAAGCAAAATTCCGGCCGCTCCTGATGCGGCTTTCGAAAAGGCACGCACGTAAGCCAACGGCGTCCCGTGCAAGATGACTCCGGAAAACAAGAACAGCATAATGACGGAATTCAAGTCCAAAGAGCCACCGCGAAAACCTAAATTGAGGACCACATAGCTCAATCCGATGAGCGCGATAATCCAACTGAGGATACGGCTGTTTTCCATTTTTTCAGCAGGCGTCGCCGCTTTCTGAACGGGTGCCGGCTCGTCCTCTTTCAACAAGTCTGGGTCAACGGAGATGACATTCTCCTTTTTCGGGTGCATCAGCGCATTGACCGCCGTAATAGCTAAAATGACCAAAACGACCATTGCTAAATTGTGAGGTTCCAGTATTGTATGTGAAATGGGAACGGGCTCCGTCAGAACACCATTGGTGGCATTTTTCAATGCGTCACCCGGAGTAGCCATCGTTAACGGAATGGAACCTGAAAGTCCTGCGTGCCATACGACGAACCCGCTGTATGCGGAGGCAATCAGCAACCGATAATCGACACCGGACAGCTTGCGGGCAATTTCCTTAGCGAAAATGACACCGACGATAAGTCCGAAACCCCAGTTGAGCCAACAAGCCAAAGCGGAGACGAAAGTGACCAAGGCGATGGCACCCGCCGGATTTTTCGGCAACGAAGCCAAAGCGCTAATGCCCCGTTTGACCACAGGAGCAGCTGCCAAGGCGGAACCGCACACCAAAACCAAGGCCATCTGCATAGAAAAAGCGAGAAGGCCCCATACGCCCTGCCCCCAATGTTCAACAACCTCCATCGGCGTCTGATGACAGATGGGCATAGCTAAAACAACGGCAACGAGCGTCAGAATGACGGCAAAAATAAACGGTTCGGGCAAATATCGTTGAACAAGATTCACACAGCCCTTAATGATTTTCTGAAACATAAGTAATTATTTATTCGATTAGAATAGATAAATTATTATTGTGTCAACATCAAACGAACCTTCAGACCCGCCTCAATATTCATATTGTTATATTGCTGTGAAATATAAGGTTTGTTGATAATGTGATCATAGTAGAGGGTGATACCGACCAGCTTGCTCAACTGATAGTCGGCCGCAAAGTTGATGGTAATACCGAGTGAACCAGCGGAAATCTGATTGATTTCTTCAGCAATCTTTCTCAAAACGGTCTGATTATCCTTCAAAGCAAAAGAGAGACTCAAGTTCAAATCACTGCTAATCTGTCTTTTCATACCAGAGAAGATGAAACCAATCGTAATATCCTTGATACGATAGCCCGCAGAAACGGCGAATTCGTTCGACATTGTTTCCGTAATCTGATTGTTGGCAAAACTGAGAGACGTGTTGCGGCTTCGTTTGTACTCAACCTTGATCATCAAACTGTTCTTCAAGGTCATATCGAAACCGATCAACGGGTTCAAAGATTCGGAGATGGTTACCTGTCCGATTTCGCGTTTCGGGATAAAGTTGCTTAATTGGTCACGAGCATTAGGACAGCCGTTAGCATCCTCGCTGTAGTACAGATTGGAAGTGTAACTACCCACATTGTAAGTACAGTTGTAAGCGTGCGTCAAAGACAAACTTTGGAAATACTTGTTGACGCCCTTGATTTTGCTGAAGCCAGTGTAATTAAGACGCCAGTTCGGAAGCGGAACTTTTGGGAACGGCGTAGAAACATCTACCTTTGAACTCTTCTTTCCACCGTATGCCGTAAGGAACGCCGAGGTCAAAACCTCCTGTGACAAACTACCATAACCGTCGAAATAGCCCGTAGAATCGACTAAACCGGCAGAGTTCGGGTTTTCAGCAGCGAGACGTCCGGAAAGTTCCTGGCGGACGGACATAAATTCTTTGAAAATTTCATCCCCTTTCGTAAAGAACTTACCCAAACCGAACTGCGTAATGGAGTAATTGCCCGTCGTCTTCGGAGAATACGAATTGAAATTGCCATTGGCGTCGGCACGATAGTATTCGGAGTAACTGGAAGTTTCGTTGCGGGTGGCGGTCACGTCAATTCTAAAATCCTTGAACGGCTCAACCGTAGCACGGAAATTGATGACGCGGTTATGGTTTTCCTGATAAGAATAGTTGAGCAGAGTATCCTTTGACAACCAATCTTTTTCGGAAGCGATGTGACGAATATCCGTCTGTCCACCGAATACGAAAGTGAAGCCCGGAGAGCCGTTAGCAAAACTCAAACCCAACATATTGGGAGAGTACATATAACCCGGCAACAAGATACCGTTTCCTTCACTGTAACTGATGGATGCGTTACGCAAAAGCATCAAGAAACGGAGCATTCCGTCACCAATGATTTTGCCATAGTTGGGTTTTTCTTTCAACGAATCTTTCCCATCCTTTCCTTTGCCCTTTCCTTTACCTTTTGCATCGGCCTCATCATCCTTGGACATCGCTGCTTTCATCGCACTTTTTCCCTTCGTATTCTTATTGCTACCTTGGTTAATCTTCTTCAAATACGGGATTTTGTTATAAAGATTAACAAAGTTGACATTACCATTCAACTGAATAGTTTGTGAATTTGAAATCGTATTACCCAGACTCTTGAGTGATAATGCTGCCGATGTAAAATCATACGTGGAACCATAACGTGCAGATGCGGTAATCCAACTAAAAATCGGGATTTTGTTGATAGGAATCTGCCACGACACGTCAAAACGCTGCTGGAACGTATTGACACGTCCACCTTTTCCGAAACAGCGCCAGATGGAATCTTTTTCTTCGCGGGTGTCGATGAGCCCCTGCGGTTCATCCAAACGGGCAATCACGTTGGCTGTATATTCCAATTTCAGACTCTGAGCCAAGTCCCAACGAAGAGCGTAATTTCGTGTCAAGTCAAACGTCTTAACATAACTGGTATCAATAATAATGTTACCCTTGCTCTTCGGACGGTACTTGAACTCATTCATTTCGCGCAAAACGGTCGCACGGAACGTGAACATTTTGGGAAGCGGATAGAAGTTGAAGTCACGAATCAATTGCAACCATTTGGACTTCAACCATTTCTGATTTGACAAAGGACGAATATTCTTCGGATTATAATTAAATGAATACCCGAACTCACCTTGATGCGAATATTCGTTGTCAAATTCCACATCCACATTGTGGCTCTTCACTTCGGAATAGGCGTATGAGATGTCAAAGTTTTCAATATCCCACGGACGAATCTTGATAGGGCCATCGAAATTACGCTCCTTACGAACGTTCATCAAGTTGACATTCTGACGACGAACGAAATCGGTAGTCATATTACGGATGGAATCACGTTCCTTTTTCGTTTCGTACGTTTTCAAATCCTCTTTCAATTTGACGTCAGGATTCAACGGGTTGTATTCGGGAATAGAAACACTTTGTGACAAGTCGTAGTGCAACGGGATTCTGACGTTCCATTTTTCTGGGAAGAGTGTTTTACCGGCTTCCAAGTTCGTGGCGAAGTCAACGGTGTACATCGTTTCCTGCTGCGTTTCCGTTACGGACTGGTCCAAACTTCCAAAACCCGGCGTAGAATAGGTTCCCGACAAAGTAATATCACCCACGTCCGCCAAATTGAGGCGCATACGTCCCAACGTGGCAAAACCCTGTTTTTTGTCAAATTCGCACAAACGCAACTCGTTCACCCAAACCTCAACGGATTTGCTCAACATATCGTCCCCGTCATTCAAAGTGCGTTTCTTCGGGTTGCGAACACCAATCATAATCGTAGCAACATCCGCAAGATTCGGATTACCAACAACGGTGATTTGCATACCATCGTCCAGCTCAACCGTGTAAGGTTCATTGTATTTGACCGTTCCGGCACGAGCTTCCACATTTCTTTTCTGCTTAGCAGAAACCAATGAATCCAAGACAATTTCCATACGGTTGCTCTTTGGCCAGATGGCAGTGCTATCTTTGCCACAATACCAAGGCGTCAATTCAACCGGAATCTCGTATTCGTAATAGTTGTCCGTGAAGTCGGAGCCCAAACGGATGAAAACAGTCACGTCTCCTTTGTTGAGAACGTCCGTCTGATTGACTTTTTCAGCGTGGACGAACATTCTGAGTTTCTTAAACTTACGAAGGTCGTATGCCGTAGATTTGTAAATTGCACGAGCATCACCATCAACAAGATTCTGAACTTTCATAGTCAATGCCTGCTCATTGACATAATAGATGGTTGTGCTTCCGTAGCCCTGTTCACGTTCAATACCTGGAGGAAGGACGTAAGGAATAGGAGTACGGTTTCCGTTTTCTTCATAGCTGAGAGAAGAAACATTGAAATTCGTTTGGTCTCCACCGGAGGCAGGAAGATAGTCACCATCTTCCAACAAATCAAGTGCATACGTACGCCAATCGCTACGAACAAGTTCAAACGTAGCCAAACGACAGATGATGGGCTCATTGAACTCACGCATAAAAAGACGCATAAAACGGATGGAATTGAAACCGCTGATGTTACCGACGACTTTGTCAGGACTCTTGATCGGAATTTTGAACTGATACCATTTCGTTGTCGGTCGGCTTCCGTTCGGCAGTGGTTCCGGCACCGCTTCAAACACATCGTTGATGTAGTTTTCACCCACATTCATACGGTCCGGACGCAGGTCGATGACATATTGATAATACTTTTCGTCTTCGCTCAAAGTGTTATCATTGTTAACATCTTCCATATTGGGAACATTCGTTCCGGTGGTAGGATAGGACTCCGGACTTTGAGCATCGGTCGGGGAGTTCCCTTCCATATTATTATAATATTTGTAACGGTCGAGAATTTTCACGTCCGCAGCATCGTAGTCGCTTCCACGGAAATAGTGATAGTTATCGGATGACGGGTCTGCCATCGCTTTCTGGTAGGCCTGTGAACCCACACCATATTGATTGGACAACAGCGTGAGATAGGAATCTTGGAAGAAGGTCTGCTCGCGTTCATTCGGCAAACCATCGTAACCCACATCCTGGTTGGCGCGGGAATCGTCATTGTTGTCGAAAGCCGTGACAATCATCTGGATGGTCGGGACACGTCCCCAAACCGTGAACTCAACGTCCTGGTCGGAGCCGTCAACCGGAAGTCCGTTTTCAAAGAACTTCTTTCCATCCTTCAAAATATCTTCCGAAATGTCACCCAAGTTGAAATACAACTTACCACCCGTATGATTGGGGTTATCGATAAACGGGTCCATCATCCAAAATTCGATGTACTCGTAATTGGCTGATTCAAAGTCGGTATTATCCATTTCGCGCATAATACCGCCCCAACGGGAAGCAGGATCGTTCAAATCGCCATCAGCATTCACACCGGCAGACAAGCCCTCAGCTCCGTTAACGTCATAATTGTACGGACCTCTTTCGGAAGGATAGAAGGCGAGGTTCAAAACGGAAATGTTGGTTGGTGTAGAATTTGCACTCTCCTTGTACGGGAAAAGTTCCGTCTCATAGACTTCACGGGCGTAGGTGGCAGATTGGTCGTCGACGGTAATGTTGGATGGAGTTGCGCTGTTGTTCCGATAAAAAATCGGGTCAATGATGTACCAACAGAATTTAGCACGGTTGTAACCGTAAGCCAACTGACGACGCACAGGATCGTTTTCGGAGGTTTTGGCTTCGGGGAACATCTGTAGTTGCGACTGCGGCGTAGAAGCCAGCGACCACTTGTAAACAGAACGAAGGTCGGTGGTAGATTTTGTCGCTTCAAAGTCATCGATGTAAGTTGTTCCTTCCTTGCCGATGGCGCGGGAATGTCCCGGAATGAAATGGGCGAACTCACCCGCCAACTGCAAGTTAGACTCCGTGGTCGTGCTGTGGAAACTCATCAAATTGACGGCCTTCGTCACAAAGGGGAGCGCAGTCTTGTAATTGGCGTTCATTCCCCAAATGGTATTGTTAATCGGTTCATTACCGTAATTAACTTTCTGTGTGATAGGACGTTCATTCAAATTCAAAACCGTAGCACCGATATTGAAATTTTCAGAAAACTTGTAATCCAAATTCAATCCGAACATACGTTGGTCGTTCATTCCGTATGTGGACTGGTTTTCAAGAGAGATATTGATCGGGGTTCCCGAATTAAGGACACCCTGATTGGTAATACTCACCGTACCCATACTATAGTTGACGGTGTAGTCAATATTTTCCTGAAGTGTGATACCACCGGCCGTGACCGTCACAGAACCCTCAGGAATATTCATAGCATTCAAGTAGATTTCAGAACCGTAACTTGACTTATACGAACCCTCCAAGTAATACTTGTTTTTGGAGGTATATTGCTGGGCGATTGTTTTGGTGGCACGGTACAAAGTATCAAAAGCGTAGCGGTCCGCAATGGCCGGGTCAGTCAATTTGGCACGCAAATCCTTACCGAAAGGTTCAACCGTCGGGAAGAAGATTTTACCATTGGTTGCATTGATGGTACCGCCCTGCGTGGCAGCATTATCCAAGAAGTCGAAGATACCGTCCGGATAAGGGTCATTCTGCTTGTTCAAACTATCCAATCCCATCAAACGGATCAACGGAATACCCTTTTGAGGTCCCAAATTGAAAAATCCGTTGGCGACACCCTCATCGTCACCCGTATAGAGGACATTAAGAATAAAGTCTTCACTGGAAACCTGATAAGCGCCCAAACTATAAACGTTCTTCATCATCAAGTCCCAAAGCGGGGCTTTCGTATCTAACGTTGTGCTTTTCAACAACTTAACACGAATACAATTCGGGGCGCTGACCTCATTGGCAAATTCACCAACCTGATAGACGTGGTCGTCACCAATGACGGTATATTGGAAAGCGACAGCCAAAACCTGGTCAGAAGTAAGTGCCGTATTCAAGGAGATGAAACCCAACTTCGAGTTGAAGGTGTATTCTGACGACGAAAGCAGACGGGCACTTTCAACCTTTTCATAATCCACACCGGACGTCAAACCGCGAGCGTGCAAATTATTGTTAACGGTACTAAGTTCCCGATAGAGCGACGTATCAATCACCGAAGTCAAATTGTTGGACGAATCGCACGGGTAATTGACACCGGGCGTGCGTGTGAAGCCGGCGAATTGCGGTTCACTTTCACCCAAATCCGTGAAAGCCACGATGTTACGATTGTCTGTCGTAGCAGAACCGATAGTCGTTCTCCAAACTTCAATCTTCGTAATAACGATGGGGGAACTGACAAGGGGCAGCGTACTCAGGTACTGGTTATAATGGTCTCTGAAAAATTGTCCCAAGAAATAGTGACGATTTTCTTCGTACTCATCTGCCTTGAAATAGAATTCGTTGGTTTGTGCGCCTCCGCTGATGGTGATGGTCTGTGATTCGGCACGCTTTTCCGATGCGACCGCAGTAATCATCAACTTACCGAATTTGAGTTGGAGCTTTCCACCGAACAAACTCTGACTTCCGGTGATGAGAGTACTGTTCAACGGCATTGTAACATTACCAAATTCAATGAGTTGAAGAATGTCATCTTCCTTTCCTTCAAACTTCAACTTCATCTCATTTTCAAAATCGAACATTGCCTCCGTGTTATAATTGAGGTTGAATTCGATTTTGTCACCGATTTTGGCCAACGCATTCAACTGGATGTTTTCGTCAAAGTTGAACTGGGTAACTTTCCTCTGTTTGACGGGCAAAGAGGGGTTGTCATTCCGATTATGAATCACACCGAAAATCAATTCAACGTTACCAGAAGGACGGATATCAATGGTATTGCTACCAAAAATGCTTTCAAAAAGGTCACCGCCAACGTGGATTTGCGGGATAATACCACTTCCTCTGCGGTTGGAGTGCGAGGTATAGGAAGCGCCACGATCTCTCCAATAATTCGTGATGGAGTTTTTCAAATCGTAGTCGATGTACTCTTCAATACTCATAGACGAAGCCGGACCAAAGGGCGTATTTCCAATCATATTTTGGAAATTGTACGTATTGGTCGTTGAATCGTAATGAATGTCTGTATGATAGGACGAAGGCGTTGTAAGATGGAACGGACTGTAAAACTGATTGTTATCTAACGGATTGTTGTCGTAACTCGGAATTGGGACGCGCAATCCAGTATCAGGCGGATCAATCGGAAGTTCGTGATGAACAGCAAGTACGGAGTCGGCAACAAACGTATTAGCGACGACGACGGGGTCATCCACAGGCGCATTAACTGGAACAGAGGACTCTTCCGGTGATGCTGTTTGCGTTTCATCTTCAGAAGAGACGGAATGCAGTACACCCGAAGTGCGTGGCGCGGGGAGCGCCCAAATCAGAGAACACAATGTAAAAGCCGCCGCAATCGTAACGAGGTATTTCCTCGTGTTTTTCCCAAATATCACTGTTACGTTGTAAGTAATTAGTTTATAATAACTTCAAGGCCCGTTTTATCAAATCCTCCACCGACAGAGAAGCGTCTTCTTTCAAAATCTTGTCCAATACCTTCTCTGCCGCACTCTTTGCAAAACCCAACGAGACCAAAGCAGATAACGATTCTGACTTGTTATTATTGTAAGCTGTTGAAAAATTCTCACTGACACTGAAAGCGGCTTTCGCAATCTTATCCTTGAGTTCGATGACCACTCGCTGCGCCGTTTTTGTCCCTATCCCCTTCACCATCTGAATGGTACGCACGTCTTCGGCGGAAATGGCATCCACCACATCCTGCACGCTCAAAGCGGAAAGAATGAGGCAGGCCGTATTGGGACCGATACCGTTCACCGAAATCAGCAGACGGAACAGCGTGCGCTCGGCTTCGTCGTAGAAACCATACAGCGTCTGCGCATCTTCTTTTACCACATAATGCGTGAACAACTTCAACTCCTTCTCTTCTTTTATTTGAGAAAAAGTAGTTAATGAAATATGAATAAAATAGCCCACGCCGCCCGCAGTTTCGATGACCACGTAGGCGGGATTTTTCTCGACCAAAGCACCTTTGATATAGGTTATCATAGTATCTAATACTTTTATTAAAAAGGCGGCAAAGTTACAAGATTTTCTCGAATTTTTAATGTACTTTTGCCGCTCAATTTTTTAGATGACAAATATTTTTAAACACCTAATAATCAATTAAATGAAAAAATTTTATTTAAGTCAGACGGATAAAAAAATTGCGGGCGTTTGCGGTGGCCTCGGCGAATACTTTGGGATAGATTCCACTCTCATACGCATCCTTTTCCTGATATTGCTGTTATGTATCGGGGGAGGCCTACTCGCCTACCTCATCATTTGGATTGCAGCCCCAAGTCGCCCGTACTAAACCATTTTCTCTTTTCATCTGCACGAATCCTCCTCCCGCACACTACCAATGGACAACACGAAAGAACTTGAGACGAGGGATATCAAGCAACTGCTGTGGATTTATGCCGTTCCAGCCGTCATCAGCCAGATTATTGCCTCTATATATAATATAGCTGACCGGATTTTCATCGGGCAGGGTGTTGGTCCTTTAGCTATTGCCGGACTTGCCATCACGATGCCGATGATGAACATCATTCACGCCTTCGGTTCGTTGGTCGGCGTAGGTTCTTCCGCACGAATGTCGATTGTGCTTGGGCGAAAAGACGTCCGTTGGGCGGAAGATATTCTCGGGAACAGCACCATTTTCACACTCGTGCTCGGGTTTATGTTCACCACGGCGGGCTACCTATTTATGGACGACATTCTGATGAAGTTCGGAGCCACTACCCAAACGCTCTCCTACGCCCACGAATATATGATGATTGTCCTTCCGGGGATGTTCCTGACAACGGTGACCTTCAACCTTGTAAGTCTGATACGCGCCTCCGGCTACCCCACCAAGTCGATGTTTATTTTGGCTGGCGGAGCACTTCTGAATATCGCCCTCGACCCCATCTTCATTTTTGTTTTTGACTGGGGGATTGCCGGTGCAGCCTGGGCCACAACTATTTCTATGGCCGTCTCCTCCTTGGTTTCCGTTCTGCATTTTGTTAATCCAAAATCGTTTATCCGTTTTCGTTCGCACGGTTGGAAACTGAAAGGATACATCTTTAAAAATGTTATGCTCATCGGGCTGAGTCCGTTCCTGATGAATGTAACTGCAGCCGGTGTAGTTGCCCTTCTCAACTCGCAGTTGCTTCGTTACGGCGGCGACCTCGCCGTAGGCGCATTCGGCATTGTGAACACGTACGGCAACTTCCTCGTGCTTTTCATCCTTGGAGTCTGTCAGGGGATGCAGCCCATTGCCGGTTACAATTACGGGGCCGGACAAACCGAACGTCTGAAAGAGGTCTATCTGCTCACGATGAAAATTTGCGTCATCACGGGGCTGGTAGGGAGCATCATCTCGTGCGCCTTCCCGCAAGCGATGGTTCGGGTATTCACAACCGACGAAGAACTTATCCGCCTTGGAACGCCGGCCGTCCGATTCTTTTTAATTATGTTCCCGATTGTCGGATTCACCATTACCAATTCCAACTTCTTCCAATACATTGACAAACCGTGGATTGCCATCACGACGAGTATGGCACGGCAAATTATATTTCTGATTCCCTTCTGCTATCTCTTCCCCGTGGTTTTAGAACATTTCAATCATCCCGGACTGAATGGTATTTGGTGGGCTGCACCTGCATCAGACATCGCCGGCGCCATCTTAGCCGCCATCCTCCTCTACACCCAACGCCACGTTTTTAGAAAGAGTTTGTAAAGTTTGTAAAGTTCGTAAAGTTTGTAAAGTTCGTAAAG
>DCHI01000026.1:44024-74507 GCA_002314795.1 Bacteroidales bacterium UBA1756 | reverse complement strand
GCGCAACACGTCCGCCGTGTCGCTGATCCAGCCCGTCACGCAACTCTTCACGCTGTCGCACACGTGCGTGTTGAATGTGTTCACGCGGTTCTCCAAATTAGTAAGGGATGGTCCTCCATTAGATTGTATCGCGTAGGGCACAGGACGAATAGAATCAGTAAAAGTAACATTTCCACCGGCTAAATGATATTCAAAGGTAAAACTAACTTTACTCCAATCGGAGACATCAGCAAGACTTCCGCTATAAATAGACGAGGTACCAATGATAAGAGATAACATACCATTACGATTCGTACGTACGTTCTGGCAATATTCATAATACTTGGTACTGCCTTCTTGCTTTACCGTAATGCCAATACTAAAAGTGGAGTCTCGTACCAACTGATTCTGAGAGTTTCGAACCACGGCCTGATACGGGAACGTGGGTGTTGTTTGTGCAAATGCCGCAACAAATCCGAGCAACAGTGCTAATAAAGTCAGTGTCTTTTTCATTTTATTATTATTTCTTATTTATTATCGTCTAATATTATGTATGATAGCTTGAACCTAAATTTATGGTATATAGTCCATTACGCAACGCACACTGTAGCCGTTTCGCCGGTCGCCAGGGACAATTTCAATCGTACCGCAGGTAGAACCGAACTCACAAGCGTACCAAACCGAATTGCCATCGGTTTCTGTTGTCCAGAAATAGGATCTCACGAACAGACCTTCATAACGATTGAGAGCGGAATTGTAGTAACCGGCTGGAAGAAACGTAAAATCGTAATCATCCGTACCATTCTGCGGAATCCAACGAATTTGCGGGTCATCGGACATCAGTTCCTGTGCATCAAAGAGCGCGAGAAGGTACTCCGTTTCCGTTCCATCAGGAATGTGCCAACCGTCAGGACAAATACCTTGAACGAAAGTACCCGTGTTATTATAATTAGTAGTTGCGTCCCAAGTATATAAATGTCCAAACGTACTAACCATATCCGTCACGCCCGGTGTGTATGAAGCCGGGTAAGTCATCACATCCGGAATTAACGTCGTCGTATCGCCGTAATGAACAGCGCGCATATTCTGACGCGTCCAACAATAGTATCCGAGATTGACAACATCATAACTGTTCCCATCAACATCCGTAACCGTTGGATAGTGGTCTGCACATCGGTAATAGTTGACAGATACATTCTGTTGACATTCATTCGTCTTTCCGGCAACCGCAGCCGTCCAGGTGGTAATGGTCGTGTCACCGACAGGATAATCATACGGATTAACTGGCGAAGATGTCACGATAACAACCGGATCAGCAGGAGTGATGGTTGGAACATAGTCACCCGTGAGGTTAATGTGACACGTAGCTTGTCCTGAGACTTCCATCGTGGTATCAAAGTCCCGTGGGCAGTCCATCTTGTACACCTGAAGTTGAGTAATGGAATCGTAACCTTCAAATGAAGGGATATAGACCTGATTGTGTCCAGGCTCATAAGTTCCCATTTCACTGGAAAGAAGAATTACCGTATCGATGGCATCAATGGCATACGCCTGTTCAATTCCTTCCGCTACCAACGTGATAGAATCATCCGGAGCGTGGAAATTGAAATTCTGCCCGATGGTGTGGGAAATTCCATCAAAAGTATTGCCAGCAGAGACAAAACATCTTTGAGGAATGTCTGCTTGTGCAAAAGCAGCAAAGCACAAAAGTGAAATAACGGTAGTTGAAAACAGTCTCCTCATCATTTTTTTATGTTCAAGAATCTCAAAAAACGAAATTTTTCAGCACAAATACCGCAAAGCATATTCGAACTCACTCCGAATATGAAAGATAAAAAAGCACTGAAAAGCAGAGCCTTAGAGATCATTTCTATTAAAAATTTTAATTTTTCTTCTATCTATTTCCCATAGATTTTGAGGCGGCAAATTTACGTAAATATCCATTTGAAATCCTTTATGTTGAAAAAAATTAAATTTTATTATGTTTTGCCACTATAAAAGCATCTAAACCACACGTCCTTTTTGAGACATTATTAAAATCTTACAATGTTATTTTTGTTATAATTATGCTAAAAAAAAGAAAGACGTGGATAAATATAGAACGCACGACACGCATCCCCTTCATTACACAATATTATATATAAAGAACAAAAGTAGAAACTGTCAATAATAGATTTGTACACTGCCATCAGATTCACCAAACAAGAATAATATGCCCTTCACGACCGACTACAAGTTTTTTTATGATGAACTTATAACAACATTATCGCTTCAATATTTGTTATATCTTTGCAGCGGCTTTTTTAAAATAATGGAAAGCCACTTTTTTTTAATTATAGAAACGCCGAATGAATCTGATTCTTTACGACAATTGGTGCAGGCAACATCTTCTGCCACTGACTTTTATGCGTCCAGCAGCTGAAATGCGCGTTGGCATTTCCACGATTCGCGAGAAGTGGGAACGGATGCTTGCTATGCCGTCATCTACACTAACGGAAAACTATCTTCAAGAAAAATTTCCTCTTCAATTGGGAGAGGACAACCTCCTTATTGCCGGTGCACTACTCCCAGGAGAAGAAATTGTGCAAGCCATCCTCTCACTCCAAATCGGGGAAGCTCTTTACGACGAAGGAACTCTTCTCGCCTTCCGAACAGACAATGCCCTCGATCTTCGGAACTTCTTCGACAGCTACCTCCAGAATCAAAATGGAGCTCTCCCCCTCCGAATGATTCCCTTCACCGGAAATTTTGATTTCATCAGCCGCCCCCACCATATTTTCCTACTGAACGATCAGGAGCTCAAACGCGATTTCACCGAGCTCACGAAAGGCCGCACAACGCAGTCACTGAGCCCGACCAACATCGTCATTGGCGACCCGTCTCAAATCTTTGTCGAGGAGGGCGCCGAAGTGGAGGCCTCCACACTCAACACCAAGGAGGGTCCTATCTACATTGGCCGCGATGCCGAAGTGATGGAAGGTTGCCGTCTGCGCGGCCCCGTCGCACTTTGCGAACACGCCGTCACCAAAATGGATGCCAAAATCTATGGAGCTACAACCATCGGACCGTACAGCAAGGTGGGCGGCGAACTGGGCAACGTCGTGATTTTCGGATACAGCAACAAGGCCCACGACGGATTCATCGGGAATGCCGTCATCGCGGAATGGTGCAACCTCGGCGCCGACACCAACTGCTCCAACCTGAAAAACAACTACTCCAACGTGCGTTTGTGGAACTACGCCTCACACAAGATGGAAGAAACCGGCGAACAGTTCTGCGGACTGATAATGGGCGACCACTCCAAATGTGGCATCAACTCAATGTTCAACACCGGTACGGTTGTAGGAGTCTGCTCCGGCCTTTTCGGAACCGGATTCCATCCCAAGTTCGTTCCCTCGTTCGCGTTCGGCACACCTTCGGGAACATACGACACCTACATTTTGGACAAGGCGATGGAAACAGCCGACAAAGTGATGCGAAGACGTCACTTGGAACTGAACTCCGTTGAACAAAAGATTATGAAAAAAGTTTACGAAATAACCTCATCCTGCGAAAGCTAATCATCACAATGGACATTTTTAATAACGAATTAATACTGAGCGACTTGTTAAACAACGACAACAACTTTATTCCGCTATTTTCATCCGAAGACGAAGAAAGAATCAAAAAAGATAAAATTCCGTCAGAACTTGCCATACTGCCGTTACGCAATACGGTTCTCTACCCGGGAACGGTGCTGCCCATCACGGTAGGTCGCGAAAAATCCATCAAATTAGCGCAAGAGTACGCGCACGCAAGCGAACCCATCGGGGTAACCACTCAACGCGATGCCGACATCGAAGATCCCAACTTCGACGACCTCTACCCTATCGGAACGATGGCGCGTATCTTGAAATATATTACGATGCCCGACGGCAATGTAACCCTTATCGTACAAGGTATCAAGCAGTTTGAAATGACTGCAATGGTGCAATACGAACCATATCTTAAAGCAGCAACCATTGCCTACCCGACGAATGATTTTGACAGAAACATTCGTAACAGAAAGGTTTTCAAGGCATTAGTATCTTCCATTCGCGATACGGCTCTCCGAATGATTCAGCTGTCACCGAATCTTCCACGCGAGGTCTCCTTCGCTATCAAAAATATCGACAGTCCCCTCTTTCTCATCAACTACCTTTCCACTTACCTCAGCATCAAAATCGCTGAAAAACAGCGCATTTTGGAAATCACTGACATCATTGAACGAGCGGATGCGGTTTTGAAATATATGAATAAGGAGATTCAAATCCTTGAAATAAAAGCCGACATTCAGGACAAATCCAAACAAGAAATTGACCGTCAGCAAAAAGAGTACATTCTGAATGAACAGATTAAGACCATTCAGAAGGAACTGGGCGAATCTCCCGTTGACCGTGTCTGCGCCGAATTGAAAGAAAAGGCAAAGTCTAAAAAATGGACCGCCGAAGTTCAGGAAATCTTTGACCGTGAAATGGGGAAATTAGAACGTTCCAACCATATGGCACCTGACTTCTCTATGCAAGTTAATTACTTGGAACTTTTGGTGTCGCTTCCGTGGAATGAATTTTCAGAAGATGACTTTGACTTGAAACGGGCACGCAGAGTCCTTGACCACGACCACTACGGTTTGGAAAAAGTGAAAGAACGCATCATTGAATACATCGCCGTTCTCAAGTTGAAACAGGATATGAAGTCCCCTATTCTCTGTTTGGTCGGACCTCCAGGCGTAGGCAAGACGTCCTTGGGCCGTTCCATCGCCGATGCGCTGCGGCGCAAGTACATCCGTGTTTCATTGGGCGGTCTGCGCGACGAGTCCGAAATTCGTGGTCACCGGAAAACGTACATCGGTGCTATGCCCGGACGTATCATCCAAAGTATCAAAAAAGCCGGCACTTCCAATCCCGTTTTTGTTTTGGATGAAATTGATAAAGTACTGGGAATGAACGTACAAGGCGATCCGTCCGCTGCCCTCTTGGAAGTCCTTGACCCCGAACAGAACTCCACTTTCTACGACAACTACTTGGAAATCGGTTACGATTTGTCGAAGGTGATGTTCATTGCCACGGCCAACAGTCTCAGTACCATTCCGCCAGCACTTCTCGACCGTATGGAAATCATTGACATTTCCGGTTATTTCTTGGAAGAAAAAATCAATATTGCCAAAAAGCATTTGATTCCTAAACAATTGAAAGAAAATGGTTTGGAAAAGAATGCCATTCAATTTTCAGATAAGATAATCGAAAGCGTCATCAGTGATTACACGCGTGAAGCGGGCGTCCGCAAGTTAGAAAAAACGATTGCCAAAATCATCCGTCATCGCGCCGCGCAATATGTTCAGGAAGGGACATTGGAAAAGAAGGTGACCGCAGAAAATCTTGTGGAAATCCTGCACGCCCCCATCTTCCAGAAAGAAAATTCATTGGACGAAAGTGTCTGCGGCATAGCTACCGGTCTCGCCTGGACATCCGTCGGCGGTGAAATCCTGTTCATCGAGTCCGTAACATCAACCGGAAAAGGCGGCCTGACGATGACCGGGAATCTTGGGGATGTGATGAAGGAGTCGGCCACCATTGCCTACGAATATATCAAGGCACACGCTACTTCGTTTGGTATTGACGACAAAGTTTTCCAAGAAAAAAACATACACATCCACGTTCCGGAAGGAGCCACGCCCAAAGACGGCCCGTCGGCTGGCATCACCATCCTTTCATCAATGGTCTCCACCTTCACCCAACGCAAAGTGCGTGCCAAATTGGCGATGTCCGGAGAAATCACGCTGCGTGGGAAACTGCTTCCCGTCGGAGGCCTGAACGAAAAGGTGCTGGCCGCCAAACGCGCCGGCATCTACGACATCGTGCTCTCTTCTTCCAACAAAAAAGACATTGAAGAAATTGAAAAAACGTACATTTCCGATATGAACTTCCACTATTTCAGTTCTATGGAAGAAGCCGTCCGATTCATTATAGAATAACGAAAACCACGGGAACACTATGCACCACACGATTTATCTTGCATCAAAGTCGCCCCGCCGCAACGAACTGCTTCACGGGATGGGTTTTGATTTTGAGGTTATGCCTACGAATGTGGAGGAGACATATCCGCAAGGACTTTCTCCCGCCGAAGTTGCCGAATACCTTTCGTCGTTAAAACTCTCAACGATAGACTTTTCCAAATATCCAGCCGATAGTCTGTTCATTGCCTGTGACACCATCGTTGTCGTAGAGAACGAGATTTTAGGCAAACCAACGGACCGCGCCGACGCATACCGAATGCTCCGCAAGCTTTCTGGCAAAGAGCACGAGGTCATCAGCGGCATTACCGTTAAAACGGCGAACCACAAAGATACGCGCCACCGAAGCACCATCGTCAAATTCCGTCAACTTTCAGACGAAGAAATCTATTATTACATAGACAATTACAAACCTTTTGACAAAGCGGGAGCGTACGGCGTCCAGGAGTGGATTGGCTTCGTCGGCATCGAATACATCAACGGTTCGTATTACAATGTGATGGGACTTCCCACGCAACTTTTGTGGCAGATGCTGCACGAGGTTGATTCTTCCAAGTAATTCAGAACAAACTATTTATGAAAAGAATAAGACACTTTCTAATCTGTTTTTTTCTATTCATAATAGGGAATATTCTGCCTTTTCAATCCGCACACGCATCGGAACACACATTTCCCGTTTCGACGGAGGATTCTGAGATTTCGCCTACTGAAACGGATGAAAATGGAAGCTATATCGTTGCTAAAGAGGCGCTTCCCATTGCTGTCATACAAGTTTACGGAAGTACGGCGCCAGCAGCCAGCGGGTGGCATCGTGTGCAAACACGTACTTTCATTTGGTTCGAAGCCATCCAACAATCGGTCATCAACCAACGCAACCATTACTATCGAAGAATCATAGCACGGCATTGGTCTGTGCTCACCACCGAAGGTTTTTACACGATTTGGCAAGGTCGCCAAAACTGTTGAAAATGAAATCATTTCATTCTCCAATCGCACCTGTAAATCAAATATTTACGGGAAATATTTATTATTTCATTTTCAAACTAAAAACAAATTATCGTGGAAAATATTTATACAACATTAATCAATAATGAACATTCTGATATTCAAATAAAAGAAAAAAGTATGGGACTTCCCTTGGTTGTAACCATCCTTTCCATTGCGGCACTTGTTGCCGGCATCATAGCATTGGAAGGTTATCTTTCTATGACGCTCATCGTGCTTGGTCTGACCGGTGTAGTCATCGGTTTAGTAATGTGTTTCAAGGCAAAAGGAGCTGAGAAATACGACTTTTATTACGCCAATACCGGTGAAAAACTAAGAAAACAGCAATTGTGTTATCATCCGGATGATGCAGGTGCCGTACGCGACTGCATTCTTTCCAAAAATTGTTCCCGCATAGCCAACGTGCACAAACAGTTTCAATCCAGTCATTATTTGGAAGTCTGGGGCACTAAATCAGGGGATTTTTATGTAGCGCAAATGCTCCATTACGAATCGTATCATTTTGAACCCGAGTCAGAAGTTGCTTACTTGAAGAATGAGCCAGCGGCTTGTATCACGAAACTGATTCAATCAAAATAGAAATTCAGATACGAAAAAAGGCGGCTTCAAGGCCGCCTTTTTTTATTCAAGAAAAATAACTTAGTTCAATTTTGATTCGTTGTCAACCAACATTTTATTCATCTTATTGAAAGCGTTCACCATATAAATTTCATACGCGAGGTAGATAACCCAAGCGATGATAACGAGAACGGCGACAAACGTATGGTTGAGATTCAAGAAGAAACCTTTAACGCCAAAGAAAACGCCCATATCCAAAAGATCCGTGCAGGAAATCGGCAAGAACCAGAAGTTGAAGCAAACCATCATACCACCTACGACGAGCGGGAGAATGGATTTAGCAAAAAGGAGAAGTCCCCACCACAAACCGATGAATTCCATTTGGTTATCATCTTCTTCATTGGCGACGATTGATCTATCTTTCAAAATGTATTTGGTTTCATCCCACAATTCTGAAAAGACGGAGCAGGGTTTCATAAGATTGTAAACCGGAATAAACCAACCGAGGATAGCCCACATCGGCTTCGTGCTTTTTTCCATCCAAGGCGAAACGGCGTGAACGTTCTTCATATTCTTGAATGACCACAAAGCGAAGAGAACGATCTTAGCAATGAAAAGAAGGATGCTGATGACAATCATAATATTGTATGCCTGACGGGGAGACTTTGCATCCTGTTCCAACTGAGCGTAGGCAGCGAGCAAGTCAGAATTGGCTTCGCGAGACATTTGAAGCGTGTCGGAGGTAAGAGCCATCAATGCGGAATCGGTGGAGATGGAAGATTCGAAACTACCATATTGTTCTTCATCAAATTTGATAGCGTTTTGGAGATCGTCTTTCACCTTTTGTTCAACCTTGCGGTCTTTTGCGACAGCTGCATATTCACCTTTCAAAGAATCAATCTTGTTGGTAAGCACACCCATTTGAACTTGTGCATTGTCCATCTTTTTCTGACAGTCACCGATAACTTGTTCCATACGGAGAGAGTCTTGAACATAAACTTCGTACAACGGTTTTGTGTTTTGAAGTTGAACGTTGACCTTATCGAACTTGATCAACATCACGACAGAAATGATGATACAAACGGCGATGACGGCATCCATAAGCATCGTCAACTTGCCAAGACCCACATTGTTGGTAATTTTTTTCATACTAAAATGCTTTATAAAAGACTAATTATTAATTACTTACACTTTTATTGTCCGTTTTCCGAACAAGTTGCAAATGTACAAGATTTTTCCAATCGCTCAGCAATGAATAAAAACTTTTTTTGCTGTTTTCAAGTTGATTTTTCAAAAAGAGGAAAAAAAATCTCAATCGCTATTGAAAAAAAAATAAGTTTGTAGTATCTTTGCACGCTTTTAAAAAATCGTTTGTAATATGGAAAAACGTTGGATACTCAGTCCGGTTCCGGATGATCGCGAAGTAGAAGATTTTAGTAAGCTCCTCTCCATTGAAAAACCTTTAGCATCCCTGCTCATCAGTCGTGGCATTAAAACGATGGACGATGCCGAACTCTTTTTCAATCCCGACATCTCGAAACTGCACGATCCTTTCCTGATGAAGGATATGGACAAAGCGGTCGAACGTCTTTCCAAAGCGGTGGTTGACAATGAGAAGATCCTCATCTATGGGGACTATGACGTGGACGGGACTTCGGCGGTCGCCTTAGTTTATTCTTTCCTTCGTGAAATCATCGGCTCCGATTACAAGAATTACATCGAGTATTACATTCCCGACCGCTATTTGGAAGGTTACGGAATTTCAGATCAAGGAATTGAATATTGCCACGCCAACGACTTCACCCTTCTCATTTCCCTCGACTGCGGCATCAAGGCCAACGACAAAGTGGCTTTTGCCAACAGTTACGGAATTGACGTCATCATTTGCGACCACCACCTGGAAGGGGAAGAAATTCCCGATGCCGTTGCCGTATTAGACCCCAAACGAAGCGGATGCCCCTACCCTTACAAGGAACTTTCCGGATGTGGTGTCGGTTTCAAACTCATTCAAGGATACTGCAAGAAATTCGACCTTCCGGATCAGCTTTGGCTTTCCAAACTGGACCTCGTCGCCATCAGCATTGCCTCCGACATCGTCGCCATTACTGGCGAGAACAGAATTCTTGCCTACTTCGGGCTCATCATCATCAATCGGTTTCCTCGCGTCGGCATCAAGTCCATCATTGAACAATCGGGCATTAAGATTCATTACCCGCCAACAGGGAACACCATTTTCAATCGCGAAATTTCCGTCACCGACCTCGTTTTCAATGTCGGACCTCGCATCAACGCCGCCGGCCGTATCAACACCGGCCGCGAGTCCGTCAAACTTCTCATCTGCGATGACGAAGACAAATCGATGGACATCGGGAAGAACATCAATACCCATAACGATATGCGCCGCGAGTTAGACAAGAAAGCCACTGGCGAAGCGGTCAACGAGATTCTTTCCAACGACGATTTCCGCGACAGAAAGAGCATCGTCCTCTACAATCCCAACTGGAACAAGGGAATTATCGGAATCGTCGCATCCCGAATTGTCGAGGAGTTCTATCGTCCCACTATCATTCTGACAAAGTCAACCGACGGCCTGATTACCGGCTCGGCCCGTTCCATCAAGGAGTTCAACATTTACAACGGAATCGACCACTGCGCCGACCTGCTCGAGCATTTCGGGGGGCACACCTACGCTGCCGGTCTTTCACTCAAAGAGGAAAATCTACAAGCTTTCATTGAGAAATTCGAGAATTACGTCTGCAACGAAATTCAAGACGAAACCGCGCTGATTCCAGAAATCGACGTAGATATGGAATTGGATTTGACGGATATCACCTCGAACTTTATGGCTAATCTCAAACGGTTTGCGCCCTTCGGCCCCGGGAACCTCTCCCCTATCTTTTTGACCAAAAGATTAGTAGAAGAAGGAAACGGAAAAATCGTTGGAGAAAAGCACATCAAGATGCGGGTTTGCTACCGCGACAGAAACTGCCGTCCCATCGATTCCATCGCATTTAATCAAAAAGAGAATTTCGGAATCGTCAGTTCGGGAAAAGAATTTGATATGCTTTACCACGTAGAGGAAAACACGTGGAACAATGTCACTTCTATCCAACTGAATGTGAAAGATATAAAAGAAAGCAAATAAATTCTATTCCGTCATATTTACTAAAAAGGTGAAATTGACCTTCCCGTAATTTCGGTGCTGATAGAATTTTTCGTGGCTTGAAAAGTCGTGGATTTTGCTGTGTTCAATAATCAACCAACCATCCGGTTTCAATAAATTATTGGAGAAAACCATCTCGGGAATCTTCTCAATATTTTCCATATTGTAAGGCGGATCGGCAAAAATGATGTCAACGGGCATTTTCTGATGTTCTAAAAACTGAAACGCATCCGACTTAACTGCAGAAAGATTCGTGTATTTCAACTCACCGGCCATCTTCTTAATGAAATCGACGCAAGGTTGGTGAATGTCAACCGACGTAACAGAAACGGCATCGCGGGAGGCAAATTCAAGACTGACATTGCCCGTCCCAGCAAATAAATCAATGACGGTGACGGCTTCAAAGAAAAAGTAGTTATTGAGGATATTGAAAAGACTTTCTTTGGCGAGGTCGGTCGTTGGACGCACCGGCAAATTGGCTGGAGGAGCGATGTGACGCCCCTTGTTTTTCCCACTGATAATACGCATAATGAGATATTAAAAAGGTAATAGATGCAAAACTTCAGCGGCAGTAACGCTCTTATCCGCAGGTGTTTGAATGGTGATATTCAGATAATTTCCCGCCCAGTCCAAATCCGGAAAATATTGACTGACAAAATCGAAAGTTTTTTTGGAATCGGGAAGATTTCCAGAAAAGAGGATGCGGCACTCGTTCGGAGCTACCTCCTGCATTTGGAGCAAATGCGCCAGATGATAGACCAACTCTTCGGCATTAGAAAACGACAAAGAGTTGAGAAACAGCAATTTACTTCCTTCCATAAGAGCACATTGCGCTGTATTCCCTTGAAAGAAGAGCGCCATTCGACAAGAGGAATCCGTATAATTCAAAGATAGATAACGGACTAACGACAAAGCCACGTGGCGAAACCGGAAAGGAACATTCAGCTGGCGAATGACGGTGGCACGATGAGCCGGTACCGAATAGACGGCGATGTAATCTCCCCACTCTTCCGTCACGACTTCGTCGGAGTCATTCACTTTCACTTGTGGGCGGAGGAATTGGACGGCGGGCTGGGAAAACAATTCCTTAGGAACAAGCGTCGGGGTGCCGTAATTAACGATGACGGTGATATCCGAGAATTCCTCACCAAAGAAAATGCCACATTCACGAGGGAGCGTGGTGAATGAGGCATTCTTATGATTTTCAAAAATAAAATTTCCTATAGGCAGGGCCTTGATAAAGGAAAAGCCAGAGGGTTGGAGATAGACGGCCTTGTAACGGCTATTTTTCATCATTGTCCGTATTCTTTCCTAATTCAATGACTTCGATTGAAGGTTTCACCGTGTCACCAAGTTGAACACCGACACAGTTTCTTCTTTCACGCATATCATTTTCCAAACCGCTATAGAGGATTTTACCGAAGCAGCGGCTAAAGAAACCGCTTTCTTCCGGAATAGTTGATTTCTGCAAATCGTTCAAGATAACCTCAACGGGAACATAAACAGCGAATTTCTGAACGAGAGAGTCGGTAGTACAGATTTCAATTTTGTACTTCTGATTATCGGTGAAAGGAATGTATTGGAAATCTTTCATAAGGACGAGGTCGTTGGACTCACGTTTCTTGTTGATTTCAGCAAGTGTTTCTTCAATTTTATCCTTGATAGGAATCTTGACCTCAATGGTTTCATAATAACCTTGTTTTTCAGCTTCTTCCATAGAGAGTCCTTCCGGAATGGTATCGCTGGTGCGGCGGGTAGAAGTTACGACAAAAACGCCATTTTCATAAAAATCTTCAAGGTCTTCGATTTTGGAAGCATACTCGCCGTGTTCTTTCTTGTAGAGTTTTTGCAATTCTGCAATGGCAGTCAAACGGTTGACATTAAGTTCCTTGCGTGCATTATAAACATCTGAAAATTTCTTTGGACGAAGGATGGATTTTGCTGTCAAGAAGGTGAAAACCAATGCCACGACAATCACGAGCGTGCTTACTAATACTTTACTTTTCATATTGATTTAAAACTTTGAATTAGCGTATTTTAAAATGTCTATATGGTGCCAAAAAAGGCGGGCAAAAATACTAAAAAATACGTTTGCCGACCTATCTTCATAAAAAATATTTTATGTACGTTTGCACCCCTAAGATTGAATTATGTTTTACATCCTACAAAAGAATTTCCAATTTCAAATCCTGGTCTTGGCTATTTTGTTGGGGATATTTGGTTTCCAACTATTTACGGGTTCGGTTGGCTACACTGGCTACGATGAATTTCTTCCCTATTCCGCTTCTTTTTCTGCCTTTGCAACCGCGCATCAAGGTGGTGCGAAGGCCATTTTTCTCGGAATATTTCTCATTCAGCAACTATTCCTTTTTCTTTCCTTTAAAAGAAATCGTTTTACCGATCGTTCCTCCCTCCTTCCCTGCATAGCCCTCACCGCCTTTTACGTTGGCGGGAATATCGCCACCCATTGCACCCCGGCCATTCTCGTAAATCTGGCAACCACTATCATTTTACTTTTGGGAGATGACACATCGCAACGGCACATAAGGAGCAAAGTCCTTGTAACGGGAATGCTCATCGGAATAGTCAGTCTGTACGACCTCAGCGCCATCGTTTTATTGGTTCCATACGCGCTCATCCTGCTCACCAACCGTCAGAACAAAGCAAAAGATATCGTCATAGCCGTCATTGGGGTGCTTGTTCCCTACTTGTACGTGATGGCTTTCCATTTTTTCAGAGGCGATTTACTTCCCTACTTGCACACATTCACAAGCATTCATTTAAGTTTTCCGTTGTTTACTGCAACACATTTAACTATTGTTCAACTCGTTGCCACTTTAGTGATGGCGCTGCTTGTCATTTACATAGTTATCCGGCTGAAAATTCGTTACGACCACAAAGTCATATTGATACGAAAACGTTTTCTTTCCATCATATTCCTTTTCATTGCCACGACTGCGATGCTGCTTCTTTCGAACACCGCATTTCCATTCAGTTTCAGATATTTGTCCATCCCCTTAGCTTTTTTCACCGCTTCGTATATGCAAAGCAATCGTTTTTCCATTCTGAAAGAATTGGTTATGGTTCTTCTTTTTGTTAGTATTACTTTGGTCGGAATGGCGGGGTAAAAAAACCTGAAACATTGTTGAAAAAGGCCAAATAAAATGATATGAACCCCGAAGTTTGTTCTCAACTCTCGGGGTTCATTATAAATCAAAGAAAAGAGAAAATATTGACTACTAATACTCTTTAACAATTTGTGTGCTTGTAATTATAGAAACATTTCCTGCCTCTTTAAATTGATAGCTTTTCAATGATCGAATTAAATCATCTATGTCTGATGTAGAACAAACAATTATATCATCCAAACCAATAACATCTCCCGTTTTAATTTTGGCTTTAACATTGACGGCTTCTTCAGCAGACATAGTCAACAAATACGATTTGGCCTTTCTATGAACATATTTCAGAGCAATAGCTTCCAAATCCGCTTGTTTATATCTTTCTCTCAAACTTGTTTTCATAGATAACGCAATTGGGCCAACTTCATCGCTATATAATAATGCATCAAAATCCACGTTGGGGACAAAAGCAACTTGTGCTTGAATATAAAGCGGGAGCAATTTTTCTCTATACAACAAAGTTGCAATGATGTATTCAAATATTTTTCCGTTAATATTTTGTGTTTGAGTCCCTTTTTTCAGATATGCATTCCAATACATATTTACATACTCCGAGGGGCTCATTACAGGAAAATCAATAAAATCTTGTTCTTGAAATAAACTTTCAAAAATGGAAGATGCTTTGAGTTCTTTTCCTCGAACAATATTTAACTTTTGTAATAAACCCATTTATTTAATCTTTAAAAATTCTAATAATTTTTCTGCAGTAGCTTGGATTGCTGGCACAGCAACAGAATTCCCGAACTGCTTATATGCTGAAGCATCCGCAACAGCAATAACAAAATCATCTGGGAAACCTTGAAGTCGAGCCCATTCTCTCGGTGTCATTCTGCGCCAACCATTACGATTAACCTCACCTTTAATTTTTGTAACAGGTGTATAATCTGTTAAACGATTATCTATCACGATATTACGTTCTCTACCCATACCACCAACAACAATTGCATTCGCTATTCCATCATCAGGAATAATTTCATAACCAAAACCATTCCCTTTGGCAGCGTGCCGCTCTTTGTGATTGATTAACGTTTGAATATATTGAGTAGATAGATAATACTTGGCCGAAACCGTCTTCTCTTCTCTAATATCAATAAAATGTTTGGTAATCTTATTTTGCTCTGGATAGGTAAATTCATTAATGCCTAAATCTTTACGAAAGCCGACGATATATATACGTTCCCTATGTTGGGGGACTCCAAAATACATTGCATTCACGATTTCCGGATTCGGAACAAAGTAGTCCAACTCATTCCTCAAAACATTCAAAATAGTCTCTATCGTCTTACCTTTGTCATGAATTTTTAAACCTTTAACATTCTCAAGAAAAAAAGCTTTCGGACGTTTTCTCCTAATTATTTCAGCTACATCAAAAAACAAAGTGCCTCTTGTTTCCTCAAATCCTTTTCGCTTTCCAGCCAAAGAAAATGCTTGGCAAGGAAATCCCGCACAAAGGACATCAAAATCATCGGGCACAAACGATTTCGTTGTCTCTTTCGTAATGTCGCCAAACGGGACTTCTCCGAAATTGGCAAAGTACGTTTTTTGAGCTTGAGAATCCCATTCGGAAGAGTAAACACATTTCCCTCCCAGATTCTGCATAGCAATTCGGAAACCACCGATACCAGCAAACAAATCAATAAATGTAAATTTAGGTTTCTCTGGAGCTTTGAAAGGAACAGAGAAAACCTCCGGAAACAAACAGTACTGTGCAGGATCTTCCTGTGCAATTCTTCTTTTTACCTTCTCTTTATCGCCTAACAATTTCTTTGCATCTTCACTGTAGGTTTTATCGTATTTGGTACCTTTATTTTGCAAATAATGAGAAACTATGGACGAATTCTCGCTGAGGTCAAAATGATAAGTTTGCTTCATATTTATCTCAATGAATTAGTATGGGGCATTTCTATTTTAAACGTGCAAAAATACTAAAAAGCTGGACGATATCAAGGGCTTTTGCGAAAAAAGAACCAACTAAAAAGTGATTCTTTAGTTGGTTCTTTTTTCATCAAACCGTAATGGTTTTATTTTTTCTCCACGCCGTTCATCACGACGAGGACCTTGTTACCTTGCTTGAGCATATCATTGAAAATCAAACGGATATCTTCACCCGTCAGGCGATTGAGTTCGTTGGCGTATTCCGTCAGCAAGTCATTGCCATTTCTAAGATATTCCGTCATACTTCTTTCAAAATAGCCGTTGTTGCGAAGGTTTTCCTGATACTTTTTGAGCATATATTCCTTCACTTTGGCGAGGTTGGTTTCAGACGGACCGTTCTGAGCGAAATCGGCGATGATTTCTTCGATACGAGCGTTCAATTTCTCATACTTTTGAGGATCTGTCTGATAATAGACCTGGAACATCACGTTGGCAGACGGCAGGAAATTGAGTTGCGCGGAAACGCTAACTCCGTATGTGCCACCTTCTTTTTCACGAATTTCCTCTGTCATAACAATATCAAGAACCTGACTTGCAACGCTGAAAGCCAATTTGTTTTTCAAATCGTACGTGGCTTTGCCGTTCCAAGCAATCAAAACCGTTGCCGTTGGAATTTCCATTTCACGATTGAAAACATTGTTGCGGACTCCATTACGAGGCAGTGCGCCCACATCTTGGAAATTCTCCTTCTTTCCTTTTGCCGGAAGAGAACCGATGTACTTTTCAATCAACGGAATAGCAACCGTCTCGTCAATATTACCTGTAAAGATAAATGAGAAATCAGCGGCATTTGCAAAACGTTCCTTACCGATTTTCATCACGCGGGCGTAATTGACTTTGTCAATTTCTTCCATAGTAAGTCTCTTCAAACGAGGAAGTTGCGGATAGATTGCCTTTGAAATCGTATCACCGAGAGCACGCATCGGGTTAGAAGCCGCATTCGCTAACATCGCTTTGCTTTTGTTCTTCCAAGATTCAAAAGCTTCATTATCGGTACGCGGAGCCGTAAAGAAGAGGTAGGACAATTGCAACATCGTTTCAAAATCCTTGGGAGTACTTCTTCCATCCAAAGATTCGCTATACATATTGATTGAAGTATTGACGCTAACTTTCTTTCCAGCAAGTGCTTTCGTCAATTCGGTCAAACTGAATTTTCCAACGCCACCCAAAGCAAAAACTTCGTCAGCAACTTTCAAATTGATAGCATCAGATTCTCCATACAAACTGGTGCCACCTTCACTGATTGCCGTCATTTCAATTTCATCTGCTTTGAAATCAGTGGATTTCAGATAAACAACAGCGCCATTGGAAAGCGTAAGTTTCTTATAACCAAACTGAGCATCTTCGGTTTTCACTACCTTGCCGGCCTTCGGCATTTTAGCAATCAAAGGTTCATTTGAAACCTTGTCCTCGTATGCCGTGATGTTTTCGGCAGAAACTTCGGTCAATATTTTAGCGGCCTCTGCTTCCGTAGGATAAGTCACACCCTCTTTGTCGGGAAGCATACAAACAACCACTAAATTATTTTCATTGATAATGGATTTAAAAAGCTCATTGACAACATCAACCGGAACATTCGGCAAGATTTGCTGAGCAAGCATATATTGATTTTCGGCACCTGGAATCGGCTCATTATCAATAAAATGACGAACATATTCTCTACAATAAGCAGCACTTTTTACTTTATCACGTTCGTTGTAAGCGGATTCGAGTTGCGTAAGGAAGTTGGTGCGGGCGCGTTCGTATTCGCTTTCGGTGAAACCGTTACGATGGGCACGCAAAATTTCGCGATAAAGAGAAGAGATTCCCTTCGCCACATCCTTTTCATTCACGACGGCGACACCGGTAAAAGAGGCCTTCGTCTTGGAAATGAAAAAGTCATCATCGTACGCATAGGCCTGAATAAAGGTGGGCGTTGCCGACTGCGTCATCTCTTCCAAACGGGAGGAAAGCATTTCGGAAGCCATTTCCTGAGCATACTTGTACAATAAATAATCCATATTGTATTTTTCACTATCCGCAACTGCGTCGTGTTTGAAATACATACTGATAACGGAGTAAGTCTGTTCCTTGTCCTTGGCGATGGCTACGATAGGAGCGGCATTGTCCTCAACCGGAATGTAGTAACGTTCAGCGGGATTCACCGGTTTGGCAATCGTTCCGAAGATAGCTTTGATTTTGGCTTCGACAGCATCCACGTCAATATCACCAACTACGACGATACCCTGTTGATCTGGACGATACCATTTTTCATAATAGTCACGGAGGACTTTGTACGGGAAGAAGTCAACAACTTCCATCGTTCCGATGGGCATACGGTATGCGTAGCGATTGTTCGGGTACATTTTTGGAAGGAGCTCGTCGAGCATACGGAGTTGCGCACTACCGCCGGTACGGCTACGCCACTCTTCGTGGATGACGCCGCGTTCGTGGTCGATGTCCTCATCGGTGAGCAAAAGTCCGTCCGCCCAGTCGTGCAAAATCCACAGACAGGAATCAATGGAGGAAGGGACATTGCCAACTGGCACATTGTCAATATTATAAACGGTTTCATCGATAGAAGTATAGGCGTTGAGGTCAGCACCGAACTTTACACCGATGGATTCGCAATACTTGATGACGCCGTTTCCCGGGAACTTTTGCGTTCCATTGAAGCACATATGTTCCAGGAAGTGGGCCAAACCGCGCTGGCTGTCTTCTTCCAAAATGGAACCAACCTTTTGGGCAATGTAGAAATTGGCCTGCCCTTTCGGTTCCTCATTGTGACGGATGTAATAGGTGATTCCATTTTCCAAATGACCGATGCGGACTTGCTGGTCAATCGGAATGGGCGGCATTTGCTGCTGCGCAAACGAAAATGCTACGCACAAGGCAATAGCAAAAGTAAGGATTGTTTTTTTCATAATTATTGATTTTAGTGAATTGATTTTCAATGTTCTAATCTGGTTTTGCACTTCAAAAACAGGCGGCAAAATTATCAAAATTTTATTGACAACTTTACCGCCATTCCTTTATGCAATCGCTGTTGCAAGCATCAACTGCTTTACTTAAATGCTATTGAAGAATCTTAAGTTTCTGTCCCTCAGATATTTTATCAGGATTCGTCAAATTATTCCACTTCAAGATTTTTTCAATGGTTGTATGATACTTTTCAGCAATACGTCCCATATTTTCCCCTTTCTTTACCACGTGAATAATTGTGGTAGAAGTCGGTTTGGAAACCGTTTGAGAAGGTTCTTCTTTGGGAGCATTGGCCGTATAAATTTTCAGTTTATCACCCATTCCAATTTTATCGGGAGATGCCAAATGGTTCCATTGTTGGAGTTGATCAACCGTAACACCATATTTACGAGAAATGCCGTACAAACTTTCGCCTGCGGCAATCGTATGATAAACCACTTGAGGTTCAGCGGATTTAACTTCGGCGGCGGGGGCTTCCACCTTCTCAGGTTCGGTTACCGGGACTACTACCGCTGCGGATTTAGCAACCGGAGTTTCCACCTTTTTCGGCTCTACGACCGGCTCTACGGTTTGCTTCTGAACCGATTGCGGGGAAACAACATCTTCATCAACGGGAGCTAAATTATTTTCTGCCGGAACCATCGTTTCAGCAACCGGTTTCAATGTCTCTTTTTCGACCTTGGATGGAGCTGCAACCGGCGTTGCTGCTTTTGCCACTATTGCAGTCGAATCGGAGGTCGGTTTTGCAGCAACAACGGGAGCAGAGGGTTTAGCAGGAGTTTGTCTGTAAATCTTCAACGAATTGCCTTCTTTGATTTTGTCAGAACGCAAGTGGTTCCAACTCTTGATGTTAGCCACGGTTGTATGGTATTTTTGGGCAATGGAAGACAACGTTTCCCCGTGTTTGATACGATGATAATAATAGGAATTTGTCGTAGGCGCCGGCGTTTCAGGAAGCAATTGCTTTTCAACTGCCACCACTTCTTCATCGCTGTATGGCAAAAGATAGGTACTATCATCAACGCACTCCAGAATACGGCGGGCACCAACAAACGTGGCTCCGTAATGGTCGCCTTCCAAACGGTCAAATTTGACACCGGTTTTGTAAGTTGAAGCGTGAATGAAAGTTACATTGTTCGCCGAATCAACGGAGTAAGCCATTGCCACGTGACCGATTCCTTTACTTCTATAAAAGAAAAGCAAATCGCCGGGACGAATATCCTCTTTTTTCACCTTACGGCCCAAGGCATATTGATCGGACGAACTGTGCGGAAGGTCGATTCCGAACTGACGAAATACAAACATTGTAAAACCGGAACAATCAAAAACATCGGGGCCGATACCCGAATATTTGTACTTGCAACCCAATTTGGTTTTAGAAAAATTCAAAATGGAGTCAATCTTGGTACAAGAAACTTTCATCGTTTGGCCTGCAACCGCTTTTTGACTAATAGTCTGTGCTTCCATCCAAAAAAGTGAAGCAACAGACAAAAGGCATAATATCAATTTTTTCATATTAAAAAAAATTATAATTACTTAATTGTCAATAATAAATAGCGCCTCCACAATTATCTTTTCGTGCCCCTGTAACACTCTTCAAACAGTTGTCTACCTCCGTCAGACGCAGCAGACCGAGGAAGGCGAAAATGATGGCTTCTTTGAAATCAACCGTGGCATCATCCGGGATGACGACCATTGTTTCGGGGGCTAAGAACCGGATGCGGTCCATAAGGAATGCGTTTTTCGTACCGCCACCGGTAACAAGCAACGATTTGATTTTGTGACGATTCAGCACGCTCGCAATCTGTCGGGCGATGTGTTCCGTCGCCGTACGCAACTGGTCGATGACACAAATATCGACCGACGCGAACAAAGGCTCCACGACCTCATCCAACCACTCCTTTCCCAACGACTTGGCACCTTCCTTCTGATAAAAGTCCAAAGCGTCCAACTTTTCCAACAACGGACGGAAAATGTAACCTTCGCGGGCATTGGTCCCGTTCTTGTCGTACAAAAGTCCCATTTTTGAAGACAACGCATTAAGCAACAGATTACAAGGAGAAACATCAAAAGCAATACGTTTCTCATTTCTATTGAAAGAAATATTGCTGAATCCGCCCAAATTCAAACAGCCGTCATAATTACCATAGAGCAGCTCATCGCCGATGGGAACCAACGGAGCCCCTTGTCCACCCAACGCGACATCCGTCGTACGAAAATCGCAAACGGTTTTGATTCCGGTTCGGGCGGAAATCACGGCGCCACTGCCAATCTGGACGGTGAGGCCTTTTTCCGGCTGATGAAAGATGGTCTGGCCGTGCGACGCGATAAAGTCCGGTTGCTGGGGCACATTTTTCAAAAAAACATTGACCTGCTCTGCCATATAAGCAGCAAAGTCACGATCCAGTTGGAAAAGTTCCAAACCAGAAAGCCGGTCCGCCGCAGCCAAGCGCCGACGAAGTTCTTCACAGTAACTCACTGTGTCACATTTCAATACCTCGTATCGCCACTTTCTACTTTCGGAATAAAAACGGCACAGAGCCAAATCCAAGCCATCCAAGGATGTGCCGGACATCAATCCCAAGCCGACCATAGTGTCCATTTGCTTTTCCACCGAACTACTCATTATCGTCCGTATTATTTTCAATTTCGGGCTGGATGGCGTCTTCCACACGAAACTGTCCCACGCGGGTACGTCTCAAGGCCGTGAGGTGGGCGCCGCTTTCCAAACTCGCACCGAAATCGCGGGCAATGGAACGGATGTAAGTCCCTTTGGAACAGACAATTCTGAAATCCACTTCAGGTAATTCGCAGCGAGTGATTTCAAATTCGGATATGGTAATCTGGCGCGGTTTTATTTCCACGTCCTCGCCTTGGCGTGCGTACGAAAAAGCCCGCTTTCCCGCGATACGAACAGCAGAAAACTGCGGAGGAACCTGTTCCTGCTCACCGACGAAACGTGCAGCGGTCGCCAAAACCATTTCTTCAGTAATATGCTCAAAAGGGAAAGTCGCATCCACTGGTTTTTCCAAATCATAACTCGGCGTCGTCGCACCGAGACGAAATGTTCCCGTATATTCCTTCTCTTCCGCCTGAAACGAGTCTATCTGCTTGGTATAGCGGCCCGTACAAATAATCATCACGCCCGTTGCCAATGGATCGAGCGTCCCGGCGTGCCCCACTTTCAGCTTTTTGCCGAACTTACGCTTCATAGCGTATTTCACCTTGGCAACCAAATCGAACGAGGTACACTGGTAGGGCTTGTCAAAGACAAAAACGTTGTCTTCCTGCTGATAAATCTCTTCATTGATACTAAAACGGGAAGCGTGAATAACTTTCATATTTTTTATAAAGAAAATTTATTTTCTACTAATTCTTTTACGAATACGCAAAAACGCGCCGAACAAAACAATCAGCACCGAAAGTCCGACACAGAAACGAGCGATGTAATCCCCGAAACGGACATAAAAAGTAAGCTGATCATTCGGGCAGACGTTAGCGCGGAAGGCCAAACGAGTGGCATACTCCGTTTGCACGACGGCATCACCGCGCTCGTTGATTAGACCAGAGAAACCCGTATTGGCCGCACGCAAAATCGTTCGCCGCGTTTCCACTGCACGCAGTTTTGAAAACAGAAAATGCTGCTTGTAACCGGGCGTATTTCCCCACCAGCCGTCATTGGTAATCACAGTCATCAACTGGGCTCCGTTACGGACAAAGTGACCGAAATGTTCTCCGTACGCCGACTCATAGCAGATTGCCGTCCCCACCTTGAACGGAACGTCCGGAAGCTGGAACGTGCGTTGGACGGTGTCGGTACCCAACGAGCCGCTCGTTCCACCCAAATCGATGGCCAACTTTTCCAAGAAACCAAAGATTTGAGGATACGGCATTTTCTCCACACCGGGGACCAATTTGCTTTTGTAGTACGTTCCCAACAACCCGTTACGAGTAAAGTAGGCCGCCGTGTTGTACGAATCCACAAAGGTTTTCGGGGCGACTTCGTGCGAGGTGATGGTAGCTTTGTAGTCAAAAATGCGGTAAGTGGAAAGTCCTAAAATGACATTCAGTTTCGGATAAGCGGCTGAAAGTGAATCCATCAAAGGAAGCCAGGCATAGGTTGAATTAAAGACGGGGCAATCCGGCGCACCGATGGCATCGGAACAGAGCCCCCACGGAATAGCGGTTTCGGGGCAGACGAGCAGGCGCGTTTGCGGAGTAATTTGCGGACGCGCTACCGTCCAAAGCCGTTCGGCGTGTTCCAGATTCGACATCTCGTACTGTTCTTCAACCGGATCCGTATTTTGCTGAACGACAACCGCTTCTATCGAATTTTCAGGATTAGAAACCGGCAATTTGTAGGTGCTGTAACGAATCAAGGAACCGACGGCGGGAAGTGCAATCCACAGAACTAATGAAACCGCAAACGAAGTCGCCAACTTAGTTTCCGTCTTGAAGTTGCGGTGACGAAGCAGATGAAAGGCCAGGAAATTGGAGACCAGAATCCAGACAGTGCCACCAAAAGCACCGGTAAATTCGTACCACTGAACAAATTGCGGGCAAGAGCTAAACACATTGCCAAGATTCAGCCACGGCCAGGTAATGTCCCAATTCAGGTGCAGATATTCCCACGAACACCAGAAAGCGATGAACGCCAACGGAGCCGTCACCGGAGACAGTTCCAAACTGCGGAACCGCTGCCAGCAGCCGAAGAATAGCGACATAAAGAAGGCGTTAAGAATAAATGTTGCCAAAGAACCGACGGGTGTGATGTTCCAAATCCACCACGTCGTGCCGACATTCCAAATCAGGAAACTGATGAACGAAAAAAGGACGCCGTTCCAAAATGGGAAACGGACTTTTCTCTTCACAAGTTCCTCACTGACAAAAAATAACGGAACGAATGCAAAAAAACTGAGAACGGGAAATCCGTACGGCGGCCACGAAAGACACAGCATCACGCCCGCCAACACACTCAGCAAAACCAAACGACTCTTCTTCATCCTAACCTTATAACTTTAAGAACTATACAAACTTTACAAACCTTATGAACTTTATAAACTTTATAACCTAAACAATATCGAACCCGATTCTTTCAATTTTTTCAATATTGTCAATTTTATGAAGCTGATCAATTAACTCATTGAGAGACATTACGTTTTGAATATAAAGCATCACTTCACCGGTAAAAACGCCGTTCTTGGTGGCGATGTTAAGGGAACGGATATTCAAATCGTGCTGCGAAGTAATGATGTCAATGATTTCCTTAATCATACCTTTTTTATCAAAGCCCTCCATACGGATTCCGGAGAGGAAAGCGATTTCCTGTTCCTTGCGCCATTTGGCCTTGATGATACGGTTTCCGAATTTCGACATCTGCTCAATGGCTTCGGGGCAATTGGTGCGGTGAACAATAATCTTGTCGCTCGCCACTTGAAAACCAACGACTTGATCTCCCGGGATAGGTTTGCAACACGGCGCGATGACGTGACGGATATTTTCCGAAGAGGCATCGTTGAGCATAAAAATCTCCGGATTTTTTTCCAACTGTTCATCCAAAAGGTCATCCAACGATTTATCTGTCAGTTCGTTAGAAATATTCTTTTGAAATATTTCCCAATTTTTATTTTTCTTATTGGAAAGAATCTGCTTTACTTTCTCTTTTGAAATTTTGCTTTCTGCAATATAATTCCAGAATTCGATAGGCGACATAATGGTGGTCGCTGCCTGCACTTTACGAATATTCTGTTGAGAAAATTCCACATTCAGTTCATCAAAAATACTCTTCAAAATGTCCATTCCTTCCTGCGTCGATTTCTTCTGTTCCATTTTGATGGCCTCCTTGATACACTCGCGAGCGTGAGAAGTTTTCACGAAATCGAACCATTCGGACGTCGGCCATTGATTCTTAGAAGTAATCACTTCAATCTGGTCACCATTTTTCAGTTGGTAATTACGCGGAACGATATTGGAATTGACTTTCCCGCCCAAACACTTGTCACCCAGCTTGGTATGGAGTGCGTAGGCGAAATCGAGGAGCGTAGAACCGGCGGGCAGCGTGCGCATATCGCCTTTGGGGGTGAAAACGTAAACCTCCTTCAGGCCCAAGTTGAGTTTCAACTCGTTAAGAAAATCAAGGGCATTGCTATCGTCACTTTTCAGGATGTCACGGATTTTAGTCAGCCACTCTTCCACGCGGTTGTCATACTCTTTCGGGGTACGGCCTTCCTCTTTGTACTTGTAGTGCGCTGCGAAACCACGCACAGCGATTTCGTCCATACGCTGAGACCGGATTTGCACTTCAACCCATTTGCCGCTTTTGCTCATCACGGTAGTATGAAGTGCCTGATAACCATTCGGTTTCGGATTTGTCAGGAAGTCACGAACGCGGTCGGGCTTGTTGTGCGGATAAATGTTGCTGACGATGCGGTAAATGTCCCAGCACCGTTTGATTTCGTCCTGCGGTTCTGCTTCAAAGACGAAACGGACAGCAAAAACGTCGTAAACATCCTCAAAATCAACCTTTTGACGACGCATTTTTTGACAGATGGAACTCACCGTCTTGGTTCTTCCAGAGACTTCTGCTTTGATGCCCTCCTCTTTCAATTTTTGTTCGATAGGTGCGATAAACTCCTGAATCATCGTTTCACGAGTTGATTCCGTCTCCTTCAACTTCGTTTCAATCAATCTATAGTTGATAGGATCGATATACTGCATCGCATAATCTTCCAACTCGCTCTTGATTTCATACAAACCCAAGCGATTGGCGACGGGAACATAAAAGAAGGCCGTTTCGGACGAAATCTTCCACTGTTTTTCGGTCGGCATTGATTCCAATGTACGCATATTGTGCAAACGATCAGCGAGTTTAATCAGGATAACGCGCACATCTTCGGACATAGAGAGGAAAATTTTTCTGAAATTTTCGGCCTGTACAGACTCATCACGGCTGATCGCCAAATTCTCGATTTTGGTCAAGCCATCGATGATTTTGGCAATTTTTTCACCAAACATATCACGGATGTCGTCCAAAGTATATTCGGTATCTTCAACCACGTCGTGCAGAAGGGCGCACACCACGGAAGTCGTGCCGAGGTTGATTTCCTGGACCACGATTTTGGCTACGGCCAACGGATGATAGATGTAGGGTTCGCCACTTTTACGGCGCATATCCTTGTGTGCCTTTGCCGCCAAGGCCATCGCTTTATGGATGGTGGCCCGCTGTACCGGCGTCGTCTTATCGTATAAAAGTTGTAAAAGTTCTTTGTATTTCCGAAGAATCGTCTTTCGTTCACGTTCGGTATTCGGAATATAGATGTCCATCATTAGGTTGTATTATGTTAATGGTTTGATTATCATTTAATTAGTTAAACAATCGGCTGAGCCAATCAACAAATTTATTTGCCGATTCAGAATGGGGATCCAATATCCCTTTTGTAATCGCCTGTCCCATAGGAACTCCAGGTTCATCCTTCCAAGCCAAATAACTATGTACTTTAGCTTTGCTGCGATGAACATCCTTAAAACGACCTGCAGGACGTGGACTTATTCTTTCAATATCCGTTACAATCTCTTCTGCTTTTGAGATTAGCAAGTCATTATTTGGAATAAGTTTCATAACAAAGTCCTCCAACATACCGTGATGAATATTATCCGGCATAATCCACAGACCAATTATAGGGAAACGCTTTCTATCCGCAGGCGTAACGACAAGTCCATCTTCTGGCATTATATCGGGAAAAATGGAGGCAATATCTTTATTCAATCTGTTTTTTAACGATAGTAATCGATCTGTAGGATTTTTAGCATCTGCGTCAAGTACCAATCCCAATACGCGATTCATCTTAGGATTACTAAGCCGCAGTTCCAATTGTTTAAAAACCCCGTCACACGATTTGCAATCAATCACATCAAAATTTTCAGGCAGACTTATAGATTGGCATAAATTCGCAATAAAATGAAGGTCGTCCTTCCCTTCTAACAATAACTTCTTTTCAAACTTTTCTTCCTTCATATTCTAAAATACAATTATCGCAACTCAATATTTTCACTCACTGCATACAGCAAGTTATCAGCATCAGCATAAGTTTGTACTTCGATTTCCCCATCATAATTATCCAAACGGAAAGCCATACAGCCATAATCCTTTGCACAGCGGGCAAAACTGTGGATACAGTCAATGCTATGGGTTGTCGCAAAAACCTGTACATTCAATTGTTGGGCTAATTGATTGATGATTTTCCAAAGTTTGGTTTGGACAGAGTAATGCAAGCCATATTCAATCTCATCAACCAACAAGACACCATCTTTGCAATTAACTAATGCAAGAACGATACGCAAAATTCGATTAATGCCATCACCGAGAGTACTTAGACGCCTCTTGTCAAAATCACCTTCCAAAAAAACGAATGGTGTCATTCTCATTGATTCATCAAGAAGAATGTTAAATTTTTCTATGCGAGGTTCTATTATTCGTAATGCTTCAATTATTTTACCCTCCATTTCCGTCATTGAGATTGAAGACCACAAACCTCCTATTCCCGTGAACATTTTAGTAGCAGATGATACAAAAATACACTTGCAATCATCGGAACTATTCTTCGGTAACGATAATCGTCCATTCGTTCTAATGTAGTTCTTTCCTTCTTTGTTAGTAATTTCAATAGCTGAATAAACATCATTGATAGTATCGTCAATAGCGTCATTGTACGCGGCTGTAACAATCTCTTGCCCATTATCCTTAACGCCTCGATATCGTTTTACCAAGCGGAATCTGATAATGTCCTTATCTTGTGATTCACCAATAACAAACGCACCTTTTTCTAATATGTCTCGACTATAATTATGAACCAGATGAAGCAGCACATCTACCAATCTATCATCATTTTCTTCTGTGCTTGGGCTCATTACCTTAGGGAATTGTTCATCCCTTAAATTGAGTACATTTTCGATTTGTTCTACGGAACCTTCAGAAGCATAAATTGATATTGCCTCCAACAATGATGATTTTCCGACATTGTTCGTTCCCCAAATCAAATTCACCTGCCCCAATTCAGGAACTACCAAATGCTTAAAGCCCTTATAATTCTCAATGTAAATACTTTTCAGCAACATAGTTACATATTAATTGATATCAAAAAACAAACGTGCAAAAGTACAAAAAACGCAAAAGATTTCAGATTATCGTCCATACTATATTTGTTGAAACTTTTCACGCTAAAATTATTGTTTGCTTTCCATATTTTTTTTGAAATAATCGCAGGCGGGAGCGATGCCGCAGGTGTCGCACTTGGGGTTGCGCGCCGTGCAGACGTATCGTCCGTGCAAAATCAGCCAGTGATGCGCCGTCGGGATGGTCTCCTGCGGAAAATGCGCCGTGAGTTGCTTTTCAACCTCGAAAGGTGTGTTGGCGTCTTTGACAATGCCGAGCCGGTGCGAAACACGGAACACGTGCGTATCGACGGCCATTGCGGGCTGGTCATAAACGATAGCCAAAATAACGTTGGCAGTTTTGCGACCAACGCCGGGCAGACGCACTAACTCCTCCATCGTTCCGGGGACCTCACTACCAAAATCCGAGACCAGCATCTTAGCCAAACCACTCAGGTGCAAGGACTTGTTGTTGGGATAGGAGACGGACTTGATCATTTCGTAGATTTCTTGAACGGAGGCCGCCGCCATCGCTTCGGGCGTAGGATATTTTGCAAACAGCGGCTTCGTCACCACGTTCACCCGTTTGTCGGTGCATTGCGCCGAAAGCACCACCGCGACAAGCAACTCAAAACTGTTGTTGAACTCCAATTCCGACTTTGCATTCGGATTGTGTTCCTGAAAATAGGTGACTAAAAAATCATATTTTTCTGATAATTTCATTATGAAAAAATTTATCGGGAGATGAGCGTTTTATCGCGGCGTGAAATGGCAAGAAGTCCTAAAAACGTGACGAGGCCATTCACGATAAGCAACTCAAAACCAAATACATATCCGTTAAAAAGAACTTTAGAATACGAATCCAAAAAGTAGCAGATGATTGGAGAAGCCAATGCGATGACAGGAATCCACCGCGACCATACAACCTGTCGGTGAGTATAAATGCTGAAAACAAACATACCGAGAATAGGACCGTACGTGTATCCTGCCACTTTGAAGATAATGGTTATCAATGAATTATTATGATGATTAGAAAAGATGATGATGGTCATCAAAAAGAGTACCGCAACGGCCAAATGGATAAGGCGACGAATACGAACCTGTTTCTTTTCATCGGAAGTGATTTTTTCAATATGAACCAGATCATAGCAGATGGACGTGGTCAATGCGGTGAGCGTACCGTCAGCGCTGGAATAGCCAGCCGCAATCAGTCCAATGATGAACGCGACGGAGGTGAACGAACCGAGGGAGTTAAAAACGATTTCTGGATAAATACGGTCGGTTTGATGTGCCGCGATGAAACCGTCCAAGGCAATGCCCCTATTTTGTGCATACACCAGCAACATTCCACCCAACATCAGGAACAGCACGTTCACTACGACCAAGATTCCGGAGAAGGTGAGCATATTGCGCTGTGCGTCCTTGATATTCTTACAGGTAAGATTCTTTTGCATCATATCCTGATCCAAGCCCGTCATCACAATCGTAATGAACATTCCACTAACGATTTGCTTCAAAAAATAGTTGGGCTGATGCCAATCGGTTTCAAAGAGTCGGGTATGGCCGGCCTGCTTCATCTGCTGGAAAATATCGGCAAAAGGAGCATTGAGTTCTTTAACAATGATGGCGATGGTAAGGACGAGGGCGGCGAGCATAAAGGTCGTTTGAAGGGTGTCGGTCCAGACCACGGTTTTGATTCCGCCACGGAAAGTGTAGAGGAGGATGATGGCTATCATCACGGTGGCGGTCAGCCAAATAGGAATGTTCCAGGCATTGAAGACGAACGTTTGCAAGACGTAAATGACGAGGTACATTCGGAGGGCGGAACCGAGCAGGCGCGAAACGATGAAGAAAAGGGAACCGGTCTTGTGTGCGGCGGGGCCCATTCGCTGCTCTAAAACCTCGTAGATGGAAGTGACGTTCAGTTTGTAGTAGAGCGGCAACAGCACGTAGGCGATGGTGATATAACCGAGAATATAGCCGAGCACAATGCCGAAATAGGTAAACTGGATGTTGGCGACATCGCCCGGGACGGACATAAAAGTGACGCCGGAGAGTGAAGCACCAATCATACCGTAAGCCACGACGAACCACGGGGACTTGCGGTTACCGGTGAAATAGGTAGCGTTGTTGGCCTTACGCGAGGTCAGCCACATAATAATAAAAAGGAGAATCGTGTAGGAGCTAAAGCAAATCAGTATCAGTTTTCCCATATTATTCGTTTAGAATGATGGTGCAAAAATAATATGTTTTTCTCTTTTTTCCGAAATTGCTCCGATTTTTTATGCACAAACGGATGTCATTAACCCCGAAAAACGTCTGACGGCGCCCGTTGAAGAAAAATTATTTATCGTGTAATCAATAAATTATAAAAAAATATTATTTTTTTTCAGAATTCGTGTTGAGCGTAAGAAAAAAGTGTATTTTTGCAG
Organism: Bacteroidales bacterium UBA1756; assembly: GCA_002314795.1. GTDB lineage: Bacteria > Bacteroidota > Bacteroidia > Bacteroidales > WCHB1-69 > UBA1756. The sequence goes on along the minus strand of DCHI01000026.1, from coordinate 44,111 downwards.
CCTCAAAAACGAGGAACGTTATTTGAAAAACAAAACGCAAAAAAGCCGATATAGCTCAGTTGGTAGAGCAGCTGATTTGTAATCAGC
>DCHI01000026.1:353-43958 GCA_002314795.1 Bacteroidales bacterium UBA1756 | reverse complement strand
GGCAATTGCAACAGACTGTAAATCTGTCCTCTTCGGAGTTCGGTGGTTCGAGTCCACCCTCCCCCACAATTTTGCGTTATTAGTCTTAGGACTTGCGGTAGTAGCTCATTTGGTAGAGCGGCAGCCTTCCAAGCTGCAGGTAGCGGGTTCGAGACCCGTCTACCGCTCCAAGCAAAAGCAGTTTCATTTCTGAAACTGCTTTTTTTGTTTCCCACACTGCAGACTTCATCCTTATACAAGGCTACTGATGTACAGACCTTCTGAGACTGAAACAGTTAATAAATTTCGTTTGTCCTCCAAATGGTTAATTGAATTTCGTTTCAACCTTACGAACCTTACAAACTTTACAGACCTTACAAACCTTACGAACCTTACAAACCTTACAAACTTTACAAACCTTACGAACCTTACAAACCTTACAAACTTTACGAACTTTACAAACTTTACAAACCTTACAAACTAAATTCGTACCTTTGCGCCCGTTTTTAATAGAACTATTAAATAAATTTATTAATGGGAAACGAAAACTCTGAAAAGCGCTATGCCGTAGGCATTGACATCGGTTCTACCACAATGAAGGTGGTGGCTTTGGACCAAAATGGAACGTCGGTTTTTAACTGCTATCAGCGCCATCACGCCGATATTCCGGGAACCGCCGCAGCGTTAGTCGAACAATTTTACACCCAAGTGGGCGACTGCTCCCTCCAAATCGTCATCACCGGATCTGTGGGAATGGGGTACGCGCAACGCCACGGTTTCGGCTTCGTGCAGGAAGTGGTGGCCGCCGCAGAAACCGTCAAACGGTATTATCCCGAAGTGGGCACATTCATTGATATGGGCGGGGAAGATAGCAAGATGATTTTCTTTGAAAAAGGGAAAGTCCCCGATATTCGTATGAACGGCAGTTGTGCCGGCGGTACGGGCGCTTTTATCGACCAGACGGCCACGCTACTGAACGTGGAGACGAGCGAACTCAACACCCTGGCCGCCAAGTCCACCAATCTGTACCCCATCGCCTCCCGATGCGGCGTTTTTTCCAAAACGGACATCCAGAACCTAATCAGCCGCAATATCAGTCGTGCCGACATCGCGGCCTCGGTTTTCAACGCCGTCGCGATGCAGGTGGTGGCCTCCTTGGCACGCGGAATGGACATTCTCCCAACTGTTTTTTTCTGCGGCGGACCTTTCGCATTTCTGCCAGAATTACAAAAACATTTTCGTAACGTACTACAACTCAAAGAGAACGAATGTCTGCTTCCTGAAAACGCCCAACTGATTCCAGCCACCGGTTGCGCCCTCCTCGCGGCAACCAATGCCACTGGCTCCCTGTCCATTCAACAACTCATTGACATCATTCACTCCCCAAAACAGGCAGACGGGAATTATGCAAATCGGCTCAACGCTCTTTTTACATCGAAGGAAGAATACGACCGCTGGATCTCCAACAAGAACATCTATTACGTCCCACGCGCGGAACTAACGACCGAACGTCCTACGCACTACTTTATGGGCGTGGATTCGGGAAGCACCACTACCAAACTGCTACTGCTGAACGAAAAAAGTCAGATTGTCTATACCGACTACCAGCGCAACAACGGAGACAGTTTTCAGACCTTCTGCCAAATGCTGAAAGGGCTACAAGAGAAGACTGAAAAACCTGAAAATCTGACCATTGCAGGAAGTTGCGTCACGGGCTACGGCGAAAATCTCATCAAAAGTGCATTTAATTTTGATTACGGAATCGTAGAAACGATGGCTCATTTTTCTGCCGCCAAACAGGTGGAACCCGACCTGAGTTTCGTTCTCGACATTGGCGGACAGGATATGAAAGCCATTTTTGTAGAAAACGGTTCCATCCGCCGTATGGAAATCAACGAGGCGTGTTCGTCTGGATGTGGCTCATTTATAGAGACTTTCGCCAAAATGTTAGGATATCCCGTGGCAGAATTCGCAAAAATGTCCTGCTTTGCTCAGCATCCTTGCGATTTGGGAACGCGCTGCACCGTTTTTATGAATTCAAAGGTAAAGCAGTCGATGCAAGAAGGTGCGGCAGTGGAAGACATTGCTGCAGGATTCAGCTTCTCCGTAGTCAAGAATTGCCTTTACAAAGTACTAAAAATCAAAAATATAGAAGAACTTGGAAAGAAAATCGTGGTACAAGGAGGAACCTTCCGCAACCACAGTATCGTCCGTGCATTGGAAAAGATGACCGGATGCAATGTCTCCTTTTCCGACATTCCCGAATTGATGGGTGCCTACGGAGCCGCTCTTTTTGCCATTGAAAAATGCCATCAACGCCATTAAAAAGCCATTTTATAATCAGAATCATTTATGAATTGTTCAGAAAATAGCCGTCCCACCCTGACGGATATGCTGCAAGCCAATCAATACGAATCCGAATTCGAAACTTGTCCGGGCTGTGAGAACCACTGCACGGTGAAACTGTTTCATTTTCAAAACGGAAATACTTTTTTCTCAGGGAATAATTGCGAAAAAGTCTATTCCAATGCCACGGAAGGTATCGTGAAAGGCAGGAATCTTTTTACCGAAAAATATCGGCTACTTTTTGCCAAAACCGACATTTCCGTTCCCAAAAACGCTCCAACAATCGGCATTCCACGCGGGCTCGGTATGTATGAAGATTTTCCTTTCTGGAAAACGCTTTTCGCTCGCTGCGGTTTCAAGGTCGTGCTGTCAAGCCCATCCAATAACCATCTGTACGAAAGCGGATTGCGGAGCATTATGGCCGACAACATCTGCTTTCCAGCCAAACTGATGCACGGACACATCAACGATTTGATTGCTAAAAAAGTGGATCGGATTTTTTATCCTTACGTTATTTTTGAAAGAAAAGAGGATGAAAAATCACAGAACAGCTACAACTGTCCCATCGTGGCCGGCTATTCCGATGTCATCAAAAGTTCGATGGCGCCCTACGAAAAAACGGGGATGCCGTTTGATGCGCCGGTGATTACATTCAACGATCCGAGGTTGCTTATGAAATCCTGCTTGGCCTATCTTCGGAGCATCGGCGTGGAAGATAACATCGCGCAACGTGCTGTAAAAGAGGCAGAAAACGCACAGAAAGACTTTTTAAACACCCTGACAAGACGGGCGACCGACATTTTGGCTGAGGCGGTTCGTGACAACCGTATGGTGATTTTGTTAGCCGCACGGCCTTACCACATTGACCCGCTCATCGAGCACAAAATCTCACAAGCGATTGCGGCTATGGGCATTGATGTCATCACCGAAAACGTAGCGACAGTCAAGGGGGCGACGGTGTTTGACGAGCTGAATGCGGTGACACAATGGAGCTATCCCAACCGCATTTTCAAGGCGGCGCATTTTGTTGGGAACAGCACGTACAGCAATCTTCATTTTGTACAACTCACCTCCTTCGGGTGCGGGCCGGACGCTTTCATCTTAGATGAAGTGAGCGCCATTTTAAAACGTTACCGGAAAAACCACACCATCCTGAAAATTGACGACGTCAACAATATCGGTTCGCTGCGGCTACGTATTCGTTCCTTGGTAGAGTCCGTTTCGGCTATGCCACCGGCGCGTTCCACAAATCCCCTACCCTACGTCACCACGAAAATCTATACCAAGCAGGAACGGCGTCGCACGCTGTTGGCGCCCTACTTTGCAGAAGGGTACTCCGAATTCTTTCCGTCGGTATTCAAAGTCGCGGGCTACCGGCTCGTGACGCTACCTACGGGCAACCAAACGGCTGCGGAAACCGGACTAAAGCACGCCAACAACGAAGTCTGCTACCCGGCGACGATTGTGGTCGGTTCCATCATCACGGCATTGCAAAGCGGTGACTACGACCCTTTGGACGTCGCCGTCATCATCACGCAAACGGGAGGGCAATGCCGCGCCTCGAATTATTATGCCTTGATAAAAAATGCGATGGTGGCGGCTGGTTTCAAAGACGTGCCCGTCATCTCACTGGCACTCAGTGCCTCCATTGCCGCCAATCAACCTGGCTTTACCATACCGTGGAAAAAAATCACCAACATTGCCATCAACACTATCCTTTATGCCGACTGCTTGGCGAAACTGTACCACGCTGCCGTCGTACGCGAAAAGAGGAGTGGCGAGGTGACAAAACTTCGGGAAGAGTATATGGAACGAGCACACCCCATCATCGAAGCAAACGACAGCAAAGGACTCCGTAATCTGCTTAAAGAGGCGGTCCGCGATTTTACCAACGCCATCGACACGACCAAGCGCGTACCCGTCATCGGCGTGGTTGGAGAAATTTACGTCAAGTACAACGGGTTCAGTAACAAATTCGTTATCAATTGGTTGGAAGAGCACGGCATAGAGGTCGTTCCACCAGCCCTCATCGGCTTCCTCACGACAGGTTTTGCCAACAACCACATCAACAGAGAGTTAAACATCAAGAATGTAAAATTCCCCCAATGGCTCAACGACACCGTTTACCATTATCTTTATAAAAAGATGGAACGATACAACGAAATCTGCAAGGATTTTCCTTTCTTCCGTCCCTTGACGAACATTTTCGACGATGCAAAACTTGCCAAAAAAATTGTCAACTTAGCGGGAGACTTTGGTGAAGGATGGTTTCTTCCTGGAGAAATCAGCCATCTTGCTGAGACGGGAGTACAGAACGTAGTCAGTCTGCAACCTTTCGGATGTATTGCTAACCACGTGATTTCCAAGGGGGTAGAAAAAAAGTTCAAACAAAAATACCCGCAACTCAGCTTACTATTCTTAGATTTTGACGGCGGTACGTCCGAAGCAAACGTATTCAACCGGCTTCATTTTATGATAGAAAACTGCAAAAAACAGCAATTATAACGACATACCAAACTCAGACAAGATGAAAAAGACGGAATCAGACATTTTAAAAGCAGCGGAGGAACTCTTCCTTGAAAAAGGTTACGAGGCAACGTCAACCACGGACATAGCAAAAGTTGCCGGATGCAATCAGGCATTGGTGCATTATTACTTTCGGACGAAAGAGAAGTTATTCACGAAAATTTTCACAGAAAAATTCAAAATCATATTAGGCAGTTTGAAACTGGAAAAGGATTTTGATTTTCGAGCATCATTGAATCATTTCATCGACACCTATTTTGAAATGCTAACACACAATCGTAAAATTCCATTTTTTCTTATCAATGAATTGATAATGAGAGAAGACAGGAGGCCCATCATACGGGCGGCTATTTCACAGGAAATGAGTTATTTACAGTATTATACCGAATGGGACAAAATGATAAAGGACGAGATATCGAAAGGAAACATTCGCCAAATTGAGACAATGGATTTAACCTTGAACGTACTCTCACTCATCATTTTCACTTTTATATCGCTTCCTCTTTACAGTGATTTTTTTGAGAAAGATGAGAATGAAATCAGTCACTACCTTCAACACCGGAAAGAAGAGGTTAAAAAGCTTGTTTTTCAAGGGATTGGGTTGGAATAAAAAGTCCGCAAGACACAAAAAAAAGTCCTCGTGTTTTACGAGGACTTTTTTATTTATTCCTAATAACTATTAAGTTACGAGAGGGAAGGATTAGCCATTGAAAACTTTATCCAAACCGATGCCTCTAACTTGAGCAACAGTGTAAGGATCACGGAGTTGAGCAAGGGCTTTGATAGTAGCCTTGACAACGCTGTGCGGGTTGGAAGAACCTTTGGACTTAGCCAACACGTTCTTAACACCGACGGTTTCAAGGACGGCACGCATAGCACCACCAGCGATAACACCGGTACCAGGAGCAGCGGGTTTCATAAAGACGCAAGAACCGCTGTACTTACCTTCTTGTGCGTGAGGAATAGTACCATTGAGGACGGGGACACGAATGAGGTTTTTCTTAGCATCGTCAACGCCCTTAGCGATGGCTGCGGAAACTTCCTTTGCCTTGCCAAGACCGAAACCGACGATTCCGTTTTCGTTGCCAACGACAACGATGGCGGAAAAACTAAAAGTTCTACCACCCTTGGTAACTTTAGTTACTCTGTTAACTGCAACCAATCTATCTTTGAATTCGATATCGGCTGACTTTACTCTTTTAATATTTACATTTGACATAGTCACCTCAGTTTTAGAACGTTAAACCACCTTCTCTGGCTGCATCGGCCAAAGATTTAATTCTACCGTGATACAAATAACCGTTACGGTCGAAAACCACTTGGTTGATACCAGCTGCGAGAGCTTTTTCAGCGATGTTTTTACCAACGATGGCTGCTTTTGCGCTCTTGGTGATTTTTTGGTCACGGATTTCTGCGATTGCTGAAGAAGCTGACACCAGGGTATTTCCAGCGAGATCATCAATCAACTGCACATAGATGTCGCGATTGCTTCTGAAAACGGACATTCTCGGACGTTCAGGAGTTCCGCTAATGGACTTGCGAACTCTCTGCTTAATCCTATTTCTTCTATAAATTTTCTTATTTGCCATTTTACTTTGATTTTACTGTTATTTATCTGCTGACTTACCAGCTTTCTTTCTAACTTCTTCGCCGACGAAGCGGATACCTTTACCTTTGTAAGGTTCGGGTTTACGATAAGAACGAATCTTGTTAGCCACTTGACCAAGAAGTTGTTTATCGATACTCTTGAGGGTGATAATCGGGTCTTTACCTTTTTCAGTAAGGGTTTCAACACTGATTTCCTTAGGAAGTTCGAAAACGAGGTTATGAGAATAACCCAAGCTAAGGGTAAGCAACTGTCCTGCTGCTTCAGCTTTGTAAGCAACACCAACGAGTTGTTGTTTAATAACAAAACCTTCGGAAACACCTTTTACCATATTGGCAATGAGAGCTCTGTAAAGTCCGTGGAGAGCGCGATGGCGTTTTTGATCGGTTGGACGTTGTACGTGGAGGGTACCATCTTCAATGCTGACGGTGATGTCAGGATCTACTTGTTGTTTAAGTTCACCGAGGGGACCTTTAACGGTTACAAGGTTTGACTTTTCGTCAACTTTAACTTCTACGCCTTTCGGAAGGGCGATGGGTAATTTTCCTATTCTTGACATAATTCTTTCCTCCTATTAGCTAATGTAACACAATACTTCGCCACCAACACGTTGTACGCGGGCTTCCTTGTCAGTCATCATACCGTGGGAAGTAGAAATAATAGCGATTCCCAAGCCGTTCATAACAGAAGGCATATCTTCAACACCGCAATACTGACGCAAACCGGGACGGCTGACGCGAGTAAGGGTAGTGATGGCTGATTGTTTGGTTACTGGATGGTACTTGAGGGCGATCTTGATGATGCCAGGATGTACTTCATCCTCGAATTTATAATTTAAGATATATCCCTTTTCGAACAAAATCTTGGTAAGTTCTTTCTTCGTCTTAGAAGCAGGGATTTCCACGATTTTATGATTTGCCATAATGGCATTTCTCAATCTGGTCAAATAATCTGAAATCGGATCTGTATTCATAACTGTTTGTCTCTTAATTAATTATTTTACCAACTTGCTTTCTTGACGCCCGGAATGAGACCTGCGAGGGCCATTTCACGGAAATTGATACGGGAGATACCGAACTGACGGATATATCCTTTCGGACGACCGGTAAGCTGGCAACGGTTGTGCATTCTAATAGGATTGGAATTCGGAGGAAGCTGCTGCAATGCTTTGACTGCTGCCTCTTTTTCATCAGTATACTCGCTTCCGCTGTTGATGATTTTCTTCAATTCAGCACGTTTAGCAGCATACTTAGCGACCATTTTCGCTCTTTTGATTTCTTTCGCTTTTAATGATTCTTTTGCCATATCCTATTTCTGATTTTTAAATGGTAAACCAAATTCTTTTAATAATGCGAGACATTCCTTGTCGTTTTGAGCGGTGGTTACGAAGGTAATATCCATACCATTGATCTTAGCCACTTTGTCAAGGTCGATTTCAGGGAAGATGATTTGTTCCGGAATACCGAGGGTGTAGTTGCCTCTTCCGTCGAAACCTTTATCACTGATACCTCTGAAGTCTCTGATACGAGGAATAGAGACGGAGATCAGACGATCTAAGAATTCATACATGCGTTCGCCACGGAGGGTAACGCGGACGCCGATGGGCATACCTTTTCTCAACTTGAAGTTAGAAATATCCTTCTTTGACTTGGTAGCCACTGCTTTTTGACCGGCGATGAGGGTCATTTCTTGAACGCCGAGGTCAATCAATTTCTTGTCAGCGATACCAAATTTTCCCAAACCTTGGTTAAGACAAATCTTTTTCAAGCGGGGAATACGCATAAGTGATTGGAAACCAAATTGTTCCTTCAATGCGGGAACGATTTCTTTATCGTATTTTTCTTTATATCTTGGAACGTACATTATTTAATCTCCTCCCCTGTTTTTTTAGAATATCTGACTAATTTACCTTCTTCGCCCATTCGTCTACCGATACGGCTTGCGACGCCTTTTGCATCAACAACCATCAGGTTGGAGATATGGATGGGGGCTTCTTGTTTTACGATACCGCCTTGAGGGTTCTTGGCGCTCGGTTTCGAATGTTTCGATACCATGTTAAGACCTTCAACGACGGCGCGATAATTTTCTCTGTCAACTGTCAAGACCTTGCCTTGCTTGCCTCTTTCATTGCCGGCCAATACCTTGACAGTGTCGCCTTTCTTAATGTGAATTTTCATCGTTTGTTTTTGGTTTTGATTAATATTCAATTGGTCTTTGTCAATTGTTTCGTTTGATTAAAGAACTTCCGGTGCAAGGGAGACGATCTTGAGATATTGTTTCTCACGAAGCTCACGAGCGACGGGGCCGAAAATACGGGTACCGCGGAGTTCGTCTGCGCCTGTAAGGAGGACGCAAGCGTTGTCGTCAAAACGGATGTAAGAACCGTCCTGTCTGCGGACGTGCTTTTTCGTTCTGACCACGACGGCCTTGGAAACAGTACCTTTCTTTACGTTACCTGAAGGGATAGCGCTCTTAATTGCTACCACGATTTTGTCGCCTACACTGGCATATCTTTTTTTGGTGCCGCCGAGCACGCGCATACACAATACTTCTTTTGCACCGCTATTATCTGCAACGGCTAATCTTGATTCTTGCTGTACCATAACTACTATTTTGCTTTTTCAATGATTTCAACTAAACGCCAGCATTTGTTCTTGCTAAGCGGTCTGGTTTCCATTACGCGAACTCTGTCACCGATACCACACTCATTCTTTTCATCGTGAGCCATCAGTTTCGTGGTTCTTTTTAAGAATTTCCCGTATTTAGGATGTTTCAATTTACGTTCTACGCTAACCACGATGGACTTTTCCATTTTGTTGCTGGTAACGAGACCTTCTCTGACTTTTCTTGTATTTCTTTCTTCCATAATTCGGTATTCTTAAAATTATTTTGCTTCTAATTCGCGTCTGCGAAGTTCGGTTTTTAATCTGGCGATAGTGCGTCTCACTTCCTTAATCGTCTGAGGATTTTCAATCGGAGAAACAGCGTGAGTCAGTTTCAACTTGGTCAGGCGTTCTTTTTCCTCTGCCAATCTTTCAATCATATCGGGAGTGGAGAGGTCCTTTATTACTTGTTGTTTCATATCTGCTTACTTATTAAATTTCTTCTGAATAATCTCTTCTAACGACAAATTTGGTTGCGACGGGGAGCTTTTGAGCACCGAGGCGGAGAGCTTCCTTTGCAATTTCGAGCGGAACGCCGTCTGCCTCGAACATAATACGACCGGGGCTAACGCGAGCTGCGAAGTATTCGGGAGTACCCTTACCTTTACCCATACGGACACCAAGACCCTTGATGGTGACAGGTTTGTCAGGGAAGATGCGAATCCACAACTGACCTTCACGTTTCATATAACGGGTGATGGCCTGACGGGCTGCTTCGATCTGACGAGCGGTAATCCAGTGTTGTTCCAATGATTTGAGGGCGAATGAACCGAATGAAATTTCGGCACCACGTTTGGTGATGTCTTTCATTCTACCCTTCTGTGGTCTTCTATATTTGGTTTTTTTAGGTTGTAACATAACTATACGGTTTTATTGGTTACTAATTTCTTTTCTCGGCTCTTCTCGGGCGTCCGCCTTGAGCTTTAGGACCACGGAAGCCGCCTTTTTGTTCCTTACCTTCGGACGGAAGTTGGAAAAGGTCTCTCTTACCGTAAACGATGCCACAGCAAATCCAAACCTTGATACCGATGCCACCGTAGGTGGTGTGGGCTTCGGATTTTGCATAATCGATATCCGCACGCAGGGTATGGAGAGGAGTTCTTCCTTCCTTGAAATGCTCAGTTCTTGCCATTTCGGCGCCACCCAAACGACCGGAGATAGAAATCTTGATACCTTCGGCGTTGGCACGCATCGTGTTCCCTACTGCAGTCTTGATGGCCTTTCTGTACGAAATACGACCTTCAATCTGGCGGGCAATGTTCTGAGCCACTAATTCAGCATTCAAATCGGGGCGTTTTACCTCTGCGATGTTGATCTGGATATCCTTGTTGGTTATCTTCTTTAATTCTTCCTTAAGACTTTCTACGTCTTTGCCACCCTTACCGATGATAAGACCCGGACGTGCGGTGAACAGGGTGACCGTCACTAACTTAAGTGTTCTTTCAATGTAGATTTTTGCGATTCCGGCTTTGGACAGACGTTCGTGTGCGTTCAAATATTTTCTAATTTTGTCGTCCTCGACTATCTTACTGGCGAATTGTTTGCCGCCATACCAATTAGAATCCCATCCTCTAATAATGCCTAATCTAAGGCCTACCGGACTAACTTTTTGACCCATACTTTTTAGTTGTTTTGATTTTCTTCAATATTATTATTTACTAAACTTTTGTCATCAATGATGATCGTCACGTGGTTGGAACGTTTTCTGATTCTGTGTCCCATTCCACGAGGAGCCGTGCGGAGTCTCTTCAACATCGTTCCTCCGTCAACAACTACTGACTTTACATAAAGCTGTGCGTCTTCAATACGTACGCCTTCGTTCTTAACTTGCCAGTTGGCAACTGCTGACTTTAAAAGCTTCAAAAGCTTTCCTGCGGCCTCTCTTCTGCTGTACTTCAATACGTTCAGCGCGTAGTCCACATCCTTTCCTCTGATCACGTCAGCCATAATTCTCATCTTGCGCGGAGAAGTCGGGTTGTCCATCAAACGGGCAACATATAAGTTTTTGTTCGCTTCTTTGCGCTTTTCTGCTGCTAATTTTTTTCTTGCACCCATTGTTTTTAATTACTTTTTTATGGGCTTTTGCCTTGACTATCAATCCGTTACACAACGTGAGACCCATCAAGACCTTCCACCCTGATTTAATACTGAAATTGGCTGCAAAAATACACCTTTTTTTTATTTGACAACATATAAAACAATTCTTGTTGAAATTTTTTTTTATTCTTCGCTAATTCATTGTATATAAGTAAAAAAGAACAGGGATTTTTTTTCGGACATCGCCCGTTTCACCCCTGTTCTTTCCCCGTTGAAACATCCGTTTCAACGGTCTATAATGGCATCCTTTTTTATAGGATTTTTCTCCCCCCTACTCCTTTTTTACCGACATAGAATGAAGAATGAGATAGCCACACAAAGCAACATACATCACGATCGCCAAGATACCCGCCACCGGTGATGACAAATACTCCTTCGGCATAGCTAAGTTGACGCCCGTGGAGGCAAGAATGGCACTGACAACGCCCATAATGGCCGCGCCCGCAAGCAACCCTGAGGCCAACAATGTTCCCTTGTTCTTACGCAGTTTGTTAATCTCTTCGTCCTTGCTTCTGCTACCAACGTACCACGCAATGCCACCACCAATCAACAACGGTATGTTCAGCTGCAACGGAATAAACATACCCAACGAGAAAGCAAGTGCCGGAATACCAATCAAATCCAAAAGGAGAGCCAGCACAGCACCCACAATGTACAAAATCCACGGAGCCCCCTGACCCGACATCAACGGTTCCACGATAGCCGCCATCGCATTCGCCTGAGGCGCCACCAAACCGCCGTTGTTCGCATCATACCCGTAAGTCTTCGATAACAGAATGATGACAGCACCGACGGTCAGTGCGGAAACCAACGTGCCCACAAACTTGAACGCCTGCTGCTTGTACGGAGATGTGCCAATCCAGTAACCGATTTTCAAGTCGGTGATAAAACCACCCGCCATCGCCAACGCCGAACAGACGATACCGCCAACAATCAATGCCGTGACCATACCCGCCGTGCCTTTCAAACCGACTGCCGCCAAAATGAAAGAGGACAGAATCAACGTCATCATCGTCATTCCGGAAACAGGGTTGCTTCCAACCGTTGCAATGGCCGTCGCAGCCACCGTCGTGAACAGGAAAGCAAAGATGAAAACGATGAGCAAACCGACAATCACTTGCGTGACATTCATTTGCAAACCACCGAAAGCGAAGAAAAGCCCCATCACCACAAGCAGACCGAGAAAACCAAAAAGGATGATTTTCATAGAGATGTCACGTTGCGTACGGAGTACCTCCTGCTGCGGGTTTTCAGACGTTCCTTTGCCACTTTTGAAAATCGTTCCCATCGAGGTCTTGATGACACCTGCCGATTTGATGACGCCGAGAATACCGGCCATCGCAATACCACCAATACCGATCAGACGAGCATAGCCCTTATAGATAAGGTCCGGATCCATCGTGCTCATTAAAACGCCGTCCGCCGTGACACCATACTGTCCCAACAAAGGAATAATCACCCACCAAGAGAGGAAGGAACCGGCGCAGATAATCGTAGCGTACTTCAAACCAATCAGATAGCCCGTCCCTAACAAAATGCCGGTGCCGCTCATATTGCAGACGAACTTGTAGTCCATAGCCAACTGCTCGCCCCACGCTGTCATACGGGTGGAAATCGTATCTGACCAGAACTGGAAAGTCGTCATAAAAAAGTCATAAAGACCTCCCACCAAGCCACTGATGAGCAAAAGTTTAAGCTGGCTTCCTCCTTTGGCGCCCGAGACGAGAATTTCGGTCGTGGCCGTCGCCTCCGGGAAAGGATACTTGCCGTGCATATCGGAAACGAAATATTTTCTAAAGGGAATCAGGAACAAAATGCCAAGGAATCCCCCGAAGAGGGAAGCCAAGAAGATTTGAAAGAAATTCACATTCAGTTCCATTCCAGGATTATTTTCCTGAATAATGTAGATGGCCGGCAACGTGAAAATCGCACCTGCCACAATCACGCCGGAGCTTGCGCCAATAGACTGAATAAGAACATTTTCCGACAATGCGCCCTTCCGTTTGGCAATTGTGGAAGCCCCCACCGCAATAATGGCAATCGGGATGGCCGCTTCAAAAACCTGACCGAAACGGAGTCCCGCGTAGGCCGTGGCCGCTGAAAAAATAATGGCCATAATGATACCCCAGACAATCGTCCACGCATTCAGTTCGGGATACTTCTTTTCTCCCATCAAAATCGGTTTGTACTCTTCGCCCTCCTTCAGCTCGCGGTAGGCGTTTTCAGGCATTTTCACCTCAGTGTCGTTCATCACGACAGTTTCTTCTGTTTCTTGTTTCATATAAAAATTTTTTAAATTGATTTTTTAACGAAAGCGGGCGCAAAAATACGATTAAGTTTTTAATGTTTGGAAGGTTTTTAAAGTTTTTAAGGTGGTGATAAGGGGTGATAATATAGAAATGATTATCAAGTCAAAAAGTCGAAGAATATATATAAATAATTGCAAATTAGTATATTACAATATTATATGTGGAGACGTTTTGTGAAACGTCTCCACATATAATAATTCCGCCGCGCTCGTAAATGTGCTACAATCCCTAACGCGGGCCGCGCGCTTTCAAACGATTACTCAAAGATAAATGAAATCTGCATCATCTTCGACTTGAGCGACTGAACGCTGGACGCATACAGATTGTCCTCCGCCACCAACAGATTCATCAAACCGAACGACATTTTGAACTCCGTGGTGAATTTAAAATAGGTACAGTAGAAATCAATACCGACACCCACCTGCGCCTGCACATCGTGCGGGTACAATTTCAACATAATTTCCTGTGGATTCGTGTTCTTTTTCTTGGCCGCCGAAATCAAGTCCAGACTGTACTGAGCACCACCAATCACAAACACACGGACATTGTGCATACGCGACGACTTGAATTTGAGCAACAACGGCAAGTCAAAATAGACGGACTCGATGTTTTTCTTGGTAATCAACCTCGACTGGTCGGGATAAAGGATGGTGTAATTGACGACACGGTCACCGAACGAAAGACCGGGAATGAGACGCAAGTCAAAGAATTTGCCAAGACGGAGGTCCGTCACAATACCCAGATTGAACCCGCTCATCGCCGCCGTATTGATAACCATCAACGAGTCGTACTCGCTCAGGTCGGATTTGGAACGGATGGTGAAATCGAACTGATTGTAGCCAAGGAGAAATCCGAAATGGAACAGCTGGTTGTCATATTTCAATAAGTTGGGAACACCAAATGAAGACGACTGAGCACTCGCCTTTTGCGTTCCGAACAAAAAAGCGGCGAGCACGGTTACTACAATAAAAAGTCTGCGAAATTTCACCTTGTTATTAAAAAAATCAGTTTATAGCAACGATGATTCTGTTTGATTATTGTTTAAAATTAAAACTGATAAAAGAAACTAAATGCGATTTCGCTATTGAACTGCTTGCGGTCGTTGCGATAGGATGAGTGTTTTCCGTCATTGACACGAACGGGAATGATGGAATTAACATAGCGCAAATTCAACCCGTAATGTTCTTTAAAAATGTAAGAAACGCCACCCATACCGCACAATTCAAAGCGGCGGAACGGCATTCGGGCGGGCATCAAGCCGTTGGCATCTTTTTCTGTGGAACCTACTAACACGCCGAAAGTCGGACCAAGTTCCACCTCTAATCCTTTAACTATACGATACTTGACTAAAACGGGAACTTCAATGTAATAGAGTGTGAGCACATATTTCGCACCGATGTTTCCGGCAGCATTCGCCCGCAGAAACGCACTGCTTCCCTTCATTACGAAATTGATTTCCGGTTGAATGGCCCAGTGCTCATTTTGAACGAACCGCCACATAACATAACCGCCCGCGTACGCACCAAGTTTGTTGAATCCGGCAAGATTGTCACCCGAAATCTGAGT
Source organism: Bacteroidales bacterium UBA1756 (assembly GCA_002314795.1). GTDB lineage: Bacteria > Bacteroidota > Bacteroidia > Bacteroidales > WCHB1-69 > UBA1756. The sequence continues at coordinate 28,866 of DCHI01000026.1, read as the reverse complement.
CGCCGTGTAACCTGCACGCAAGCCGCCTCGAAAGTTCTGTGCCGAAACAGTCGTCAAACTCAAGACGACAAAAGCTGTTATTAAAAATAATTGTAACTTCTTCATCGGCTACTCATTTTTAAGAATCACTTTTTTCACCGACTTGTCGGGCTCACGGTCTTCAATCAGCAACTCCGTCGTGGTTTTAGCAACCTCATCAATATACAAGTCAATCAGGTAAAAACCGGGACGGAGAATGAATGTAAAAAGTCCATCGTGCAGATTGGGGCGATAGGTTCCCACCTCCTTTTTCGTACCTGCCTCGCGTATAACGGCCTTGTAACGAGACATATCCGTCATTCGAGAGGCGCTGTCCACGTTAGCCACCTCCCCTTTCACCGGACAATAGGGAGCCGGCACGTCGGTAAAAGTCACTTTGTAAATATCCAAGTCGCCCGTACTGTTGGCCCGATAGTCAGCTATATAACCGTAACGTCCTGATTTAGTGACAGAAATTGTCTTGTTATCATCCGGCGTATTGACGGGGAAAGCCAAATTTTCAGGCATCGAGAAAAATTGGTCGGCGGCATTCCACGAACAACGGAACAGGTCGTAACCGCCCATACTGTTATGACCTTGAGAACTAAAAAAGAAGGTCACACCGTCCGGAGCGAGGTAAGGGTAACTGTCATCGTACTCGGTATTGATGTTCGGCCCCGCATTCTTGGCATTGCTCCATTCCCCGTTGGGAAGGCGACGGGAGAAATAGATGTCCATACCGCCATAGCCGCCGGGACGGTTTGAAGAGAAGAAAATCCAGTTCCCGTCCGGAGAAATCATAGCGGCCTCCTCCTTCTGTTCGCTATTGACCGTCAAACTCAGCATTTCCGGGCGCGTAAACTGTTTTTTATCCTTATGTGAAATGAAGATGTCGTCAAATCCCTTTTCATTATTATAATATAGTAGAAGCGTTTCACCATCGCCACTGAGCCCGACGATGTCTTCCACGAAGCCGCTATTGACGGGCGCCTGCAATTTCTTGGCCGGCTGCCACTTTCCACCCACACGCTCCGCACAATAGACATCCGCCATCTTGTAGCCATCGACATCCAGCTGCGTCCCTGAGTTAAGTGGCTGTTTTGAAGAGAAATAGAGAACGCTTTCATCAGCGTCAATGTAGGCGTTGTACTCCGGGTACTGCGTATTGACAACGGTACCGATGTTTTCCACATTTACGTCCGCACGCAATGACATCAAGACCTTGGCATTTTCACACATCTCAATATACCTATCGGGCGAAATGTCATTTTTTTCCAACTTCAAACCTTTTTTCATAAAAGTTTTAAAAGACTCGATGGCGTCGTCAAAACGGTAGGCGGACATATAGGCCTTTCCCAAATCGTAATAGATGAACTGGTCGGCACGGGGATTTTTGAGGGCGCGTTCAAAATGGATGGCCGCGCGACTTTTATCGACGTTGGAGTTCAAATAGGCGTAACCGATCAGCATATTGTACTCGTAGTGCATTGAATCCACACGAAGAAGTTCCTGAAAATGCTTCACGGCTTCGTGCATATTTCCGGAATAAAAAAGATTACGAGCGGTGGCGTCGTCAGTAAAAAGGCCTCCTTGCGCCGAAACGTTCAACGGACAAAGCGCATATACTACTAATAAGATACTATAAATGAAGATGTTATATTTTTTCATAACTATTTTTCAATGAGGGGCAAAAATACGGAAGCCGCGGGACATTTTTGCATTCTTTTACAAAAAAAGAGAATGGACCGATGAAAGTGACGTCCCGGCTCTCCCTATTATTAAAATCAGTTCTGTCAACCTCTGGTTTCATTTTCTTTGCAACCATAATTGCATCACTGGATCGGAAATAAACAAACCGTCGGTGGTGCTAACGATGTAATCTTTTTCCAATAAAAATTTCTGCAACTTGCTCACATTGGACTTCGTTCCAATATTATAGGTGGACAGAACTTCTTGTGTGGTAAATCCTTTGTGAATTCCATTAGCAATCGCTCGCATAAAATTCATCTGATACGAAGTAAGAGAGCCCGTTTGCTCCATAAAGAGCGGAGTACATTGCGCCAACAAATCGTTAACTCCTTGAGAAATAGAATCTTCTAAAACTTCATCTTCCGTATTGAGCATTACATTCCAAGCAAGTTGTTGCACGTATGAAGATTGATTCTGAACAAGACTACAAATTTCAGATACTCTCTCCGCAGAGATAGTCAGATTCTTCTGTGAAAATTTTTGTTGGATAAACGGAATCCAATCTTCCGTTGGAATAGGTTGCAAATAATTAGGCTCTCCAAATTGATAAAAAGGCATTTTTTTATCTTGAAACAGACGATTCATCATTTGTTGCCTACTTCCAAAAATGCAATAGGAAACGTGCTGTTGATGTTGCCAAACCCCGCGCATCCGCTTCTGAACTTGCAAACTATCAGGCCATTCTGCCACTTGCTGAAATTCATCAATACAAACGACAAGATGTTTACCAATCTGTTCTGCAAGAAGTTCCGGCAATTGAAGAATTTCTTCCGGTGCATAATCTTTCGGTGTAATGCCTAAGGAAAAAGAGAAATCAGATGTCGGATCGGGAGTAAATGATATTTTGGGAGTCAACCGAACTAAAAAACGCTTAATATTCTCAAGAACTAACTCCATCTTACTCGCAGTTTGTTTCATCAGTTCTATGGCTAACTTGTTATAAAAATCATATTCCGATCTACAATCGTAAATATCTATGTATATGGTTTGGATTAAATTTTTATCAACTTCCTGCTGAACACGACGTACAAGTGACGTTTTTCCCATTCGTCTCGGGGAAATCAATACCACATTTAGCCCATTTTCAAAATCCATTTTGAGACGATTCGTTTCACGGACCCTATCCGTAAAATTGTCGCCTGAAACAGAAATTCCGTACACAAAAGTTCGTTGCAACATTTTATCCATAACAAAACATTTTATTAGTACACCGTTCGGTGGTCCACCAAGTAGTGTACTTTTTTTCGGCGGCAAAAATACAATATTTTCAAAAGAAAAACGTGGCGATGAATCAAACTTTTATTTCATCGCCACGCCGCCATTCTATTCGTCACTTTCCTCGTTTTCCTCCTCATCCGGAGCCACATAGAACTTCTTCACGAACTTGTTCTTTTGCGAACGGCTACCCAACTTGTAAGTGAATGCCGGCTTGCCCTTTTCCGGAGGAAGCATTCTCTTCTTCACCTTGGTTTGCACAATTTCATCCGTAAACTTGGTGTCGGAGGAATAACCGTACATACTGTTGTTTTCCAACTGGAAGAAGAAGAAATCTTTATCAATTTCAAAATAGAGATAGAGTCGATTTCGAGAACCGCGCTTTTCAATGACAATGGAACCCGGAATTTCCTTGTTGATTTCTTTTGAATTACAAATTACGACAGGCAACTTGTTTTGTGAAACGAACGCCTTTCCTTCCTTGTTCCAGGTGAAACTAATGTCGGCGAAAAGGAACTTGACACGCATTTTTTCAGGAAGTTTCTGTGCCTGACCGTTCAACGTAACATCGTAGGAATAGTCTTCGAATTCCTTTTCAGGCAGCATCGTCTTGAGCGCTAACTCGTAGTCAGCATTTTCCCACGGGTCGATGAAATCGAGGGAGGCTTCTTCAATGTGCTTGCTCATTATTTTCATAGATTGCTCATTGAAGAAGAAGTTGATGGCGGTCGTCAGACTCATTTCGGCGGAGTCGGCCTTCATATAGTTCACGACGGTACCCAACGTGCTGAAATCGACACGACCCAACTTGGCTCCCATATCAATCGTACCGGAACCACGGGAGATACACTCGGTTTTGCTAAGCGTAATGATATTTTCGGGAAGTTCCGGATTTTCCAACTTTTCGAGCGAAGCCGCCCGAAACATCTGCGTCTTTTCATCAAAGTCGATGAAACCCTGTGCCGAAATGTACTCTGAATCATTGAATTGGTCCTTCGCCGCACCAAAGCAAGTGTAGATACGCCCCGTCGTATTGGTGGAGGCGATGGCTACAACCACTTTCCGGTCGTTGACATCCTTTGTCTTTGAATCGACGCGAATGAGCACGTGGTCGGGGTCAATCGGATCGCTGATGCGCATTCGGGCATACTTGACGGTATCGCAATCGTGGATCAGTTCCACGCCGCCCACGAACGTAAGGAACTCATTGGTACTGTGCAGTTCAGCACGTCCGTCAAACCCAAAGTGAGGACTCAACTTAAAGTCACGGTCTCTGGAGATGGCGGCGTTTCCGCGCGTCTCGTCGTAATACCAAACGGAATCGAAATGAACGGTCTGCACCTCCTTGTTCATATCGATGTAGTCGTAATCGCCACTGCCACGGAACTCAAACGCGTGGATGATTTCCATCGAGCAGTTGTACAATTCGTGATATTTGTTGTCGCGGCCGGCCACGAGGCGTGCCTTTTGCAAGGGCTGAATAACTGCGTGCTCCAGAATGGTGACATCGCCATTGTACGGGATGATAGCGGCATCGCCCGAATTGACGTAACGAACGCCGTGCGTGTTAATCACATTCAATTTGAAATTAAACTCGGCAGCGGTAGCCGTAAACTGCAACGCGTGGATGGCGGAATTGGTGGCTGTCAGTTCGTTGCCTTTGCTTTCCATATCAATCAAATCACGCGCCGGCGTATTGTTGATGTCAACATCTTTATAAGGATCATCCCACTTAAAAATCAAAATGTCTTCGTCAATCGGATCCCAGTCAAACATCGCCGCATTGGTTTTAAATTCGTTGCGGGCGAACAGCACCTCCGAGGTTTCACCGTTGGAAACAAAATGTCCCTTACGGGTTAGGAAATCGATGTGGGAATTGTAATTATCTGTCGAGAAGACAAACTCGTTCGTCTGATACAAATCGAAAATCCGCAAGTCGGCCGCATCGGAGAAGAGTTCGTGGTGGCCGAAACGGAAGAGTTTGGAAGTGATGTCGGCGCGCTTGAAGGTCAATGTTCCCGTGCCGTACATCGCCTCCGGAGTCAGTTTTGAATTGCCCACCAGCTGGGTTTCATTAAAGATGGACATCGGCGTTGTGCCGGTAAAAATGTACATAGCATCATTGTACGCTTCCCAACGAATGGAGCCGTTGGTCATATTCGCGGGCGGATACTCCACGCCGGCCAACTGCTCACGAACCACGTGCGATTGAACACTTCCCGTCGTTTTATCCAAGAAAAAGACGAGACTGTCGGATTTTGTTGTGGAAGTCAAATAATCGATGGTAGATTTTTTACCACGCAATCCTCTATTACTCAAGTCAATAATTCCGGTGTAATGTCCTTTTCCGGTATAAGCCGCCAACGGAGTTTCTCCCGTATTGTGGATGAAGCCGAGAGAGAAGTCGGGACGAACTTTCAAATCGTGACGAATGTTGGGGAAGATGCCTCCCGACACCAATTCACCGGAAAAACGGATGGAATCGGTATCGAAGTTGTCCAAATTGACAATCGTAAACAGGTCGAGCGCGAAGAAAAATTTGGTGCGGTCGTAGTGACGGTTAAAGGTTTGAGGATGGTCGTAATAGACTTTTCCGGGCTCGGTAGCCGTAAAATACGGATATTTCGGGTTGTCAATTTTTCCGGATTTGTTGTGGGGCATATCAACGTAAAGAATACCGGCGATGTCTTCAATCGAACTCTGCACCTTGGTAAGCTGGTACTCCCCGTACATATTCTGCGGTCCGTTTTTGTCTTCCACATACATCACCAAGGAATCGATATTGTCCATTTTTACAAGAAATTTCTCATAATCAAAATGGCACTTGTGCGTCACAAAATCAAAAAGGCCGGCGATGATACGTCCGGAGAACTCCATATCGCGGTCCTTCATTACTTTGACACGCTCATTCATCGGATAAACGTTGACAATCTGGGCATCGCTAATCACAAAAAAGTCGCAACCTTCCACCGTCAAATCGTTGGTTTGCAAGTCAAGAGAGGCGTAATGGGTTTTGGATTCCAAAACAATGTTGTCGTAATCCTTTCTATCCACATCATTATTAAGATATTGGGCTATTTTTTTACGATAATGAATCTTGTTTTGATTGACATCGTATTCCACAAAACCGTTGGCCGCCATCTGAATCATCAGCACTTTCACATCTTCAGGCGACTTATTGAAAAAACGGCGGATGGCTTCGAAACTAAGCGGCTTGAAATCAGCTGCTTTGTACGCTTGGTAAAGTGTATAAAGCGGGCTGACGTCATTGGCGCCCTGCAATTCGCGCATCGTGGTATTGTTGAAAAAGTTTTGGGACTCGAAGGTGGCAGAAGTCAGGTTGGTGGAACCGGTCATCGGCTTGAACTCCATCTTGTCGGTGGTAACATCCCACGAAAGCGATTCCACCGTGATATCCATTCGGTGGTAGGAATCAAAGAACGGGCTGCGGCCGACGCCGTACTTGGGACGGGAAATCAGCACCTGCGACGTAGTTTCATTGTAATAAAAATCAGCCGACGGGTGATAGATGGAATCCTCCTCCACATAAACGGAGACGCGTGCGTCAGCTGCTCTAACCGTTTCATTTTTAAATAAATAATGAATAGAACTAACCGAAACGATATTTTTATTTCCTTTTCTAATAATCAGACGAGCCAAGTTTTCTGCACCCGAATAACCCTGAATGGATGCGCCTCGCAACTCGATACCGCCGATGTAATCCACGTTTTTGTAAATGTTTTTCACCACCAAGTCATCGGAATAACTCTTGAAACGAGGATAGCTGATTTTATCCTCATCGGTTTCCAAGGTGGCCTTGTCCTCCACCGTTCCCAAAACCGGAGTGCCGAACAGCTCCGGATAATAGAGTTTGGCATTCTCGATTTTGGCTTTCGGCTGACGAGTGTCAACGGTGTAGTTTTCAAAAACCGCTTTCACCTGGCTACTCAAACCGGCCTTGTACCAGTAGATGGAACCCTTGCCGCCAGTCCAACGATGTGAAGCGGGGAAATAGCGTCCGGAGGTGCCGATGATTTCCACACTGTCACGAGAGCCCGCACCCACCAAGTCGATGTCTTTATACTCAAAGTAGGGTTCCTCGTCCATCCCGATTTTTTCCAAAACGCCGTAGGCCGTCCATTTGGAGTTGGGCGTCTGAAGCAGAATATTGTCATTGAAAAGCGAAACGTAATTTTGCATCACCTTGTCAAAAGTTCCCAAATCGTTACGGACGTGGTACTGGATAATCTTGAGCCAAACGCGGTCATAATCAGTCATATCGCTATTCGCAAACGCATTGAAAGCATTGATGTACGCTTCAAAATGAGGGAAGAAACGAAGGTTTTTCCGAAGCATCTGGTTTCCCATTTCAATAAAATGCATCTGAAAAGTCTCGTTCATTTGCGGACTGTTCCAAAATTCATCAAATTTCAAAAGAACCTCTTCTGCCTGCTTTTGCTTTTCCTTGGGAAGCGAGGAGGCGAAGGTGCGCATTTCCTCCTGTGTCAACGTGGGATCGTTTGAAAATGCTTTGAATCGCTGTGCCGACAACGGAAGCGTCATCAAGGTCAAACATACAACCAACAATAAGTTTCTAACTATTTTAGACATAGACATATATTATTTTTCTAATTGAAAAACGATGGCCGTTCCAGCCGGTGCATAGACCTGTAGAATGCCGTTCACACTATAATAACCGGTGCGTTCGTCAATTCGGTCAAAGCCACCGAACTCCGGACGGTCGCCATTGATTAATACTTTATATTTTCCTGATTTGCAATAAATCGGGAAATTTTCAAATGATTTTTCAAGATTAAAATTAAAAACGAAAACGAAATTGCCGCGCGAAAATGCAAGCACTTGGTTTTCAATGTCACGGACCAAGGGTTCCGGGGTTTCGTCAAGGGCTCCGGACGGAACAATCCGTTGAATGATTTCCGTATGAAAGGCGTTCAGAAACTTGTATTTCAACGTGTCGTCTTTCAACAGATTCCATTGACGGCGGGCATACTGGTAGGACCATCCGTTGCCTTCGCGTGGAAAATCAATCCACTCCGGATGACCGAACTCGTTTCCCATAAAATTAAGAAATCCGCCTTGGGCAAGCGACAGCGTAGAAAGCACCATCAATTTGTGCAAGGCAATTCCCCGATCCACCACGAGGTCGGGAGTAAAGACGGACATTTTGTCGTACATCTTATCCCCTATCAGACGGAAAATCAACGTTTGGTCTCCCACCATCGCCTGGTCGTGACTTTCGGCGTAACTCACCACTTGCTCTTCCACCCGTTTGTCAGTGAGTCGATAAAAGATATCGCCGACGTGCCATTGTTCAAACGGCACCTTTTTCACCAATTTCCCCCAGAAGTCGGCTATTCCCATCGACATACGGTAGTCGAAGCCAATTCCTTGACTCTGCGCCGAAAGAGCGAGGCCCGGCAGTCCGCTCACATCTTCAGCAATCGTAAAAGCGGTATCCTTCTGCTGGTGCACCAAACGGTTTGCCAAATAGAGGTAGGTGAGCGCGTCTTCATCCACGTTATCATCAAAGTACTGGGCATACTCCAAAAAATCCACGCCAATTCCGTGATTGAGATAAGCCATACTGGTCACGCCATCAAAACGGAAGCCATCAAAATGGAATTCATCCAACCAATATTTCAAGTTGGAAAGAAGGAACGTAAGGGTTTCATTTTTCCCATAATCGAAACAGCGCGAGTTCCAGACGGGATGATTTCCACGGGACCCCGAATGGAAATAGAGGTGGTCGGTGCCGTCGAAACGGGAGAGACCTTCGCGCTCGTTGGAAACCGAATGCGAATGGACGACATCCAGAACGACGGCGATGGAAAGTGCGTGCGCGGCATCCACCAGCTCCTTCAATTCTTCGGGCGTTCCGAAACGGGAAGAGGGAGCAAAAAAGTTGGCCACCTGATAACCGAAAGAGCCGTAGTAAGGATGTTCTTGAATGGCCATCAGTTGCAGAGTGTTGTATCCCAACTTTTTGACGACGGGAAGAACATTTTTTCTAAAATCAACGTAGGTAGATATGGCTGGTGTTTCGCCCGACATTCCGACGTGGGCTTCGTAAATGATGGGGTGGGCTGGTTGGGAAGGCGCAGAATTTTTCCAATTATATGGTGTTTCCGGTTCCCAGACCTGAGCGGAAAAAATCTTGGTTTGCTCATCCTGAACGACGCGCCGTACGTAAGCCGGAATACGTTCATCGGCTCCGTCCTGCCACACCATCCACAGTTTGTACAGCATACCGTGTTTCAAAAACTCTTTCGGCAAATGGATTTCCCAATCGCCGTTGCCGATGGGATGAAGAGCAAAACGAGGTTCAATTTTCCAATAAGAAAAATCACCATAAAGAAAAACTTGCTTTGCGGCCGGGGCCTTTTCCCGGAACACCCAGCCCTCCGCGTCCTGGTGAAGGCCGTAGAAAAGATGGTTGTTGCAAACGTCTGAAAGGGTCGGGCTTCCGTTTTTGATTTCCAATTCCTTCAGCACAGCGGCACGGTAGCGGCGCACCAGATGGGAAGCGAAGGGCTTCAGCCAAATATCCTTTTCAAGAAGGAGATGTGAAGGGGATTTCATTGGTAAACAAAGACAACTTAACGCGGGCGCAAAGATACAATTCAACGATGGAAAATTGTTCATAAATATTTGTAAGTAATTATCATTTAGCTGTTAATAAATAGTGTTTTCACGTTGATAATTTATGACATAGAAAGGTGTAAGTTTGCGGCAATTTGAAAATCAATACATTATGAGTTCGTTTATCGTCCAAGGAAATGCCCACCTGCACGGCGAAATTTGTCCACAGGGGGCAAAAAATGAGGCCTTGCAAGTACTTTGTGCCGTATTGCTCACCCGCGATACTGTAAAAATCAGCAACATTCCCGACATCAGAGATGTCAAAAAACTCATTGAAATTCTGATGGAATTAGGCGTCGCCGTCAACCCCATTGACCGATACACCTACGAATTCAAGGCAGAAAGTGTCAATTTCAGCTATCTACAATCAGAAGAATTTGTCAAGGTTTCGGGAGCCATCCGCGCTTCCATTATGGTCTTAGGTCCGCTGTTGGGACGTTTCCACAAAGCGTACGCCGCCCGTCCGGGTGGAGACAAAATCGGACGTCGCCCGCTCACAGCCCATTTTGAAGGTTTTGAAGCTCTCGGCGCACGCTGCCGTTACAATTCCAAATCCACTTTATACGAACTCACCGCAGACAAATTAGTCGGCAAATACATTCTGCTCAGCGAGGCCTCCGTCACGGGAACGGCCAACGTCATTATGGCGGCAGTTCTTGCTAACGGCACAACCACTCTGTTCAATGCCGCGTGCGAACCTTACATCTACCAACTTTGCACGATGCTCAACAAGATGGGTGCAAAAATTAGCGGAATCGGCTCCAACCTACTTACTATCAAAGGAGTAGAAGAATTACACGGCTGTGAGCACACCATTCTCCCCGATATGATTGAAGTCGGAAGTTTCATTGGAATGGCGGCAGCAACACAATCCGATATCACCATCAAGAACTGTGCGGTTCAGCATCTCGGACTTATTCCATCCGTTTTTTCCAAATTAGGAATCAAAATGGAAATCATCGGTGACGACATTCATATTCCGGAACAAAAGCAGTACGAAGTGGAGACCAACCGCGACGGTTCCATCCTCACCATCAGCGATGCTCCGTGGCCCGGTTTCACGCCCGACCTCATCAGTATCGCGCTCGTCACGGCGATTCAGGCCAAAGGAAGCGTGCTCATTCACCAGAAAATGTTTGAAAGCCGTCTGTTTTTTGTAGATACGTTGAAATCAATGGGCGCACAAATCATTCTGTGCGATCCGCATCGGGCCACGGTCATCGGACTGAACCACAAATACAAACTTCGTGGCACCACGATGCAATCCCCCGACATACGCGCCGGTGTCTCCCTACTGATTGCCGCCCTTTCGGCAGAAGGGAACAGCCGTATCAACAACTGCGAACAGATTGACAGAGGTTACCAGGACATCGTCAAACGCCTCAACGACTTAGGTGCTGTCATTGTCAGAGAGGACTAATATGCCCACACGCAACGCCGTACAATACACCATCGGACACCTACTCCAGGTGGCTTTCCCGGACTACACTCCGACGATGGAACTCGCCGAAGAAGGAATTGCCGCCCACATCAACGGAATCTCCATTCTATTTCCACTAATGGGAATTGAGCCCTTTCGCAATCTGATGAAAGGGACTCTCACAATGGACTCGCTGACAACGGCCATAGGAATCGAAGTACCGGCGTATCGATGCATTCAACAAGAAGGAAACTTTTCCATTAGTGAAAATACCGTTCAGTTTCATCACGACTTGGTCACGATGCCGTTTGTACTGCTTTCCCGCATCGAGGAAGACTGGGACACAGCACAACGGGACGCGCACGGACGCTACCTTTTCACCAATAGTCTCGCAGCCAAATACAACTTCATTGACGTTCCCATCGTGGATGTTTACGCCCTGCTCATCCGAAGTTGGGTTTCCGCAAGCTTTCCGCAACTGCAAGTCACGCCGAGAAAGCCACGGAACATCAGCACGCACGATATCGACATCATCAGCCGGTTCGGAAATGGCACCGCAAATATCCGAACCTTAGCTGCCGACCTTTTCAAACATCACGACCGGAAGTTGTTTCACAAATCACTTCAGCAGTTAAGACAGTGTCACCGAGACGAATTAACAGACCCTTACGTCAAAGCGGCGGAACAAATGTTGGAACAAGACCTTGCCGCCGGATGGGACTCTCTCTTTTTTTTCAAAGCGTTAAGAAAAACGGACTCGGATTTCAGTTACGACATTTTCGGGACGCAGGCCGCCCACCTCATCCGCACCATTGAAGGGAAAGGGGGCCAAATCGGGCTGCACGGCAGTTACGACAGTCCAACGAGCCAAAGTCGGATGACGAAAGAGAAGATTTACTTGGAGACTGTCACGGAGCACCCCATCACAGCGGGCCGACAGCACTACCTCCGTTTTAATCGGAAAGTGACACCAGGAATCTGGCAAGCCGCCGGCCTAACAGACGATTACACACTCGGCTATGCAGAACGAGAAGGGTTCCGGTGCGGGACGTGTCATCCGTACGCACTTTACGATGTGGCCAACGACTGTCCGACAAAGATAACGGAGCACCCGCTCATTGCGATGGACGGGACTTTTTTCCAATATCAAGCGATGGGGCGAGGTGAAATGGTTCGAAAGATACGGGCACTGCAACGGACGTGTGCAGCGGTTGAAGGAGACTTTATCTTATTGTGGCACAATATCTTTCCAGATAGACTGCAACAGCAGCAGCATTTTGAAACTTTTTTGGAAATAATGAATTTTCATCTGTAAAAAAAATTCAATTCCTATTCGTACCTTTGCCGCCGTTTTATCAAAATCATCAAAATGGAAGAAAAAAAGAAAAAGGGAGGACGTAAGGGAATCGTTGTCGTTTCCCTCCTACTCGCTGTTTTATTAGTCGTGGGTGGAATTTTTGCTTACACCTATTATTTAAAAAGAACGACAGCCGAGTTGATGTCCGTCGTGCCGTCCGATGCCGCTTTCGTTTTTCAAGTGAACGATAACGCCTTGTTTGCCAAGTCTATAAGTTCTTGCAAAGATAATCTCAACGAGGTCTTTTCTTTAGACGCATTAGCTGGTTTCGAGTATTTCGCCGATATGGCATCTTCGCAAAAACAGGAGCGCACCGACATCGTCATTGCCGGACTGAATGGGGAGGAAGGGGCAGAACTTCTTTTTGCCGCCTATATGCAGAAATCTTCTTTTGATAGAATTATTAAAGATTTGAAAATCAACAAGGAAGACTATTCAACTTTTGAAACGCATAAGATTTATACGGCAGCTACTCATTTTCACGAATTTAAAATCGTATATCTCAACGGCATTTTCGTTGCCGCCGAAACGATGCCACTTTTGCAGCGCTCCATTCATCAGTTGGCCGGGCCGCAATGCCTTACTTCCTGCAAGTCGTTCAACGATTTGGCTTCCGTTATTCATAAGAACGACAAGCAGAACTGGCTGATTATCAACCATCGGCAATTTGTGGATATGCAAGCTGCCAAGTTGGATTCGGTCTATTTGTCCCAATGGAATTATGTTGCTGAATTGGCAGACTGGTCCGCGTATTTGGTCCGTTTTTCCGAAAAGGAGATGCTTCTGTCGGGGTACAGCACCGTGAAAGACGGCTCGGTGTTCTGTCAGTATGCTGCCTCGGAGGCCGCTTGTTCGGTACCGGAAAACGCCATTCCGTCGGGTATCAGCTATTACGTCTGCAATTCGTTGCCGCAGAGTTACACGTTGGCTGCGTCCGAAGGAGACACGGCTGCGTCCTCACCCGTATCCTTGCCGATGAAAGAGGTCGTCTGCTTTGCTGTTGACGGCGATACGTCCCGCTCCCATTATCTGATGGTTCCTGCTGACACATTGACGGATGCGGTTGAAACAGCGTACTTTACGTCTGCACCGGCAGGCGAATCCTCATACAAGAATGTCCCGGTGCATCTTTGTCGCGCCACCAATCTTGCTGCTTTTTATCCCCAAATGAAACAGGATTTTTCAACGAATTATGTGTTTTATTATGGTGGCTATTACATTTTCACGGAGTCGTTTGCAATGGTCAGATCCTATCTTGACGATGTGATGGCGAACAAGGTTCTGGCGGGCAACCAGCATTATCAGTTCACCAAGGGCAATCTGCCGTCCAACAAAGGTTTTGAATTTTATTATGTTAATAATGATGCACGGATGAACCGCTTCTTCGCACGTTCATTTATGCGAAAGAAGCCCGGACTTTCCTCCCTCAAAATTTTTGCGTACAGTTATGCAAAACCCGTCGGCAACCTGCTACCGAACACGATATGCGTGAGATTTTAAGCATTTTGTTTAAGAAATGGCCTCCATTAACATATTTTACTGTACCTTTGCGAATCAAAAATTTATTTTATGATTGAAAAGCCGTATTTCGATATCTCAGCAGACCAAATGCGATTTGCTGTTTTTTGTACGGGAGCTTTGGCCGAACGATTGTGCATACGCGAGGAGAAAATGTTTGATATGTTAGAGAATAATAACATTTTCAAAGATTATATTTTCGACCTATATGATATTTTACATACGCAAAGTCAGGAGTATATTGTTGATGACATCATAGACTTTATGAAAACGAAAGGAATCGTATTATGATTGTTTATCACGGTTCCTATTGCATTATCGAACATCCTGATATTCAATTCTCAAGAGAGAAGTTGGATTTTGTTGCGGAATGCAGAAAAGGGAATGATATATACAAGCAATATGATGTCATTATGGGAGGTGTAGCAAATGATAAGATTTTTGCTACTATCGATGCTTATTTCGCAGGATATATGAGCAAGGAGATAGCACTGGAAAAATTGAAATACGAACAACCTAATCAACAAATTTGTTTCATAAATCAATTGCTATTGAATCAAAGTCTTACTTTTATTAAATCTGATATTCAATGATATGGATGGTATTGCGGTATTAAGACAAATGAAATACGCCCGGATTATTAAAGCGTATGCTGAACAATTTGGAACATCCTATTACGAAGCAATGAGATTGTTCTATCATTCAACTACGCATCAACTTTTAGAAGACAAAGTCGCTGATTTGCATTGTCGTAGCGATTTATATTTAGTGGATGAATTAAGATTGGAAGTGCTTCAAAATAAAAAGATTGCTTCTGACAATAAAAAGACAGTTAAATAATTACAAATCAAAATAATATGGAAGATTTAAAAAATTACATCGAAGCCAATAAAGAGCGCTTTTTGGAAGAACTTTTCAGTTTGATCCGCATTCCTTCGATTAGTTCGCAGGAAGAACACAAACCCGATATGATACGCTGCGCCGAACGCTGGAAGGAATTGATTTTAGCAGCCGGCGCCGACCGCTGCGAGGTGATGCCCACCGAAGGAAATCCTGTGGTTTATGGAGAAAAAATCCTTTCACCCGATTATCCGACCGTCTTGGTTTATGGCCATTACGACGTGATGCCCGTTGACCCGATTGAATTGTGGAACACCCAACCTTTTGAACCGGTTGTCCGCGACGGTCGCATCTGGGCCCGCGGTGCCGATGACGACAAAGGTCAGTCCTTTATGCACGCGAAAGCTTTCGAGTATATGCTGAAAAGCGGTCAGCTGAAATGCAACGTGAAGTTTATGTTGGAAGGGGAAGAAGAAATCGGCAGCGGCAGTTTGTACGGTTTTTGCGAAAAAAACAAGGAGATGCTGAAAGCCGACATCATTTTGGTTTCCGACACCGGTATGATTGCCACCGACACTCCGTCCATTACAACCGGCTTGCGCGGTTTGAGCTATCTGGAAGTCGAAGTGACCGGCCCGAACAAGGACCTCCACTCCGGCATTTTCGGAGGCGCAGTCGCCAACCCCATCAATATTCTTTGCCAGATGATTGCTTCCTTGCAGAATGAAAAGAACGAAATCACCATTCCTCATTTTTATGATGATGTTTTGGTGCTTTCTGACGAAGAACGTGCATTGATGGCCAAGGCGCCTTTCAATTTGGAAGAATACAAGAAAGCATTGGATATCAAAGAGGTACACGGAGAAGAGGGCTATTCCACCATTGAACGTACCGGCATTCGTCCTACGTTGGACTTGTGCGGCATTTGGGGCGGCTACACCGGCGAAGGTTCCAAGACGGTTCTCCCGTCCAAGGCCAGCGCCAAAGTTTCTATGCGTTTGGTTCCCAACCAGGATTCCCACAAGATTACGGAGCTGTTCCAAAAGCATTTTGAAAGCATCGCTCCCGCAGGTGTAACGGTGAAAGTAACTCCGAGTCACGGCGGAGAGGCGTACGTTTCTCCCATCGATATGCCAGCGTACAAAGCAGCTGAAAAGGCATACGAAACGACTTTCGGCAAACGTCCCATCCCTACGCGCAGCGGTGGAAGTATTCCGATTATTTCCGGTTTTGAACGTATCCTCGGCACCAAATCCATCCTTATGGGTTTTGGTCTCGGCGAAGATGCCATCCACTCCCCCAATGAAAATTACAAGCTGGAACATTTCTTCAAAGGAATTGAAACCATTCCCTATTTCTACAAATATTTTGCAGAATTAATGAAGTAGCGACGTGAGATTGTGACGTCATTTGTCTCTATTGTAGCGACGCCATATTATGACGTCGCTACTTGTTTTTGGGGTTTCAGGTTGGAATGTGGTGATATTTGGTGACGTTTTATGAAACGTCTTGTTTATGTTCATATTGCCCCCCCATTTTCCCATTGAAAAGTTGTATCTTTGCCGCCGTTTTGTAAAACAATTTAGAAAAATAAAATTATGGCAAATAACGAAGATCTTTTTAAGTCAATTATCTCACACGCAAAAGAATACGGTTTCATTTTTCCCTCCAGCGAAATCTATGACGGTTTGAGCGCCGTTTACGATTACGGTCAGTACGGTGTTGAATTGAAGAACAACATCAAACAGTACTGGTGGCGGGCAATGGTGCAGTATCACGAAAATATCGTGGGCATCGATAGCGCCATCTTTATGCACCCCACCATCTGGAAGGCTTCCGGTCACGTGGACGCATTCAACGACCCGCTCATCGATAACAAGGATTCTAAAAAACGTTATCGTGCCGATGTCTTGATTGAAGACCATATCCAAAAGATTGAAGACAAGATCAATAAGGAAGTTGAAAAGGCGAAAAAACGTTTTGAGAATTTTGATGAAACGCTCTTCCGTCAAACTAACCCGCGCGTGGTCGAACATCAGAAGAAAATTGATGAAATCACCGCAAAATATGCCGAACTGATGCAGAACAACGACCTCGCGGGCTTGAAGCAACTCATCCTCGACCTCGAAATCGCTTGCCCCATCTCCGGCACACGCAACTGGACCGACGTCCGTCAGTTCAACCTGATGTTCTCAACCCAGATGGGTTCCGTAGCCGAAGGCGCCGACACCATCTACCTCCGTCCCGAAACCGCTCAGGGCATTTTCGTCAACTTCCTCAATGTGCAGAAAACGGGCCGTATGAAACTTCCTTTCGGTATCGCTCAGATTGGCAAGGCCTTCCGTAATGAAATCGTGGCCCGCCAGTTCATCTTCCGTATGCGCGAATTTGAACAGATGGAAATGCAGTTCTTCGTCCGCCCGGGTGAAGAACTCAAATGGTTCGAGTATTGGAAGAAAGAACGTATTGAATGGCACAAGTCACTCGGCATTCCCGCCGACAACTATCGTTTCCACGATCACGAAAAATTGGCCCATTACGCCAATGCCGCTACGGACATCGAGTTCAAATTCCCCTTCGGTTTCAAGGAATTGGAAGGTATCCACTCCCGCACCAATTACGACCTCAGCCGCCACGAGGAATTCTCCGGCAAGAAATTGCGCTACTTCGATCCCGAAACCAACGAAAGTTACGTTCCGTACGTCGTTGAAACTTCCATCGGTGTGGACCGTATGTTCCTCGCCGTTTTCAGCAACGCCTACTGCGAAGAGCAGTTGGAGGACGGTTCTACGCGCGTCGTCCTTCGCTTGCCCGCTATGCTCGCTCCCGTCAAGGTGGCCGTTCTTCCTTTGGTGAAAAAAGACGGAATGCCCGAAAAGGCCCGCGAAATTATGGACGTTCTGAAACGCCGTTTCTATTGCCAGTATGATGAAAAAGACGCCATCGGCCGCCGCTACCGTCGTCAGGATGCCATCGGTACTCCTTTCTGCGTTACGGTTGATAACCAGACACTTGAAGACAATACCGTCACCATCCGCGAACGCGATACGATGGCTCAATACCGCGTTTCCATCGACGAACTTGTGGGCACGATTGCTTCAAAATTGTAATTCACCAATCTTTAAAAAAATGAAGAACCCCCATATTCTTATTTTGTCCCTTTTGGCGATGGTGCTGTTTATCGGTTGCCAAAAGTCGTTGCCGGACACCGTCGTCATTTTGCATACCAACGACACGCATAGCCAGTTGGAACCATACAAGGAGAAGAACGGAACGTTCCGAGGCGGGATCCTTCGCCGAATGGAATACGTTCAGCAAGTGCGTGAGGAAAATCCGACGGTTTTCCTTTTCGACGCCGGTGATTTTTCGCAAGGAACACCTTATTACAACTTGTTCCAGGGTTATCCGGAAATCCAGTTTATGAATAAAATGGGGTACGATGCGGCCACGTTGGGAAATCACGAATTTGATGCCGGCGCACAAAACCTCGCCGACCGATTGAAAACGGCTGATTTTCCGGTCGTGTGCTGCAACTACGTTTTCAAGAATCCGCAGTTGGCCCGTCAGGTGAAACCGTACGTCGTCATCAAACGCGACGGAATGAAAGTCGGCGTGTTCGGTGTCGTCATCCAGTTGGATGGCTTGGCCGGCAGCAAGAATCTGATGGATACCATCCAGTACTTGGACGCGGTGGAGTCAGCGCAGAAAGTTGTTTCCACACTGAAAAAACAGGGCTGTGACAAAATCGTTTGCCTCTCGCATTTAGGCTTTGGCCCGGATGATACAACGCCCGACCGTCCAATGTGCGATACGCTGCTCGCCCGCAAGGTGCAGGACATCGACCTCATCATTGGCGGCCACAGTCACGACGAACACGACACACTCATTGGACGTGTTCACGTGGTCTCCAATCTGAACCAAGGCCGCACGGTGGGACGCCTGACACTCTCAAAACGTTAACGTCTTCCCGCCTATGCGCTATTACCAATATTTTTGGAGGATTTTTTTAAAATACAAGTGGGTTCTGCTCGCTTTGGTGGCCGTCCCTGTATTAGTGGCCGTCGCCTTTTGCAAGTTATCAACTCCTCTATATGAGTCAACGGCAGAGATTTATCCTCTCGTGATGCACAAAAAAGTGGATATGCTGCCACTTAATCCCTGCTATAGCGTTCGTCGCATTTGCAAAAGCCGGCAGTTTCGGCAGCTCCTGATTGAAGAAGGCGGTTGCCCGTCCCTCACGTTAAACAATTACGACCGTCGCATCACCATTTATGAGACGCCGCGTCACACGCTTACTATCGCGGTGCGTGCTGAAAGTCCCGCAATGGCAGATTCGGTAGCGACTCGGCTTCTGCAACAATTGAATTTCGCCGGAAAATGCCTTCAAGATGTTTATTTAACACGAGATTCCAATTTGTGTGAAATGATTCCCTGGGATTATTACCACCATTGTGATGATTTCATCCAAGATTCCGCCCACTATTGCAACGGAGATTCTTCTACCTATTACTTGTTCGATACTCTCTCTGTGCCAATGAGTGCAGCCGAGCCCGTATATCCGCCAAACGTACTGAAAATCAGTGTACTCGTATTCTGGATTTCCGTCTTCCTTTCATTCTTCGGAGTGTGTCTGTTTGATGAGCTTCGAAACCGTATGAAAAAAAATGCACGCCAATCGTAATGAAAGAGTTGAGTCTGTACCAGAAAATTGCTTTTGCGATTCTATGCCTCGGAGCATTTACGAATACGTTTCTGTGGTTGCCTCAACTCACTTTTCTACGTTTAGGAGTTCTATTGACATTCACGGTCCTTTTTTTTTCAAAAAGAAAGGAATTGGGGTCGAACTTCTATGCCGTAACGCTGTTCTATTTCGCCTATATCATTTATACATTGCTACTTACGCTTATTTGCGAAGGAGACGTTACCCTCTCATTGGTCGTTAATTTCTTGTTTATCCTGTTGTTAGTTGTCGCTGCTTTGTGGCTGTTTTGTTCGGCTCCACGCGACGCCCTCCGCTTTTTTTATCTCGTGTGTGCCCTTTTTCTATTCGTCTCTTTCGTCTTGGCATCGATTGAAATGACTACGGGCTGGCATCTCCCGATGTCTAATATGCATCTAACTGACAATAAGTTTGTTATTGAGGCAGATAATAAGAACTACCCGACCGGATTTTTTTACAATACGAATGATTTTGCAGTTATTGTAGCGCTTGCTTTCTGTTTCATAATGTCCTATCGGGTGAATCTATTGGAAAACAGAAAACGGGGAATGGATTTTCTGTTCGTGGCACTCTGCGTGGGTTGCTTGTGCCTGACTCGCTGTCGGACGGCACTCGTTGCGGTTGCTTTGTTCTGTCTGTTTTTGCAACGAAAGTTCGTCATAAGACACAAAGTTTTTTTCATCACATCCGCGGCGGTCGCTTTCGTGGCGGGCCTCGTCATTGTGGCCTTTTTCGCCGACCATTCGATTTCCATTCGTCAAAATCTGTACCTTTACTCCTTCGTTTCAGTGTTCGATTCTTACGGATTGGGGTTCGGACTGAATGGCCCAAAAAACTTTTTTTCAAGTTTTGACAATTACAATCTTTTTGGACATATCGTCAATACGCACTCCTATTTGTTAGAGTTTCTGATTACTTCAGGCCTTCCGTTTTTTGTCGGTTACCTTTGTCTTTTGGCATATTTGATGCGAAAAATAGCTGTCAATCACGGGCGAAACGAATTTTGGGTGATGATTCCCTTGTACGCAATCCTCCTTTTTGCCCCCAGCAGTTCTGGTGACATCGGCGCTCAATACCTGTTTTTCTGCGCTATGGCTGGTTACGCCGGACTTTCAGAAAATGTTCCCCAACCTAAATGTCCGTCCGTATGCAGTTGAGGGAGAAAACGATTTCCGGAGCCAAATGGATGACTGTGTCGAAAATTGCCAATTCCTCGATACAGATTCTGAAACTCGTGATTTTAGCCCGTCTCCTTTCCAAGCACGATTTCGGTATTATCGCCATCGTGCTGATGGTGTTGGGCTTTACCGAAATTTTTGCCGACTTGGGGTTTGCGGTGGGTCTGATTCACAAACAGGAAATTACGAGAAAACAGTACTCCTCCGTTTTTTGGATCAACCTGATTCTGAGTGTGCTCCTTTATGGAATATTGGCCGCAACATCACCGCTCTTTGCCTCGTTTTATGGCGAAAAAATTCTCCTTTCGGTGATTCCGTTAATGGGTTTGCAGCTCATTATCAATACGTTCGGAAAAATGTTTTACACTTTCAAAACGAAAGAGTTAGAGTTTAAATTCATCGCGCTCGTTGATATGAGTGCCTTGGCCATAGGCACCATTCTTACGGTGGTGCTGGCCTTGAATAACTTTGGCGTCTATAGTTTGGTGTATGGTTATTTGATTCAATCTATTATTACTCAAGGAATTTACTTCTTTTCAGGAATTAGAAAATTTCCCATATCCTTCTATTTCAATTTTAAAGAAATCATTGATTTACTGAAAATTGGTGGCTATCAAGTGGGCTCTCAAGTATTGGATTATCTTTCCAACAAAATGGACGTTTTCCTCATCGGGCGTTTTTTCGGAATGGAACTTTTAGGTCTCTATAATTTGGCAAAAGAATTGGTAATGAAGCCGATACAGATTATCAATCCCATCATTACCAACGTGGCGACGCCTGCTTTCGCCAAATTCCAGAATGATTTGCCAATGATTCAGGAGAATTATCTGAAAGTGTTGAAAATCCTTTCCCTTTTCAATTTCCCAATCTTTTTCGGATTCTTCCTCTTTGCCGACCCGTTGGTCTATTTGTTGTACGGCAGTGAAAAGATGGGCGTGGCCATCTTCCTGAAAATCCTTTCGTTTTGGGGAATGTTCAACTCCGTCGGCAACCCCGCCGGTATTTTGATGGTGGCCAAAGGAAGAACCGACCTGGGCTTCTTCTGGACCATCGTCCGCATTGTGATTATGACGCTCGTCATTTTGATTGCGGGACAATTCAGCATCTACGCCGTCGCATTCTCGCAAACCGCCATCGCTTTCTGCTTCCTCTTCCTTTATTGGCGGATGATGGTCTATCCGCTCTCCTTCATCAAATTGAAAGACTACGTAAAATCGTGCTCATTGGCTTTTGCGGTGGCGTTGGTCGCAGCCGTTCCCGTTTGGTTCTTAGCTCGCATTTCCAACAATCTCTATTTCCAAATGGGTGATGCCGCTCTCTTTGGCGTTCTCGTCATTCTGTTGTACTGGCTGACCGACCGCAAGTTTTTGATTGATTTAAAGAAAATGGTATTGTCACGATGAATATTTCTGAAAAACATCATCTGATTTTGGTAACCACGTGGTATCCGCCGCGGCATTCCGTGGCCGTTAACCGTATGCTGGCTTTTGCAAAATATATCGACAAAACGGTGTTTGATGTAGATGTCGTTACGTTGTCTTGCGATGAAAAATTAGAGAAAGATGTTGATTTGGCGGGAGTTACTGTACATCGTTTGCCGAATAACGTGCTGTTTCGTCGGGCAAGATTTGACAAGCCCGTTCCGTACGTTTTTCATAAAATGAAGGCCTTGTATAACATCATCCTCTCGCTTTTTGTAAAAAGGGAGTTCCGTGATTGGCAGAAACGTGCGGAGGAAAAAGTGGCACAACTGCTGAAAAAGTACGGAGAAACAACCACGGTGATTACCAGTTACGAACCCATCGAACCGCATTTGGTAGCCATCGCCTTGAAAAAGCGCGGATTTCAGTTCCATTGGGTGGCCGACTGCCGTGACGAAATCTCCTCAAATCCTTCCGTGATAAGGAGTTTGCGTAAGCTATATGCCGATGCCGAACTTCAGATGCTGTCGTGTGCCGATATGCTCACCACGGTTTCCAAACCCATCTTAGAAGATTTTCAGAACAAGATTCCTTCTCCAAAACCTGCTTTTTTAGAAATTCGTAATGGTTATGATTTTGAAATAAAGGATGATGATTCTGAAAATGAAAGATTTACACTCTCTTTTGTAGGAACATTTTATGGTAAAATCAAGCCCGACACGTTTTTCAGTGGGTTGCAGCTTTTCTTGGCCGATAATCCGGAAGCGAAAGTCAAAGTTGACCTTATAGGCGTTGGACATACGGTCGTGGTTCCTCGCGAGCTTTCGGGCGTGGTAGAGACTTTTGCCCGTATTCCGCATTCCGACGCGATTGAGCGGATGAGAACCTCGGATGGCCTTCTGCTGATTTTACCGAAAACAGAACGAAAAGGAGTCTATTCCGGTAAACTGTTTGAATACTTGGGCCTCCACAAACCCATTCTTGCAGTAGTAGATCCGGAAGATGTCGCCGCCGAACTCATCCAAGAATGCAATGCTGGTTATATTGCTGATTTTGACAATATTACATCAATTAAAAAAGGCATTGAAACGCTGTATCAGCATTGGAAAAATGGCGATGTTTGGGTGATGAATGAGGAGGTGATAAAACAACATCATCGCCGCGAACAAGTAATGCGTTTGAATGAGCAGATAATCAACGAATTTTACCACCTTTAATTCTGAAAAGATGAAAATACTGATGTTGTCCAATGCTGCAAGTATTCACACCAAAAGGTGGGTTAAGTCGTTGTCGGAAAGGGGGTACGACATCTGTCTTTTCAGTTTGAACACCGACGATGACCCGTTCTATTCCCCATTGAAAAATGTGAAATTGGTGCATTATCACTATCGCTATGTGACCGACTCTTTTTTTCACGCGTTGATGCAACGAATGGAGTTTTTCAGTGTGGTGAAGCAAGTCAAACAGCTGGTGAAAAGTTTCCAACCCGATTTAATGCACGCGCATTATGTGGTGGATTATGGCTCGTTGGGCGTGGCGTCCGGTTTTCATCCTCTCGTCTTATCTGTCTGGGGGAGCGATGTTTACGGAGAAAAAACGTTGTCAAGATTATCCCAGCTTTCGCTGAAGTACAAACTGCGCCGCACCGACTGCATCCTATCTACCAGTGCGGCTATGGCACGAGAAACGGCCAAATATACGTCCAAAGAAATCTTAATCACGCCTTTTGGTGTTGATGTTCACCGCTTTGCTCCGAATGTTTCAGAAAGGAACGAACAGGAACCCTTCGTCGTGGGGACGGTGAAATCGTTAGAGCCAATCTATGGGATTGATACACTGATTAATGCGTTTAAAATCACCGTTGACAACAATCCGGAAGTTCCGTTGGTTTTGCAAATTGTGGGCGTGGGTTCTCAGAAGGCGGCCTTGGAGCAGTTGGTTTCCGATTTGGACTTGCGCGACCGCGTGACTTTTGTCGGAAAGGTTCCCAATGAGGAATTGCCGACTTATTACAACCGGTTTGATGTTGCTGTAAACCTCTCATTGAAAGAGAGTTTCGGTGTGGTTGCCGTCGAAGCGATGGCTTGCGGCTGCCCGGTTGTCGCTTCCGACGCCGATGGATTCAAGGAGGTGATAGAGGGCGGAAAAACCGGCTTCATCGTTCCCAAACAGAATCCGAAAGCCGCGTCCGAAGCCATCCAGCGTTTTATCGACCACCGCAGTTTGCGTTCGGAGATGGGCGCCAATGGACGGCAACGAGCTCTTTCCCTTTATGATTGGGAAAAGAACGTGGACACGATGACGGCCATTTATTCAAAGTTGTTACAAAACGCTCAATAATGAAGGAAAAGTTGCTGCTTTTTGGAAATAATTCCATTCATACCTATAATTTTTATAATCTTATCAAAGATTATTTTTCAGAAATTTTAGTCGTAGTGGACACTGCTTCGGGGCCTTGTGAAAAGTTGCCGCTCAAGGTTTTGGACTATTCCCCCCGTCCGCAAAAAATGTGGAAAGCCCTTTGCGAAACGCGCCGCATCATCCGCGACTTTCGTCCGAATGTCATTCACGGTCAGCAAATCAATAAAGCGCTGTTTTTTGCTGCTTTGTGCAATCTTTCTTCCAAAATACCGATGGTTGCCACCGCTTGGGGAAGTGACATTCTGCTGATTCCGAAGCAAAATTGGCTGTTCCGTCAGATTGTGCGTTTCGTGTTGAGAAAAGCGACATTTCTCACGTCCGATTCGACCTATATGGCACGAGAAATGGAATTGGTAGCGGGCAAAAAATTGGACATTACCATTGCCAACTTCGGCATTGATGTTCCAGAAACAAGTGCTCAAAAACAGAACGTCATCTATACGAACCGTCTGCACGAGAAATTATACCGAAATGATTCTATATTATTGGCTTTCAGTAAGTTCTTACAAAATCATTCGGACTGGAAACTGGTAGTAGCGGCCATCGGCAGCGAGACGGAAAATCTGAAAAAGTTGGCTCACGATTTAAAAATTGATGAAAAGGTGCAATTTGTCGGTTGGGTGGAAAAAGCTCAAAATGCGTATTACTACTCCATTGCCAAATTTTGGATTTCCATTCCCGAAAGCGACGCGACGGCCATCAGTCTGTTGGAGGCAATGAGTGCCGGTTGCATTCCTGTCGTTTCAGACCTTCCCGCTAATCGGGAATGGATTCAGGATGGTATCAACGGACTGATTGTTAGTGATATAGAAAGCGATTTCATCTCCGATGCCTTGTCTGTTTCTGAAACGACTGCCCGCGAGATGAATCGGGAAATTGTCAACAAGAATGCCACGAAAGCGGCGAACCGAGAAAAATTCATCGGGATTTATGAACGAATAAAAGAAAAATGAGGATAATCCTGTAGTATTATTTGTGAGATTGCAAAGAGTTTTTTATAAAATAATTGTACTTTTGCAGCCGATTTTCAATGTAAAAAGGAAGTTGTACTTCCGATTTGTAATGTAAATCTGTAAGTAACTTTCTTTAAAATAAATATAATTTATTGTGTATCAAAGAGTAATTGTTTGACATTGGCTTAGTTAACTATTTAATGCATCGAAAGGAAGTCGTCAGAGGCACACCCGAATATGGCCACGCCTTTGAGCACTTTGTAATGCAGGAATTGATGGCGTACATCCGTTACAACCGCAAGGAAGAAAAATTGTCATACTGGCGCACCAATACCGGTTTGGAGGTGGATGCTATTGTGGGAGACCGACTCGCTATTGAAATAAAATCCACTGAAGATATTCAAAATAAGCACATTAAAAATCTGAAAGCATTTAAGGAAGAGCATCCTCATTTCCGTCTGCTCACCGTTTCATTGGATAAATTCACCCGAAAAATCGATGACATTGAACTTTATTATATTCACGATTTTCTTCATCTGTTATGGTCGGGCGAGCTTTTTTGATTTTTTATTGTAAAAATGATTGTCAACAAGAATGCCACGAAAGCGGCGAACCGAGAAAAATTCATCGGGATTTATGAACGAATAAAAGAAATAAAATAGGTATTAATAGAAGTGATGATGAAAACAGTTAATGTTGTAATTCCGTGCCGTGACGAGGCCGCGTACATTGGAGCTTGTTTGGATTCTTTGATTGCTACTTCGTACCCAAAGGATTTGCTAACGATTTGTGTATGTGATGGAATGAGCAGCGATGAAACGCCCAACATCGTTTTAGAGTATTCGGAGAGATTTCCATACATTAAGTTGCTAAAGAATGAGCACCGCACGACTCCGTACGCGCTCAACCTTGGAATCAAGGAGGTGCAAAGTGACGTTTCTATCATTCTTGGCGCTCACAGTACGGTGGCTCCTGACTTTATTGACAGAAATTGTGAGGCACTTTTTTCGTCTGAAGAGGTGGGCTGCGCCGGTGGATTATTGGAGAACAGTTATGAAAATCACCTTTCCAAAATCATCGGTTTTGCTATGTCACAATCTTTTGGCGTGGGAAATGCCTATTTTCGTACGGGAAGCAAGGCGGGCTTTGTAGATACCGTCGCCTTCGGAAGTTACAAGCGGGAAGTTTTTGAAAAAGTGGGCTATTTTGATGAATCGCTGACAAGAAACCAAGATGATGAATTTAATTTCCGTCTGAAAAAAGCGGGATATAAAATCCTTTTGGATCCGTCTATCCGTTCCTATTATGTTGTTCGTTCTTCTTACCAAAAGCTTTTTAGACAATATTTTCAATATGGATACTGGAAAGTGTTTGTCAATCAAAAGCATAAAATGATTACCACGGTTCGTCAGTTGGTTCCTTTCTTTTTTGTTGCTTTTTTGGTTGTGGGACTTCTGCTTTCTGTTTTAGTACGTTGGATTGCAGCAATTTATGGAGTTGTTCTGCTGTGCTATCTGTTGGCTGCTTTATCTTTTGCATCCAAATTCAAAGGTTCTCTTCGTGACACTTTTGCTGTTGTATGGGCTTTTTTAGTCTTGCATATCAGTTATGGAAGTGGTTATTGGATAGGTGTTTGGGATTTCTTGGTATGCAAAAAGAAGCCATTTTATGAAAAATCGAGTCGGTAATATGAAATGTTTGACAATTATCGGAGCGCGTCCTCAGTTTGTGAAGGCCGCTGTCGTAAGTCGCGCCTTCGCTCGTGACGGGCGCGTCGAGGAGGTCATCGTGCATACGGGCCAGCATTATGATGGCAATATGTCCGATATCTTTTTCGAGGAAATGAGCATCCCGAAACCCAAGTACAACTTGGGCGTTTGCGGGCTTCCGCACGGCGCAATGACGGGGCGGATGATGGAACAGATTGAAAGCGTGATGCTTGACGAACGTCCGGAGATGGTTCTCGTTTATGGTGATACCGATTCAACGTTGGCGGGTGCGTTGGCTGCCCGCAAACTGAACCTGCGTCTGGCGCACGTGGAGGCCGGACTCCGTTCTTTCAATATGCGAATGCCCGAGGAGGTCAACCGCATTCTGACGGACCGAATCAGCGATATTTTGTTCTGTCCCACACAAACCGCTATCAACAATTTGAAAAGGGAAGGTTTTGACCATATTGATGCCACCGTTGTCAGAACCGGTGACGTGATGTATGACGCCGCTCGTTTCTATGCGGCGAGCGCTTGTCGTCCGAAGGCGGAATTGCCGGAAAAGTTCGTCTTGTGCACGCTCCATCGTGCCGAAAACACCGACGATCCGGCCATCTTGAAATCCATTGTTTCGGCTTTGGAAACGGTGGCGCGTGAAATAACGGCTGTCGTACTTCCGCTTCATCCCCGCACCAAGGGGAAATTGGACGCACTCGGCTACGACTTTTCGAGTTCCCCCATCCGTTTCATTGAACCGGTCGGCTACTTCGAAATGATCTGGTTGTTACAGAACTGCTCGTTGGTGATGACAGACAGTGGTGGCGTGCAAAAAGAGGCCTTCTTTTTTCAACGTCCCTGCGTGACCTTGCGCAACGAAACCGAGTGGGTGGAATTGGTCGAGGGCGGTTATAACCGGCTGGCGGGTACGTCTGAAACCAGCATCTTGACGTCTGTTCAGGAAATGATGGTTAGTTCATTGGACTATTCCGTCCCGTTGTACGGAGATGGTGCCGCCGGTGATTTCATCGTATCGGAATTGATGCGGTAGGACTGAACGGCCCCGCATTCCGTCCAAGTTAATAGATAATAGAAACTACTGATGCAATAAAAAGGTAGAATAGGAGGGGATTATCCCGTTATTATTTCATATCATACTTATTATCAAATACTTATCTTTTACAAACAAAAATAATATACAATAAGAACTATCTTCGCTGAACATTCCCCTCCTTTTTTAAGGAGGGGATAAAGGGGTGACTTCCCAATTCTTAATTCTCAATTATTTTGGGCGTTCCGGCTCCGCTGGTCGCCGTCGGGCTTTCAAACGTACAGAC
>DCHI01000026.1:0-333 GCA_002314795.1 Bacteroidales bacterium UBA1756 | reverse complement strand
ATAAAACGTCTCCACTACACGCGGCAATGCCATTTGCGCGGCAGATGACGTGGTGACTTTCACTTCCCTATCGCGCGTGCCGCGCTGTCCCACGCTCCGTGCCTCTCTCGCCCCCCACACGCTCCGTCACCCCGTCCTGTAGTGCGGGACGCCACAATGTGACGTCCCTACGGCCTCACACGCTCCGCCGCCACGTCCTATAGTGCCGCGTGCTCGCCCCGCACTGCGGACTATCGTCCTTGTACGGGGTTACTGAGATGCAGCCTCTCCGAGGCTGGCCGTGATATGACACAAACTGTGGAGCCCCCACCTCCTACTTCCTACCTCCTACTT
>DCHI01000018.1 GCA_002314795.1 Bacteroidales bacterium UBA1756 | reverse complement strand
TGTACAATTTGTTCTGTGCCTCTTAAATCTATTTGAAGATTCCATATCTTCTTCTGTAAAAAATAGTTGCGATTTTATTCGTAAAACTGATGTGCTTTTTATCACGTTGGGGACGGCCTATTACTATTTTCACAAAAAGCGTGAATTGATTGTGGCCAACTGCCATAAGATTCCAGGGACAGAATTTGAAAAACGCCGCGCCTCCGTCGAACAGTGTACTGCGGCTTTTCACTCCTTTTTTGAATGGAGAAAAAGCAATCGTCCCGAGTTGAAAGTGGTTTTTACGGTAAGTCCCGTTCGTCATCTTGGCGATGGGTTCCATCAAAACCAGTTGAGCAAGTCCATTTTGCATCTTTTTATTGAAGAAATGCAAAACAAGTACGAGAATGTCTTCTATTTCCCTTCTTATGAGATATTTATGGATGACCTTCGTGATTATCGCTATTACGATGCCGATCTTTGCCACCCGTCTGCTCAGGGACTTGCCTATGTGAAAGAGTTGGTCGCTGACGCTTTTTTTTCAGAGGAAACCAAAAAACGTGTTTTAGAAATAGAAAAAGAGCTACGGCGTAACGCGCATCGTCCATTGCTATAAATTACTTGTTTACAGATATTTTAATGCTCTTTTAAGAAAAAGATGCTTTGTCTATATAGGGAAAACAACGAATGTGCAGCAGTCCCAGATGGCGTGTGACAGAACAAGTGCGGGCAGCCAGTTCGGACGAATCCAATAGAGAAATCCCCACACCGCACCCGCTACCATTGCCGCCATTATGAGCATAAAATTGAAGGACCAGATGTGGATGAACGTATAGACAAGGAGCGTGATAATAAACGAAATAAAAGGTGTAAATAGTTGATTTAATGTTTTTTGTGCGTATCCTCGCCAGAAAATTTCTTCGGCTGGACCGATGATGAAACAGAGTAAAAGGGCTATGCTCCAAAGAGGTAGCCCTTCTTTCATATTATAGATGTTATCGACTTGCGGACGGGCAAAGTCGAAGAGCCACGAAGACATTTTGTCTCCAATCCAGAAAACGCCCCACATCAGCGCCGCAATGGCAAAACCGCCGATGAGCTGCCGGAACGTGATTCCTTTAGCGATGTTTTCAAAGGTGTCTTTGCTCCAGAAAAATACGAAAGTACTGAGAATGAGTCCTGAACAACTCATCGTAATCCAAAAGTTCGTGTACCCCGCCGTCCACGGTGAGAACATATAGAACCAAAGGATGGCTGCCGCCAGTAAGGAAAGACAAAGACGTTTCTCCGTCTTGTTGCGTATGCTGTAAGTCATTTTTTATAAAAGAGCTGAAACGAAAAGTCCGATGGCGAGTGTTAGGGAAAAAACGAGTTGGAGTTTGGCCGAACAGACGTCAAGTCCGAAAAGTGCTTCGCGACCCTGCGTATAAAACGACAGCGCTTTTTTTATGTTGGCGATGGCGGGAATGATTCCCAAAAGGCAGACGAGGGCGAGGTAGGGGAGAGCCCCGAAAAGTGTGGCCGCAATGACAAAAACGAAAGGAATCGTTTGGTAGGCTATGTAGCATTTCACAGAGGCATTCTCGCCCATTGCCATAGCGATGGTATGGAGTCCGACGGCTTTGTCCGTGGCGATGTCGACGGTGTTGTTGGCGTGAAGCACCGACAGCGTGATGAGCCCGACAGGGATACTGAGAAGCAGAACATCGGGTTGGATGCTGCCGATGGCAACGATGGAGGTTCCTAAGATGATGAGGATGCCGAAGACAGCAAAAATCGTTGCGTCGCTTAAAAAGACGTTTTTACTTCGCGTATAGAGGAAGGTCAGCAAAATTCCGGCGCTTCCGATGAAAAGCAGTTCTTTGCCACACAACCAAGTGAGAATCAATCCGATAAGGATTCCTATGGTGAAAAGGATGCCGCTAAATGTCAAATATTCTTTTTCGGTAAAAAAGTGCTTTACCAAGTTGGGAACGGCAAATGCCTCTTCGCTGTCAGCGCCGGACCGGAAGTCGCCGACGTCGCTGAGTAGGTTGCCGGCCGCGTGAATCAGCACGACACCAACGACGGCGAGCAGTACGTACCACCAATGAATGGCATTGAGTCCATTTGTAGTGGAAAGATAGGCCGTTGTGACGATGACGGGCATAAATGATACAGGGAATGACCAATGGCGGGTTGTGTTAAACCATTCTTTAACAGAGTGTTGCATAGTGATATTTGTTTTTTTATTGAAGGCGCAAAAGTACGATTTTAGTTTGTAAAGTTCGTAAAGTTCGTAAAGTTTATAAAGTTCATAAAGTTTGTAAAGTTTGTAAGGTGGGGGAGCAAAATCTTGCAACTGAGCGTTATCGCAGTTTTTTTGAAAAAAAGTTCCGATTTCATTGATAATTGTAGTATTTTTGCAGTGTGGCATAACGATTGCGATTTTGTTATTGGACACAACAAAAATACTGATTTTCAGTTAATTATGCAATATCTTATGCCACATTTTTTTTTATTTTGCTCATTTTCAGTACGCTGAATGAGCTTGCGAAACTTGAATTATATAATATTGATTTTCAGTTTCTTGAAGATGGCAGCCACCGCAAGAGAGCCCGCCATCGTGACAACGAACGCCACCCAGGGCAGTAGCCACGAATTGACGAGCAACGGGAGCGCACTGCTGAAATAGAGCCACTGCAGGAAAAACATATGGAAAACGTAAACTCCGTAGCAGACACTGTTGCTCCACATCAGCCACGGTTTCGGCGCGTAGTCGGGTTTGCGTTGCAAGAAGTCCTTTACGATGCCATAGAGCGCACCAATGCCGCAGCAGACGGTCCCCCACCTCATCAAACGAATGCACCACACCGGCCAGTGAGCAGGAATCGCCACTTTCAGACGCAGCAGCAGCAGTCCCACGTACAAGACAACGAGAATGCCCGCCACGAAACGAAGGTTCAGCTTCGGCAAAATCCGCGGGGCATAGCACCACAAGACGTATCCGGCAAAAAAGTAAAACAGGAAGTGATTCACCTGACTCATACCGAAATGCAACTTCGGATTCGGTATCATCGAAACAACTGCCAGTATTACGAACAACGCGCCTGCCAACCACGGACGGCGCTCGGGCTTCAGCCACCGCGCCACCGCCCACATCAATAGGAAACACCAGAACAGCATCGGCAAAAACCAAAGATGACCGATGCCGCCAATGAGACGATAACCCATTGTCTTCCAGCTCCAAGTGCCGTTGTATCGGAAAAGCATCCAATAGGCCAAACCAAAAAGCACGCACGGGAAAAGCAACCGCTTTATCTTTTTCCAAACAAACGGCAGAAATTTTTGGTCTTTCCCGCGCTCAATGAACTGGTACGCCATCACATAGCCGCCCACAAAGGCAATACACTCAATACGGAAACCGCTGATAAACTTACCCAACCACCAATAGACAGTGTTTGATTCTACACCCGCGGGAACCGTCCATCCACCCGTGAAAATGCACAAGCAGTGATAAACCACTAACAAAAAGATAATTAGCGGACGGATAATGGTGATTTCGTAAAGCAATTTGCTATTGTTCATTTGAAAAGTCTTCCAATTTCAGTGGTTACACAAAAACATTCCGTTGCAGTATGACTTCGGTATTAAGTCATTGAACGTGTTAAAATCATTTAATTTTTCAGACAACCGATGGGAACAACATAGATTCCGTCTGGTCGGCGATAGGCCATATTTCCCACGGCGGTTAAAACCATTTTGAATGACGGAGCGAACATTCGGTCGGTGTCGATTTTACTTTCAAGTTTTGCCAATGAGGCCGCCCCCTCTTCAATCAGTTTTTCGCCTCCGAGTTTTATTTCCACCAATCCATAGTGACCATTTCGCAAATGCACCACGGCATCACATTCCAAACCGTTTTTATCCCTGAAATGATAAATATTTCCATCTAAATAATCGGCATATACACGCAAGTCACGGATTGCCAATGTCTCAAACAAGAGCCCCATTGTGTTCAAGTCATTCAAAAGATCTTGCGGCCCGATTCCCAATGCGGCGACTGCGATGGAAGGGTCAGTAAAGTACCTCGTATTACTCGTACGAATGGCTGTTTTGGAACGCAAGTTCGGATTCCAGGTTCCCGCATCTTCTATTACGAATATTTTCTGTAACGCCTCTATGTATTGAGAAACGGTTTCTTCTGCAAGTGCTTCTGTATCATTCATTTTGGAGTCTTTGCAGATGGTAGTTACGGGAGCTTGTGTCCCTTGATGTCGAGCCAATGAACGCATAATTCTGCGGGCGCGCGAACCGTTTTGAAGTGAGTGGTTTACTCTTTTGATATCCACATCAACGACAGCATCAAAATAGGCACTTGCTTGATTAAGAGAATATTCCGGTGGCCGACTTACGGCAAAAGGCCATCCTCCTCGACAAATTAAAAATGCAATATCTTCCAATTGTAGTTGGCTCTCCGAAAAGATCGTCTGCGGTTGTTGAAAAAGTTCTTCCAAACTTATGCTTCCGTTGGAATCCCCTGATTCCCACAAGGACATAGTCCGCATCGTGAGCCAAGCGAAACGTCCCGTCCCACTATGCCTCATTTGAGTTGTATCAATGGGAACAGAACTCCCCGTCAGAAGAAATTGTCCAACATCATTGCGATGGTCGGCTTCAAACCGTATCGCATCCCAAATTTGTGGAATTTCCTGCCACTCATCAATCAAATGCGGCGTGTTGCCCGCCAATAAGGCCTGAACATTTGTTTCCGCAAGCAGTCTGTTCTTATTCAAAGTTAATGGATCTGCCAAATACAGAATACTATTTGCTTGTTGCTCGGCTGTAGTCGTTTTCCCACACCATTTAGGTCCTTGAACCAATATGGCAGGAAAAGATTGAAGCATTTTTTTTAATAAGGAATCCGCCATTCGTGGGCGATAATCGTCTTTATTCATATCGCAATTTTTAGCGCGGCAAAAATACACTTTTTTATTTATATAACAATACTTTACGAAATATTGATGGATAATCGGCCAACTTTTTGATGGATGATTGGCCAAAAATTAGATGGATAATCGGCCAACTTTTTGATGGATGATTGCCCAAATAAAGCATATCTCATCCCGGATGTTGATATCGCTTTTTTATAACAATAAATCAACCTCGAAAACGTTTCTTTTTTTTGAATAAATAATCTATAATCTTTTAATTATCAATATTTTGTCATATACAGAAACTCAAATTCAATCCGTCGTCTCGGCACAGCGAATCTTTTTCAACTCGGGTGCTACCTTGGACATAAACTGGAGAATACAACAACTGAAAAAACTTAAAGCCGCCGTCCTCGCGCACGAAAGCGAGTTCGAAGATGCTCTGCACGAGGATCTTGGACGAAGCAAAGTGGAGGCCTACCTTTGCGACATCGGTCCCGTCATCGTGGAAATCAACGAAACGATGGCCGGACTGAAAAAGTGGGCACGTCCCGAACTCCATTTCAGCGGACTACTCTGCTTTCCCAGCATTTTCACCCGCGTTTACAAAATGCCGTACGGCG
Source organism: Bacteroidales bacterium UBA1756 (assembly GCA_002314795.1). Classification (GTDB taxonomy): domain Bacteria; phylum Bacteroidota; class Bacteroidia; order Bacteroidales; family WCHB1-69; genus UBA1756. The sequence continues at coordinate 3,962 of DCHI01000018.1, read as the reverse complement.
TTTCTCTGATTATCAGTCCGTTCAACTTTCCCATACTACTCACCTTGGGTGTACTTGCAGCAAGTATCGCTGGCGGAAACACAGCGGTCATCAAGGCCAGTGCCAAGTCAAAAGCTTGTACTGCCGTCCTCAAAAAAATCATCTCGGAAGTTTTTGAACCCGAATATGTTACGTTAATCGACGGAGGTCACGATGTGGCGGACATCTGTTTGGGGCAACGTTTCGACAAGATTTTCTATACCGGTTCGCCCGCTGTCGGAAAACACGTGTTAGCAGAAGCGGCGAAGAATCTTACGCCCGTGGCACTTGAGTTGGGTGGAGAAACCGGCAACTGGTGCGTGGTTCGCAAAGATGCGGATTTGAAAGACGCAGCCCGAAAAATCGCCTTCTTCAAACTTTGCAATGCCGGACAAATCTGCATTAATATCAATCAAATTGCTGTGGCAGAAGAAGTTGTAGAAGATTTTCTAAAGGAATTGAAAGCAGAATTTACACGACAAATTGGTGAAAATCCGTTGGCCAATCCCGATTATCCGAAACTGATTACGGAGGCCGCCTACGACAAGTGTGCCAACGAAGCGGAACAATACCGAGAACGTATCGTCTTCGGTGGCAACGGACATCGAGAAAGCCGCCGTTACGCGCCCACCATCATCTATCCCGTCGCCATCGACGAACCCATTGTACAACACGAACTTTTCTGTCCGCTCTTGCCGATTGTTCCATACAAAGATTCTGATATTGAAAATGTTATGAACGTCATCGCGCAACGTGAACATCCGTTGGCGATGTATCTTTTCACCAAAAACAGACGTTGGGCTCGTCGCACGATGCGAACGCAGCAGTTCGGCGGCGGCTGCATTAACGAAGTGTGCATTCACTTGATGGTGAAGGGTGTGCCGTTCAACGGAACCGGTCATTCGGGTATGGGCGCGTACCACGGCGAGTGGGGTTTCCGCGAATTTACGCACCCGCAAACCGTCCTGATGGGAAAAACTTGCTGCAATCTTTCGCTTCGAGAACATCCCTATAGCGGGAATTCCGAAAAGCAGAAACTAAATTTTCTACGATGGTTTGAAAGATAAATATAAAAAAAGGCAGTATCTTTGCCGCTCAAAAAAAGCACCTTGTGTAGTTCTCTTTTATTAATTAAATCGTTAAAAAAAATAATTATTTACAAAAATCAGGAGGTAAATTATGGCAAATCTTTTAGACGAAGTAACGGGACCTGTTAACGACAATGGACGTGATATACACGTTATTGACAAGCAACTTCCCGTTGAAATTGGGACTGGTTCCGTTCTTTTTGAAATTGCATTATGGGTGTGTGGCATTCTGCCGGGCTTGATTTTTCTCTTTATGAAAATTTCTGCACGCAACTATTTTCAACAATTGGAACAACGGATTCAGGCCGAAGCTTCCAACATTGACAATTTTTTGGAACAGCGCGTCCAGATTCTTCAAAATGTAGTCGGCTTGGTTGAACGGGCCGTTGATTTGGACAAAGATGTGATGAAGTCGGTGGCGGCTCTTCGTGGAGGTAAGGTCACGGATGCGAATAGAAATACTGTCAATCAACAAGTTGACGTTGCCTTCGGACGCCTTTTTCCACAAGTTGAGGCCTATCCGGAATTGAAGGCGCATAATGCCATCGCTGATGCTATGCAGCAAAACAGTTATCTGCAACGTGAAATCACCGCTGCCCGCACTGTTTACAATAGTCGCGTAACACAGTGGAACACAAGTATCTTCGCCTGGCCCACGAAAATGATTGTCGCTGCACGTCAGGGTTACACAACACGTATCCCGTTCACGGCTTCAGCTGAAACGCGGGATATGGCAAGAGCAAAATTCTTCTAAGATATCATTATGATACAAGATATTCTCAGTCCGCTTCAAGAATATGCCGACGTTTTTCGGAAACGCTTTAAGGAAGTTGCGGAAAAGACTTTTGATGAATTGGCTTCGGAAGCCCACATTGATGTGGAAGCCAACCAGCAGACCTGTTCACAATTGTACGATACCGAAAAAAAATGCAATTCCGTTAGAGCAAGCATCGGCAAGTGGACTGCGTTGTGCGTCTTTTTGTGGATTTTCGTGGTGGGAGGCATCATTGCAATCATCGCTGCGTCACAGCAGTTAGACAAAGGGATTCTCATTGCCAATGGAATCGGCGCCTTGGCTTCAATTTGCTTTCTCATCCTGAAAGTGCATCCTCGGTTAAAGGAACTAAAAGAAGAGAGGGATCGGCTCTCCAAGTTGATTGCTGCCCTCACCCAACAAGCTTGGGAACAAATGTCGCCTTTGAATCGCTTGTACGATTGGGACGTACTTTGCAGAATGATGACCAAGACCGTTCCACGATTGGAGTTCGACCCCTATTTCACGACGCAACGGTTGGCGGATCTTCAAAAGTCGTACGGCTGGGACGGCTCCTTTAACGAAGACCGTTCGGTTATCTTTTCTCATTCCGGTCTTATCAATGGGAATCCCTTTGTAATCTGTCAGACCAAAAAGATGGAGATGGGAACAAAGGATTACGTCGGTTCTAAAACCATTTATTGGACCACTACCGAACGCGGCTCGGACGGGAAAACCCATACGGTCCACCATAGCGAGACACTTTATGCAACGGTGACAGCCCCTTTCCCAGAATATTTCAAAAAAACGCGACTTATCTATGCCAATACGGCGGCGCCAGACCTCATCTTCAACCGCAAAAAAAGTGGCTTGGCCAATAAGGAAGATTCGTTTTCATACAAACGGACTCGTCGCAAACTGAGGAAAAAAGCGATGGACCTGGAACACTCCGATTTCGCCCTGATGACGAATGAGGATTTTGAGGTGGCTTTTGATACGAGAAACCGCAACAACAACCAACAATTTGCCCTCTTGTTTACGCCTCTTGCCCAAGAAAATATGCTTAACATCCTAAAAGACAATAGGATGGGATTCGGAGATGATTTCAACTTTGACAAGTACAAGATGATTAACGTCATCACTCCTGACCATCTGCAAAGCGATGATTTGGATATGAACCCGGAGCAATACCGTCATTTTGACTTTGAGAAGGCGAAACAGAATTTTTATTCCATCAATGGAAAACATTTTCGGGCTATCTATTTTGCATTGGCGCCGTTGCTTTGTGTCCCAATGTATCAGCAGATTCGCCCCCCGCACGATATTTATGGTCTTGATATGGCACGCCACAGCTCTTTTTGGGAACACGAGGCCATCGCCAACTTTTGGGGAAAGGAACATTTTCAGCACCCGAGTTGCGTGACGGACTGTATTCTTAAAACTAACCAAGCCGACGAAAATGACCATTCCACGATTACCGTTACGGCTTACGGGTACCGTTCGGAAAAACGACTCACCTACGTCAGCAAATTAGGCGGTGACGGCAGAATGCACGATGTCCCCGTTTATTGGGATGAATATCTGCCTGTTACGGGAACGGGCAGTTTTGAAATGCGCGAAGACAATGATTTTGACGATACAAATCTAAAGCATCAAGAACGATTGGAGCACATTTCGGACGTACTGAGTAAAAACCATTTTGATGTTTACAGAAGGCACATTGCTTCCCGCGTATAGTTCTTGCAACAAGCAAAGATTTACATTTTTCATCCTATCTTTGCACGATTTTTTTCAAGGCATAAATTATTGAAAATAGAAACGTTGAAACGTGACGATGTTGGTCTTGTAACGTATTGCATCGGGAATCTAATTTTAAATTTGAAAAAACAGTAATATTTTATAAATCATAGCGTTTGCTATTTGTTCTGAAATATGGAAGAGAAGAAGACAGATATTGTGGAAGACGAAATTGGTCGTGTGGATATGCTTGCATCGCGCATCGAAGCGTTGATTACGGAAGCACGAACCAAAGTGGTTTCGTTTGTCAATACCGCTATGGTTTACACCTATTATGAAATAGGCAGGATGATTGTGGAAGACGA
>DCHI01000052.1:21128-21888 GCA_002314795.1 Bacteroidales bacterium UBA1756 | reverse complement strand
GGCAAAAATAGTCATTTTTTAGTCATAAATAAAAAATGTATTTTAAAAAATAATGCATCCCAAAATATTGTATCCCCGGATTTTTGCTCCTCAAAATTTCGTACTTTTGCCACGCTTTTCCACGGATTGATTCATAATAATTCTTGTTTAATTATCTCAATATGAAAAAGTTACTTATGATTTGTCTCGCAACGATTACTTTACAGACACAGGCGCAAACATTGGTCGCCTATTTTTCAGCTACAGGAACCACGGAAAAAGTGGCGAAAGACATCGCCCGCGTCGGCGGTTACGAACTATGGCGTATCGAGGCTTTCGAGCCCTACACCGCAGCCGACCTCGACTGGAGGAACAAGCAGTCACGTTCGTCGTTGGAAATGGCCGACCCGAACGAGCGGCCAACCATAAAAATGTGTACCTACATCGAGCCCTACGACACCATCTACATCGGTTTCCCTATCTGGTGGGCCATCTGTCCGCGCATCATCCAATCGTGGGTGGATAACAACGAGCTCGCCGGCAAGACGCTGATTCCGTTCGCCACTTCCGGCAGCGATGGCATCGAAACCGCCGTCAAGTTTCTGCGCGAAACTTACCCGCAGTACAATTGGCAAGACGGCAAACTTCTCAACGATTACACCGACGAAACGTTGCAAGAGTGGCTTTCATCTAATCGATAGAGCCACAATGTGACGTTATTCGGAACCGCCCAGGACACCACATTGTGACGTCCCTACCTTACGAACTTTATAAACTTTAC
>DCHI01000052.1:0-21078 GCA_002314795.1 Bacteroidales bacterium UBA1756 | reverse complement strand
CTTTACAAACTTTACAAACTTTATATAATAAAAACGGTTGCCGAATTCCCTCGACAACCGTTCTGTCATATTTACAATTATTAATTGTATTACACTTCCCACGTGTCACCACTGTTGAGAAGGTCATCGACACATTTGTACTTGCCCGTGGCCATACATTCGTCCATTTGGTCTTCGTACAATTGTGTATAAGAAGTTTTCTTCACGTTACGAATCACACCGATAGCAACCGGAAGTTCGCCACACATACGGGCCAACATCATATGAATACCCGTATCTTCGGTAGTTTCATCGTGAACCATAATGTCATCCAACGTGATGCCGTTTTCGCCGATGGTAACAGCTTCCAAGCAACGGCCATTGAAACGGATACCTTTGTTCTTTTCTTTACCGAAAATCATCGGTTTCCCGTGTTCAAGGACGATGGTGCGGTCATCGCGGACAGCTCTGTCAGTGATGGCTGCGTGCGTCTTATCATTGAAAATCATACAGTTCTGAAGAACTTCAACCACGCTGGTGCCGTCGTGAGAAGCGGCGCGCGTCATAATATCGGTGGTAAGACCCGGCACGCAGTCCAATGCGCGAGCAAAGAACGTGCCCTGTGCGCCCATTACCAATTCACCCGGATTGAACGGATAGTCAATCGTTCCGAAAGGAGAGGTTTTCGTAATCTGACCGAACTTGGTAGTCGGTGAGTACTGACCTTTGGTCAAACCGTAAATTTCGTTATTGAAAATGGTGATGTTCAGGTCCTGATTACGACGAACGGCGTGAATCAAGTGGTTGCCGCCGATAGCCATAGAGTCACCGTCACCCATATTCACCCAAACACTCAGTGCCGGGTTTGCCAACTTGGCACCTGTTGCGATGGCGCAAGCACGACCGTGGATGCTGTGAAATCCGTATGTATCAACATAATAAGGAATACGGGATGAGCAACCGATACCGGAAACCATCAAAATATTTTCCTTTTTATGATGTGTTTTTGGAAACGTATTGAGCAAGGAGGCGAGGATGGCGTGGTCACCGCAGCCGGGGCACCATTTCACCATTTGATCGCTTTGGAAATCAGCTTTCGTATATTCGCATTCCGCTTTGGGAACAAAATGTCTTTCTGCCATAACTTATTCTCCTAAAATTTTAGTGAAACAATCTTTTAACTCGCCAACTTCGAACGGAAGTCCCATAACCTTGTTGTACTGTTTCATAGGACATTCCGGGAACTGGGTGCGGAGGTAACCGGCAAACTGGCCGTTGTTCAATTCGCACACAACGATTTTCTTGTATTTACGCAAGATATCGCCCGTATTCTTCGGCAGAGGACAAATGTAATTGAAGTGTGTGTAAGCCACTTTCTTGCCTTCGTTGTTCATTTCTTCAACAGCGAGGGTCAAAGCGCCGGCTGTTCCACCCCAACCCACGACTAACAAGTCACCGTCGGGATTGCCCGTAACTTCCTGGTCAGGAATGTAATTGGCAACGCGATTGACTTTTTCCTGACGGTTGTAGGTCATCAGAGCGTGGTTTTCCGGATCGGTGCTGAGCGGACCGTCGGGGCATTTTTCCAAACCGCCTACGCGATGGCTGAGGCCTTCCATTCCCGGAAGAGCCCATTCGCGTGCGAAGGTTTCGGGATCACGACGGAACGGACGATAATCCGGGTCGTTCGGAGTTGCCAAACGAGGAGTTATGCTCGGCAAATCAGCTACCTTCGGAATACGGAACAGTTGAGAACCGTTTCCGAGATAACCGTCGGTAAGCAAAATAACGGGAGTCATATGTTCCAACGCAAGTTTGGCAGCATTGTAAGCCCAGTAGAAGCAGTTTGCGGAGCTGGAAGCGGCAACCACTACGAGAGGAGCTTCGCCGTTACGCCCGTAAAGTGCCTGATTCAAGTCGCTCTGTTCGGTTTTGGTTGGAAGACCGGTGGAAGGACCGCCACGTTGTACGTCAACGACAACGAGGGGAAGTTCCGTCATAACGGCCAAACCGAGGGCTTCGCTCTTCAGAGAAAGTCCGGGGCCGGAAGTGGAAGTGCAAGCCAAAGCACCTGCGTAGGAGGCGCCGATGGCGGAGCAGATACCAGCGATTTCGTCTTCTGCCTGGAAAACGCGGGCACCCAAACCTTTGTGCTTGGACAATTCCACCATCACTTCCGTAGCGGGAGTGATAGGATAGGAACCGAGGAACAAGCGGCGTCCGGAACGTTCGGAAGCAGCCAAAAGTCCCCAAGCGGTAGCCACGTTACCCGTGATGTTGCGGTAGCGGCCTTTCGGCATTTCGGCGTGAGAAACTTCGTAAATGTGTGAATGGATGACTTCCAGTTTGTCAGCATATTCGTAACCGGCTGAGAGAACGGCCTCATTCAACTTGATGACGTCGGGTTTCTTGGCAAACTTGCGTTCCAAATAAGCGTTAGTCTGATCAAGTTTTTTGTGCGTCATATAGAAGATGATACCGAGTGCGAACATATTGCGGCACTTTTCGTACGTCTTCTTTTCAGCTCCTTGTTCGGTGCCGATATTGGCGGTAAAGCTGGTAATAGGAGCTTTGACAATCGCGTAGGCGCGTTCCAATTCATCGGTAAAAGGATCTGACGTATAACCGGCCTTGGTCATTGCTTCTTCGGTAAAGGTGTCAATATCAACGATAACGGTGGCACCTTTCTTAGCCCATTTAAGGTTGGACTTGAAAGAAGCGGGGTTCATAGCGACGAGGATGTCGCACTTGTCGCCCGAACTATAGATGTGATTTCCAACGTGAACCTGATAGCCGCTCACACCGGCGATGGTGTTGTGCGGGGCACGGATTTCGGCAGGATAATCCGGAAATGTTGCGATGTCGTTTCCTGTGAGTGCGGAAGCGTCGGAAAACAAAGTCCCCGAAAGCTGCATTCCGTCTCCGGAGTCGCCAGCAAAACGGACGACGATGTCATTTTTCTTGATAATGTTGTCAGTCATTATGATTATTTTAAAATGTTTAATTCTTTACCAACCTTTGTGAATGCGGCGATGCACTTGTCAAGATTTTCGCGGGTGTGTGCAGCAGAAACCTGAACGCGGATACGTGCTTGTCCCTTGGGAACGACCGGATAGTAGAAACCGGTGACGAAGATGCCTTCTTCCTGCAATTTGGCTGCCATTTCCTGTGACAATTTGGCGTCATAAAGCATAACGGCGCAGATAGCGGACTGGGTAGGTTTGATATCAAAACCGGCAGCTTTCATTTTTTCAACGAAGTATGCGGTATTTTCGTGAAGTCTGTCCTGAAGTTCGTTGGTTTCAGACATCATTTCCACCATCTTGCAACCAGCAGCTGCTACCATTGGAGGAATGGAGTTGGAGAACAAGTACGGTCTTGAACGTTGACGAAGCATATCGATGATTTCTTTCTTACCGGTAGTGAATCCACCGATGGCACCACCGAAGGCCTTGCCGAGCGTTCCGGTAAGGATTTCGACCTTGCCACGAAGGTTGTAATGTTCGGTTACGCCGCGGCCCGTCTTACCGACAACGCCAGCAGAGTGGGATTCGTCAACCATAACCATTGCATCGTATTTGTTGGCCAATTCAACGATTTTGTCCAGAGGAGCGACGTTGCCGTCCATTGAGAAAACGCCGTCGGTGACGATGAGGCGGAAACGTTGTGCCTGTGCCTTCTTGAGTTGTTCTTCGAGGTCGGCCATATCGGCATTGGCATAACGATAACGAACTGCCTTGCAAAGTCTTACGCCATCGATGATGGAGGCGTGGTTGAGTGCGTCAGAAATAATGGCATCCTGTTCGCTGAGGAGGGGTTCGAAAACGCCACCGTTTGCATCAAAGCAAGCAGCGTACAAGATTGTATCTTCGGTGCCAAAAAATTCGGCGATTTTCTTTTCCAATTGTTTGTGAAGGTCGGAGCAACCGCAGATGAAACGGACGGAAGCCATACCGTAACCGTGTGTGTCAAGTGCTTCTTTTGCAGCGGCAATCAGCTTCGGGTTGTTGGCCAAACCGAGGTAGTTGTTCGCGCAGAAGTTAAGGGCCTTCTTGCCGTTTTGCAAAGTAATTTCACCACTTTGTGGGGAAACGATGATGCGTTCGTTTTTGTACAAACCTGCTTCTTGAATATCCTTCAATTCATTTTGCAGGAAAGCTTGGAAATTTTGATACATAACGTATGAATTTTAAGTTATAATAAATTGATTGTTTTTATTTATCTTATTGTTTTTCAAAAAGTTATATTTCGCTTTTATCTCTTTAAAAAAAACAGCCGTCCCCCACGAAAAAGCGGGCAAAGGTAATCTTTTTTTGTCAACAAGCAACCCAATTTTTACATCTAAAAAGAAGGAATTTGCGGGAAGCGGAATCTTATAAAAAAAGTGAAGATGACAAAGAGAAGGCATTTTATGGCTCAAAAAGATAATAAAACCTATTTTGTGCAAGTGGCATACAGTGTGGCCGATGAAAAAGCATACGCTCGCGAGTTCGCTGCATTTGACAAAATTGGCAACATCCATCAGAAAATATTGATAACCACCGACGATATTGATTATTCGACAAGCTCGGTACGTCATCTTTCCTTGTCGGATTTCCTGAGTATGGATGCGTTTTAATTTCCTCGTTCCTCTTGCGTTTCTAACAACGCCCGAATCTTCCGCTCGTCCTCCCGAAGTTGTGCAACGAGCGCGTCAACCGAGGCGAAGCGCTGTTCCTCACGGACTTTTGCAATCAAAAGAAATTCTATCTTTTTTTCATACAAATCTCCTTGAAAATCAAATAGATGTATTTCCAAGGAAAGTTCTGTAAGATGGAGCGTCGGACGTGTACCCACATACATCATCGCACCGTACTCCGAATTGTCAACACGGACGTGGGCCGCGTAAACACCGGTGGAAATGGAAAGTTGTGGCGCAATTTCCGTGACATTGGCGGTTGGGAAACCGAACGTGCGCCCGTTTTCCAAACCGTGCACAACCTTGCCTACATAACGGTTATTGTCTTTGAGAAGTTCCATTGTTCCTAATTTGCACCGACTCACTCGAACGTCACTTCCGGCATCGAAGAACCGCAGTCCGCCGTCCCTACCACCACCACGATTTCTCCCTTGACGGGCTTTGCTGAAAAGTGGGTGATGGCCTCGGCTACCGTCCCCCGAAAATGTTCCTCATAGATTTTTGTCAGTTCCCGTGCCACGCAGACGGGCCGGTCTGCGCCAAAAATCGGGGCCATCATTTCCAACGTCTTGAGCAATCGGTACGGTGACTCATAAAAGATGGACGTTTCGTTGGCCGCGGCCATCGTTTTCAAACAGGTCTCTTTGCCTTTCTTGTGGGGAATGAAGCCATAAAATTTGAAACTGCTGGCAGGAAGTCCGGAATTGACAAGGGCGGGAATCAGCGCCGTGGCGCCGGGCAAGCACTCCACCTCGATGCCGTTGCGGACACATTCGCGAACGAGCAAGAACCCGGGGTCGGAAATGCAAGGCGTGCCAGCATCCGATGTAAGAGCCACATTATTAGATTGTTGTATCTGACGGATAATCGTATCCAACTGTTGATGTTCATTATGGATATGATAAGCTTGGCACGGCTTGTCGATTTCGAAATGACGCAAAAGATTTCGTGTTGTGCGGGTATCTTCGCACAGCACGAAATCTACCTCCTTGAGCACCCGAAGGGCACGCAAGGTAATGTCTTCCATATTGCCAATGGGCGTTGGGACGACAAATAATTTCATAATTATTACATATAAGACTTAAACTTTTTCCGATTTCCTTCCGTACGAAGGCGTTTGATGGCGCGTTCCTTAATTTGGCGGACGCGTTCACGGGAAATCTGGCATTGGACGCTAATCTCGTCGAGGGTGCGTTCGCGCGTGTTATTCAAACCGAAAAACATTCGAATCACCTCTTGCTCCTTATCCGGAAGTCCGGAAAGCATATCGGCCACGTCAGTTACCAATGATTCCTGCATCAGGTGTTCGTCGGTGCCGGCGGCATTTTCCGGAATGAACGTATCCACGACTTTGGTGTCATCATCCGCGCTCACGGGAGCATCTAAAGACTGCGTGTAACCGCTCATACGGAGAAGTGCGGACACCTTGTCTGCCGGAAGATCGACGACTTCCGCGATTTCGTCAATCGTTGGGAAACGCTGGTATTCTTGTTCCAAACGGGCAATCTCTTTTTTGATTTTGCTGATGGTTCCCACTTGGTTCAATGGCAGGCGCACCACGCGAGACTGGTCGGCGATGGCGGTAAGGATGGATTGGCGAATCCACCAAACGGCGTAGGAGATGAATTTGAAACCGCGGGTTTCGTCAAAACGCTGGGCGGCTTTAATCAAGCCCACATTTCCTTCATTCACCAAGTCGGGCAAAGTAATTCCCTGATTCTGGTATTTTTTAGCAATGGAAACGACAAACCTAAGATTACAGGTAGTAAGACGGTCTAAGGCCGCCTGGTCTCCTTCACGGATTTTGCGAGCGAGGTCGACTTCCTCTTCCGGAGTCAACAGCGGCTGTCGGGCAATTTCTGCCAGATAGCGCTCCATTGAGGCGGAGTCACGGTTAGTAATTGAGTTCGAAATTTTAATTTGACGCATCATAGGCTTTAGGTAATTTTTAAGGTTTTTAAATATTTTTTTAAGGCGTTTATACGCAAAGGGGTCTGCTTGCGCTAATCATCGGCACCATATAGAACACCGGTGCCTCCAATATTGTTCAATAAAATCAACTTTAAATTTAAACGTTTTCCGTCACGAAGGCAAACGAGGTCAATTCTGTCTCCGGGAGAATGTTGAGCCACAATCTCTTTTAGTTCAGAGGCCGTGTTCACCTCTTTTTCATCTAAAAGAAGAATGACATCATCTACTTGTAAACCAGCACGTTCTGCCGCGCCATCGGCGGTGACCTGCTTGACTAAAAGTCCCTTGATTTCAGCAAGTTTATGTTCTTTGGCGACGGCGTTGTCAACTTCTACGACCGCCACGCCGACGTAAGCACGCTGCACAGAACCATACTGTTTCAGGTCTGAAACGATTTTACTTGCGATGTTCGACGGGATGGCGAAAGAATAGCCGGTATAGTAGCCCGTTCCAGAGGCGATGGCAGAATTGATGCCAATCAATTCCCCTTCCGTGTTGACGAGTGCGCCACCACTATTTCCTTGATTAACAGCCGCATCCGTCTGAATGAACGATTCCACGGAAGTTTTTTCACCTAATATATTAAGGTTACGAGCTTTTGCGCTGACGATTCCAGCCGTAACGGTGGAAGTCAGGTTGAAGGGATTGCCGACGGCCAGCACCCACTCCCCTATTTTGACGCTGTCGGAATTTCCGAATGAAAGGGTAGGGAGGTGATTACAATCTATTTTAATAAGGGCGAGATCAGTGGAAGGGTCTGTTCCCACGATGGTGGCTTTAAATTCGCGGCGGTCGTTGAGTGTCACCGTGATTTCTTTCGCGTCCTGGACGACGTGGTTGTTGGTAACAATGAAACCGTCGGAGTCAATGATGACACCGGAGCCGGCGCCCCAAACCTCCTGCGGCGCCATTTTGGGGACACTTTCTCCGAAAAAGTCTTTCCAGAAACTGTCACCGAAGAAGTCGTTCCATACGGAATTCTGGTACAGGAATAAGGTTTTGATGTGCACGACGGCGTGCACGGACTGCTCGGCTGCGGAAGTCAGATCGACGTATTGGCGGGAAGTGCTTTGGGCAGACAAAGAGAGCGAGGCAACTACTAATATTGTAACTGCCAAGATTTTAATTTTACCAAAGATGTTCATTATATGCCTCCGAGATTAGTAAACGAGATAAATACAAATAAGGGAACGAAAATGTTTAAAAAAAATTATTTTTATTGTGTTTTTTTTGATAAAAAAAATTGTACTTTTGCCGCCCGAAAAATATGTCTAACTAAAATCAATTAAAAATGTACGCAATTGTAGAAATAGCAGGGCAACAATTTAAGATTGAAAAAGACCAGAAAGTCTTTGTTCATCGCCTCAAAGCTGAAGAAGGTTCCGAAGTAAAATTCGACCGCGTGATGTTAGTTGACGACAACGGTTCTGTAAAAGTGGGCACTCCCACCGTTGCTGGCGCAGAAGTTTCTGCCACCGTCTTGAAACATCTCAAGGGAGAAAAAGTTCTCGTTTTCAAGAAAAAGAGAAGAAAAGGTTATCAGAAATGCAATGGTCATCGTCAATATTTGACATCCATCCAAATCAATAGCATCTCTCTCTAATTTTTATTCACAGATTCAGTAACAAAAAAAATATTGCATTATGGCTCATAAAAAAGGTGTCGGTAGTTCACAGAACGGTCGTGAATCCGCAAGTAAAAGATTAGGCGTTAAAATTTTCGGTGGTCAATTTGCTAAAGCTGGCAACATCATCATCCGCCAAAGAGGTACCGTCCACAACCCTGGCAACAACGTTGGTATGGGTAAAGACCACACTCTCTATTCCTTAGTTGACGGAACCGTCAATTTCAGAGAAAGAAAAGGTCGCTCCATCGTATCCGTTCTTCCTTTGGAAACCGAAAACGCCCAAGCATAATTTTGGACTTTTTGAAAATAACGGCGCTCGGAATTAATTCCGAGCGCTTTTTTTTGTTTCGTGACAAAGGTACTGCCTTCCGGCGACCCCTACGAACTAATCGGGATGCCACGGTGTGACGTCCCTACATATTAATCGGACGCCACGGTTGCTATTTCCGGGACGCCACGGTGTGACGTCCCTACTTTATAAACTTTACAAACTTTATGAACCTTTCACAATAAATTTCGTACCTTTGCGGCTTGTTTTTAAACAAATAAAATAATCATAATATGCGTAGAATAAACACTTTATTACTCGTATTAGCAGGACTTTTGCTCTGCAATGTTTCCTTTGCACAGACCAACGCCTCCTATAAGGGAAGCAAAGACAAAATGGACTATTTTCTGAACGTCCTGGACCGGCTCTATGTTGACACATTGGATTTTAATAAACTGACGGAAGTCGGTATCAAGGAGATGATTGGCGAGCTGGACCCGCACTCCTCTTATACAACCGCCAAGGACGTCGCCGCCTCCCGCGAACCCCTCAAGGGCTCTTTCGATGGCATCGGTGTCACTTTCCAACTTATCAAAGACACCATCAATGTCGTTGAAGTCATCATTGACGGACCGTCCGAAAAAGTAGGGATTCTGCCGGGTGACAAAATCGTTAAGGTTGACACCTTGTCTGCTACGGGCAAACACGTGAATACCAACTGGGTACGCGACCACCTGCGCGGGAAGAAAGGTAGCAAGGTGACTCTTTGGGTGAAACGTGGCAAAAGTGACAAACTGCTTGAGTTCGTCGTTACCCGCGACAAAATTCCGATGTACAGCATCAATGTCTCCTTTATGGTTGACAAAAAAACCGGATACATCAAGTTAGACCGTTTTGCCCAGACCTCCCCGCAGGAGTTTGAAAAAGCATTCCAAAAGCTGAAAGAACAAGGGATGGAAGACCTCATCTTCGACCTCCGTGGCAACGGCGGCGGCTACCTCAACGTGGCTTTCTATATGGCGAGCCAGTTTGTAGAAGCTGACTCCCTCATCGTCTATACCAAGAATTTCCGTGGAACCGGCGAGACGTACCACGCTACGAAGAGCGGCCTTTTCCGCTCCGGCAAACTGATTGTTTTGGTGGACGAAGGTTCCGCATCGGCCAGCGAAATTACGTCCGGAGCCGTTCAAGACTGGGACCGCGGCCTGATTATGGGCCGCCGCACCTTTGGAAAAGGTTTGGTTCAAAAGCCCGTTGACCTCCCCGACGGAGCCGAAGTCCGCGTCACCATTTCCCACTACTACACCCCGACCGGACGTTGCATCCAAAAACCCTATGACGACAAAGATGCCTACTCCAAAGACCTCTCCAACCGGTACAAACACGGGGAATATCTCACTCCCGACAGCATCGACTTCCCGGATTCACTTCGCTATACCACGCCCCGCGGAAAAACCGTCTATGGCGGCGGTGGCATTATGCCCGACATTTTCATCCCCATCGACACAACCAACTATTCCACCTTCTACAATGACCTCGTCCGTCGCGGCGTCATCAGCAGTTTCACGATGAACTACCTTTCAAGTAACCGCGAAGCCCTCAAACAGAAATATCCCACTTTCGACGATTTCAGAAAGAATTTCATCATTGACGACAAAATGTACAACGAACTCGTCGCCTACGCAAAAAATGAGGGCGTCGTCGATTCGGCAAAACTCCGTTTTTCATACAAATTGGAGGCCTTCGCCAAGACAAAACGTGCCGAATTGGATTCCATCTATTCCTCTCTTGACGATTTGAAAAAGATGGAACAGTTTGAAAAAATGATGCACGAATACGTACAAGACGAGTATCAGAAGGACATCAAAGACCGTAACGCCGACAAAGCGCCGAAGTTGATTAAAACGTACCTCACCTTCGAAATAGCCAGAAATCTTTACACTTACAGTGAGGCCTATCGTATCATTTTGGAAGACGACGTAACCTACCAACAGGCGTGCAAAGCCATCAATGACAACAAGTTGTTCCGCAGATTCAAGATTTCTCACTAAATGATCTCCAAAAAGACCATCGACGAAATTATGCTGGCCACCAAAATTGAAGAGGTGGTCGGTGACTTTATTCCCCTCAAAAGGGCCGGAAAGGACTGGGTCGGTTTGTGTCCATTTCACGATGACAAGGATCCGTCGCTGCACGTCAGCCCGCGTCTTGGCATCTTCAAGTGCTTCGTTTGCGACAGCGCCGGCAACGCCGTCCATTTCCTGATGGAGCACGAAAAAATATCTTACCCCGATGCACTTCGCTATTTAGCAAATAAGTATCATATTGATATTGAGGAAGATAAAAAAGAATTGTCGCCAGAAGAACAGGCAATCCAAACGGAACGTGAAGGTCTTTTGGGCGTGAATGCCTACGCTGAAAAGTTTTTCATTGAACAGATGAACGAAACGGAAGACGGGCGCAACATCGGGCTTTCGTATTTCAAAGAGCGCGGTTTTCAGGAAGCAACCATCAAAAAATTCAAACTCGGTTACTGTCCGGATGGTTGGGATACTTTTACGAAAGCCGCTTTGGATAACGGCTACAAACTCGAATACCTGCTCACCACCGGTTTGACGAAACAGTCGGAAAAAGGAAAAACGTACGACTTTTATCGTGGGCGCGTCATCTTCCCGATACACAACGCTGCCGGAAAAACGGTTGGTTTCGGTGGCCGTATCCTGGCCAAAAATAAAAGTGACAAGGTTGCCAAATATTTCAACTCGCCGGAAAATCCCATCTACCACAAAAGCGACATTCTGTACGGTTTCTTTTTTGCAAGAAAAGCCATCCGTACGAAAGACAACGTCTATTTAGTGGAAGGTTACACCGATGTCATTTCGATGGCGGAATCGGGCGTAGAAAACGTGGTGGCTTCGTCTGGAACGGCCTTGACAAGCGGACAGATACGTCTGATTGCCAGCCAGACCAAAAACATCACCGTACTTTACGATGGCGACAACGCCGGCATCAAAGCATCGTTGCGCGGTATCAACCTGCTGTTGGAAGCGGGGCTGAACGTCAAGACGGTGCTGCTGCCCGACGGCGAAGATCCCGACTCGTTTGCAAAAAGTCACCGCGACTCGGAACTTGTTGATTATCTGGAGAAAAACGCGACAGATTTCATTCGTTTCAAAGCCCACATTTTGTTGCAGGGCGCGGACGATCCCATCAAGAAAGGTGCCGTCATCGATGAAATTATTGAAACCATCGCCTTGGTGAAGGATGAAGTCACACAGACTTTTTACGTTCGTGAATGTGCCGAAATGTTCAATGTTCCGGAAGAGTTGCTGATGACCAAACTCCGGAAAATCGTCTGGAAAAAGCTTAATACGGGAAAATCGTCCGCGGGCGGAAACGGCCCAGCAAACGCGCCCGAAGCAGCCGGACCGCAGCAGCAAATCCCTGAAATCACCCGTCCCCAAAAAATTCCGTCATCCTTCAAACCGGAAGCCAACACCATCGAAGCCATTGAGCTCAACGTGGTCAAACTGATTCTGAAATATGGGATGTACGAAATTCACATCGAAAGCATCGGGCAAGATGGAAACAGCATTTTTACGCCGACACGGATTGACCAATACATTTTCAATGAATTCTTGAGTGAGGAAATTCGATTCCACAATCCTCTTTATCAGGCATTTTACGATGAATATGCTAAAATTGCCGAACGTTCGCAAACCCAAGAGGAACTCATTCATAGTTTCGTTGAACACGAAAACAAGGCCATTCAAAATTTAACCATTCCCATTCTTATGGACACCAATCCGGAGTACAGCAAAATATGGGAACAGCGTTACGACGTGCTCACCCGCTCCACCGACAACAACATTGAAAGACTGAATGCGGAGGTTGAAACCGTCATCAACATCTTCAAATTGCGATTGGTAGAAGAACAGAAAACACGGTTACACAAAGAATTGGAAGAAAATCATCCCGTAGAAATCCAACGAGCCATAGTACAACGGTACATCGAGTTGGACCAACTGCGCAAGCAAATTGCGGACTTGGTCCGGACGGTCATCACCAAATAGACTTTAAAATGCGCTATTTCATTGAGTTATGTTATAATGGAACCCCTTTTTTCGGTTGGCAAGTTCAGCCGGGAAAAGATACCGTCCAAGGCACCATCGAAAAAGCCCTTTCCTTATTGTTGAAAGAGGAAGTATCTGTTACGGGATGCGGACGTACCGACACGGGCGTTCACGCAAGACAATTCTTTGCTCATTTTGAAACCGAACAATCCTTTGATTGTCAGCGACTAACGGAAAAGCTGAATAGCTTTTTACCCAAAGAAATTGCGTTTCAACGAATCTATCCCGTGGATGCGGATTTTCACGCACGTTTTAGTGCTTGCTCGAGAACGTACAAATATTACGTCGCCATCGACAAAAATCCGTTCACCTTCCATTTCGCCTACCGCATTTTCACGCCATTGAACGTGGAAGCGATGAACGAAGCCGCCTCGCTTCTGCTCGCGACGGATGATTTTACCAGCTTTTCAAAACTGCACACGCAGGTCAACAACAATATCTGCCACGTTACGGAGGCGCATTGGGCGATGGAAAACGGACTGTTGGTTTTCACTATCACCGCAGACCGTTTTCTGCGGAATATGGTTCGTGCGGTGGTCGGCACGCTGCTTCAAGTAGGGAAAGCTAAGATTTCCATTCTAGAATTTCAAGACATCATTCACCAAAAAAATCGATGTGCGGCAGGTGATTCCGTCCCAGCGCACGCACTTTTTTTGGAAAATGTTCGTTACTAATGAGTTTGTAAAGTTTATAAAGTTCATAAAGTTCATAAAGTTTGTAAAGTTCGTAAAGTTTGTATAGGGTGAAGAGGTTACAATATTTTTTAATTTGGATGGGGCTGCTCGGTGTGGCGCTGTTGCTGTGTCAGTGCAACAAAACGGAGTCGGATGCGAACGCAAAGGTTGAGTTTTCAGACGACAAGGTTTGTTTTGACACGGTTTTCACGACAGTGGGCTCGGTGACAAAAAATTTCCGCGTCTATAATCCGTACAATTTTGATATTAAGATAGATATAGATTTAGCGGGAGGAAAAACGTCCGCGTTCAGCATCAATGTTGACGGCCAGTCCGGAACCTCGTTCCGCGATGTGGAAATCCCTGCCAAAGACAGTCTTTTCATCCACGTCAAAGTCAACGTCAATCCGAACGACCAGACGACTCCGTTCCTGATTACCGACTCCATCTTATTCCGTCACGGAACAACGACACAAGATGTTGATTTGGTGGCTTTTGGACAGAACGCGCACTTCATCGTGGCAGACGCCGGCGGCAGCTCGCTTCGATACAAAATCATTGCCCACGAGCACGAAGTAGTTCATTGGACGAACGAGCTTCCCTACGTCATTTACGGAGGTTATGCCGCTATCGATTCCCTCGGCACCCTCATCATTGACCCGGGAACAAAAATCTATTTTCATAGCGGAGCCGGTCTTTGGGTTTATCGTTACGGAAACATCCAAGCCGTTGGTACAAAGGAGAATCCCATCATTTTCCGCGGTGACCGAATGAGCAGCTGGTTTGACACTGATTATGCACAATGGGACCGCATCTGGATCAACGAAGGGACGACGGACAACCGTTTTGAAAATGTAGAAATTACCAACGCTTTTATCGGGCTGCAGGTTGAAGCGCTTTCCGAATTTCTCAGTGGACGGACCATCCTGAAAAACTGCCTCATCCACAATACCTACAACAGCGGCATTTTGGCTCGGGCGGCACGTCTCACGGCGGAAAACTGCGTCATCAGCAACAACGGTGTGTGCGGACTTCAGCTGCAAATCGGTGTTTACGACCTGAAACACCTGACCGTTGGCAACTATTTCATTCAGTCCGCACGAAAGAATCCCGCCGTTTACATCAGTAACCTCTACTCCAATGGTGCTACCAATTACATCGGTGAGACGCAAGCGTCATTGACCAACTGCATCATTTATGGCTCATTGACGGATGAAGTCGGCATTTACGAAGCCGAAGGCGCTTCACTGTCAGCCACTTTCGAAAACTGCTTGATAAAAAATAGTTCTTCGTTAGCCAACTTCATCAACTGTATTCGCAACCAAGATCCGTTATTCGTAAACAAGACTGAGCAGGATTTCAAATTGCAAGACAGTTCGCCCGCCATTAACGCAGGAAAAAGTGGCATAGGCGTCACCACAGACATTGAAGGCAAAGCTCGCGACGGACAACCCGACATAGGAGCATACGAACATTAACTAATTAACTACAAATAACTTACTAATGAAAAAGTCATTTCTCCTTCTCTCAATCCTTCTTCTATCCTTTTCGCTTTTTGCGCAACAAAGACCGCAGAATGTCATTTTGCTAATTGGGGACGGAATGGGTCCCGGTCAAGAACGTGTTCTGCAACTTTTAACAGGCGGGAATGCCAATTTAAGTTCCAAAAATTTCACGCACGAAGGGATGGCAACCACTTACAGCCGCAACGATTCGATTACCGATTCGGCGGCCGGCGGCAGCGCTCTTTCAACCGGCGTGAAAACCAATAACCATTTCGTCGCTTGCAATCCCGACGGGAAACCCAATGAAACGCTTTTGGAATGGGCAGAAAAAAAAGGAATGAGCACCGGTCTCGTCGTTACCTGCGGAATTACGAACGCCACACCCGCCGCCTTCTATGCTCACGTTACGGACAGAAAAGAGAACGAAAAAATTGCCAAATATTTGACTGCCAGTGGTGTTGATTACGCCGTTGGTGGCGGATTGCACTATTTCTTACCCCAGAATCGTCGTGACAAACAGAATCTTGTTGATTCATTGGTTCACAAAGGATATGTGGTCGTCATCGACAGCACGGGCTGGGGAAAAAACGTTTCTGATAAGCTCAACTACTGCCAAGGCCGTACCATTACTTTTATTGATGATAAGCATCCTGGGGCCGCCGACAAGCGCAACAATTTGTTGGAAGAGGGCGTTCGTAAAGGACTCCAAAAATTATCGAAAGAGAAAAACGGCTTTTTTATGATGGTGGAAGGTTCACAAATTGACTGGGCCGCCCACGTCAACAATATGGATTATTTGGCAAAAGAGCTGTTGGACTTTGACAAAGCCGTCGGTGCGGCACTCGAATTTGCAAAAAACAACCCCAACACGTTAGTCATCGTGACTGCCGACCACGACACCGGCGGCCTGAATTTCAAAAACGAAATCAAAGAACAGAAGCTTTCTGTAAAAAAAATCAAGAAAGCCACTTCTTGGAAAACGCTTAACCACTCCAACGCGCCGGTAAATGTACACGCCTACGGCCCCGGCTCCGAACTTTTTCAAGGTAAAATGGATAACACGGATATTCCGAAAAAAATCCGGAATTTGATGGAGTAATTTTTTTAAGTCAATAAAACCTACTGATGTGATATTTTTTTGAAGAAAAGCATTCATATTACCACCCCCTGCCCCCTCCTTAAAAGGAGGGGAATATTTATCGAAACAATCACTATCCTACTTGTTTTCAAATACATAGTTTAATCAAAAAATAGTCAAAGAATAAAAAAAACGCAGATCTTTCCCTTCCTTAAAAGGAGGGGAATATTTATCGCACAAACAGAATCATTTATACAAAAATCCATAAAATGAAAAAAATCTTTGCAACCCTTCTTTGCCTTTTGTGTTGCGCCGTAGTCGTTGCCCAATCCCATAATCGGAACATCACCATTGGAAATTTTGACGGAGAAAAATTCTGGGTGTATGTCAACAATATTCCCGTTTCAAAATATCCGGAATCGTGTGCTGTTTTACGCGACATCTGTCCCGAGACGGTTTACCAGATTCATATCGTGATGAACAATGCTGCAAGAAGTGAAATTGTAGAAAACATCCGAGTTGAGGGAAACGCCGACGTTGTTTTTCTTGTAAGAAAAATTTCCACTTTTCCAGAAACGTATGGCCTTTTTTGGTACGAAAAAAGAATTGCTGCCAATAATGGAAATTACAGTTATGTAAGACCTCAACGTATTAACACTCAGACGATTATTTCAGAAAGACCGCTTCCACCAATGCCGCCAGCACCTCCGACGCCGACGCCAGGTCCAATGGCACCGCCTGTTGTACAACCACTTCCGGCACCTGTTCCGGCTCCGGCATCTACGCCACAATGTTGCACGCACGCACGTTTTCTTTCCATCAAAGAGATGGTTGCCGAAAAGAAGTTTGATTCCGACAGGCTGACGATTGCCAAACAAGCCGCTACCGGAGAACGGATGACGGCGGAACAATTGGCTGAAATTGCGAAATTGATGCAATTTGAAAACACCAAACTTGACTTTTTGAAATTCGCCTACCGTTTTTGTTGCGAT
This sequence comes from Bacteroidales bacterium UBA1756, assembly GCA_002314795.1. Classification (GTDB taxonomy): domain Bacteria; phylum Bacteroidota; class Bacteroidia; order Bacteroidales; family WCHB1-69; genus UBA1756. The sequence continues at coordinate 4,173 of DCHI01000052.1, read as the reverse complement.
CCCAATCGCTACTACGTGGTCAACGCGGTCTTTTCGTACTCAAGTTCGACGGATGAACTCAATGAGTACATTCTCCGATTCAACAATCAAAACGGCCACTAAACCGTAATCACTTCATTATCAATTCCTAAAAAAACGTTATCGGGCAAAGTGGGCGCGACGGCTTCGTACGTACCCATCTCGTGACTGACGTGGGTAAGGTACGCGCGTGCGGGACGGACCTGTCGAATGACGTTCAAGGTCTGTTCCAAATTGAAATGGGAGTAGTGTTCTTCTTTTCTTAACGAATTGATAACGAGGACTTCCAAGCCAGTGAGTTTTTGCAATTCCGTATCAGCGATAAAGCTGGCGTCGGTAATATAGGCGAAATTGCGAATACGGTATCCCAAAATGGGAAGTGCCAAATGACGAACCTTAATGGGTTGGATTTCAATATCTTGTATAAAAAAAGGTTTGGGTTGTACTGGATTGAGTGCGATGGTAGGAACGCCCGGGTACTTGTGAGTGGCAAACGCATACTCAAATTCGCGGTGCAACGCCCGCATCACGCGGGGAAGTCCGTACAGATTGAGGGTTTGCTTCATCAAAAAGTTGATGGGGCGCACGTCGTCGAGGCCGGCGGTGTGGTCCTTGTGCTCGTGGGTGTAGAGGACGGCATCGAGGCGGGTGACACCGGCGCGAAGCAGCTGCTGACGAAGGTCGGGACCCGTATCAATCAGGATGTTAAGGTCATCAACCGAAACGAGCGCGGATGTCCGGAGCCGTTTGTCGCGTGCGTCGGCGGATGAACAGACAGGGCAGTGACAACCGATGATGGGAACTCCCTGCGACGTTCCGGTTCCTAAAAGTCTTACTTGCATAAAAGTAGTTTTTCACGTAACTGCCTCATTCCCACGGTCGCTTTTTCCTTGATGAACTCCACGCGGCGCGAAACGGGCTTCACCTCCTTGGGATCAATCAGATAAATCTTGCAGGCATCCGACGCGTAGTACAGCAAACCGGCGGCGGGATAGACATTGAGTGACGTTCCAATAACGACCAGAATGTCAGCCTTTTCGACCGCTTCTGCCGCCAATGAAAGCAGCGGAACCTCTTCACCGAACCAGACGATGAACGGCCGTTTCATACCGCCGTCAGCCATTTTTTCACCGTACTCATATTCGGCATAACCGATGTCTTCAACGCAGCGTTTGCCGCGATCGCTGCACACTTTCGTCAGCTCGCCGTGAAGGTGAATCACGTTTGAGGAGCCGCCGCGCTCGTGCAAATTATCCACGTTTTGTGTCACCACGGTGACTTCGAAATCCTTTTCCAGTTCACCGATAATCCGGTGAGCGTCATTGGGTTGCGCGGTAGCAAGCTGCCGACGGCGTTCGTTGTAAAACTGCACCATCAGGGCGGGATTGCGTTCCCATCCTTCGATGGACGCGACCTCCTCCACATTGTAATTTTCCCAAAGCCCGTCGCTATCACGGAACGTCTTGATGCCGCTTTCAGCACTCACGCCGGCACCTGACAAAACGACCAATTTTTTCATTGAACACATTAAATTTAAGGGCTGCAAAGGTACGAATTTCGCGGTTTATTTGAGCGTGTGGACCGCCGCGGGCGTCCAATTTTTCAAAAAATCAGCCACCTTTTCGCGGCAATAACCTTTCCCTTCTTCTAAATAGGCGGAATTCTGAATGTGGATGGGATTTCCCTTTTCATCAAGAATAACGAAAACGGGAAAGCCGAAACGTGCCGGATTTCCCAAATAGCGCATCGCCTCCGGATTTTTATTATTCTTCGACCAATTCACGTGAATATAGACAAAATTGTCCGTAATCAACTGGTTAACAATGGAATCCGTTTGTGCAAACTGAGCGAAGCGAAGGCACCACGGGCACCAGTTTCCGCCCACCTGACACAAAACATATTTGCCTTCCGCAGAAGCGGTTTCAACGGCAGAAGCAATCTGTTTCATCGCATCGCGTTCCTCATTGTAAATGGGGGCGGGAGCATCTTGGGAAAATAGTTGAAAAGCACATAACACAAGTGCAACGAAGAGCCAACATTTTTTCATATCGGAGTGATTTTTTGCGGCGGCAAAAGTAAAACTTTTCGTCGAGTTCGGGAGACTGTAATGTGACGTTCTTCATTTGCGACGTCACGATGTGACGTTCTTCATTTGCGACGCCACGATGTGACGTCGCTACATTACAAACATAACTTTACAAACTCATTCGTTTGTGACTAAAAAATGACTATTTTTGCCCTTCATTTTGGAAAAATGACCGATTAATCCTATTAAACGACATTTTCTCCATTTTTTTACAAAACAAACATCTTTTATGATGAATATTAACAAAAAGGAACTGAAATATGCCGAAAAAGAAATCTGACGATAGCGTCATCAACCTTGAAAATATCTTGTTCAACTGCCGCGACATTCTGCGGGCCGCACGTAACTCCGGTTCGTTTTTTGAAAAACGCGATATGATGCTCACCCTCATCTTCCTTCGCTTCATTGGTGAAAAATATGAAGACGGCGTGGCCAAACTGCGTCAGAAACTGAAAGCAGACGGACTGGATCCTGACAATGAAGAAATTATCAAGGCGTTCTTCGACGATGCCACCTTTACCGATGGCACATACAATCTGCCACCGGAGGCGCGTTGGTCGAAAATCATCAACACGCCGGCGCCACAGCTCAATGTGGCACTCGACACCGCGCTGCACAGCATCGCCACCGACTCCAAGCAGCTGAAAGGTTGTTTTATTGAAGGCACCTTCACCACGCGCAATTTGGGCGCCAACGACATCAAGAAGTTGGTGGATGAAGTGAACAAAATCAGTCACAAGGCCTTTGGCGAAGAGAAAGACCTCATCGGCCGTGTGTATGAGTATTTCTTGAAAGAGTTTGCCGTGAATGCCACCAAAGAGGAGGGCGAATTTTACACACCGCACGACGTCGTGCAACTCATCGCCACGATGATTGAGCCCTACGAAGGAACACTCTACGACCCTGCCTGCGGCTCCGGCGGTATGTTCATACAGAGTGCCGAACTGGTGAAAGCCAAGCAGGGCGATGTGAACCGCATCAACATATACGGACAGGAGAAAGAGTCGGCCACCTACCGACTGGCGAAGATGAACCTGGCTCTGCGCGGACTCAGTCACAACTTGGGCGAAACTTACGACTCCTCTTTTACGCACGATTTGCACCACGGCTTGTATTTCGACTACGTTATGGCCAACCCGCCGTTCAACTTGAAAGGTTGGTACAACGACAATCTGAAGAACGACGCCCGCTGGGCCGACTATGTCACGCCGCCCGAAAGCAACGCAAATTACGCTTGGATTCTGCACATCCTGTCGCATCTAAAACCCGCCAATGGTGTGGCCGGTTTTCTGTTAGCCAATGGCGCGCTGAACGACAGCGACACTTTGGAAATCCGCAAGCGGCTGATACAGAACGACAAAGTGGAAGCCATCATCGTTTTGCCCAGAGAGTTGTTCATTACCACGGATATCAGCGTAACGTTGTGGATTTTGAACCAGAACAAAAAGGGCGGCGACTACCACGGCACGAAACTCCGCAATCGCGAGCACGAGATTCTCTTTATGGACCTGCGCCAGTGGAACGAAAACCCGGTGAAGGGAGAGCAGAAGAAGAAGGTGCTATTAAGCACCGAGCAGATTGAGCGTGCGGCGGCCATTTACCACACTTGGCAAGGCGAAGGCACCGACGGCGCATCATACGAGGTGCCGGAACTTTACCGCAGCGTGGGCATTGACGAAATTGAAAGCAAGAACTGGGCACTCACCCCCAGCAAGTACATCGAGTTCATCGACCACGACTTGGACATTGACTATCCGGCGGAGATGGCACGCATACAAAACGAAATGAAACAGATTATGGCTGCCGAAAAGCAGTCGCAGAAAATGCTTGAAGAGGCATTCAGGGGGATTGGTTATGGTGTTGAATAAAATGGTACCTTTGCAGTCTTTTATAAACAAAACGTAAGATGAAGAAGAAATCGGCTACGGCATCAAATAAAGATTTTTCAATTGCAAACGGCAACACTGTATCACCTCAATTCAACGAAGTGATAATGATGATTCAGACTGCGAAACAGCGTGTTTTTGCTGCAGTCAATACAACCTTGATAGACCTCTATTGGCAAATAG
>DCHI01000064.1 GCA_002314795.1 Bacteroidales bacterium UBA1756 | reverse complement strand
GTGGCGTCCTTTTCAAGGATGAATGATGTTGATACATCCACCCCTTTGTCCCCTCCTTCAAAAGGAGGGGAATGTTCAGCGAAGATAGTTCTTATTGTATATTATTTTTGTTTATGAAAGATAAGTATTTGATAATAAGTATGATATAAAATAATAACGGAATAAATTCCCCTCCTAAATAGGAGGGGATAAAGGGGTGGTAATATAGACATTAAAGATACCTTTTAATAAGCAACGAAGGAGGGGAATGGTTTTCAGTACGTTGAATGAACTTGTGAAGCCATATCAAACAATATCATTATGAAGATTATAGACATATTCAACATCGAGCACAATAACGATTCGCAGATTCTTCTTTTCAAGGAAGGTCTGTTCTTTCGTGCCTACGAACGTTCGGCGTTGCGCTTTATCGAGAACGTGGCGAATTTTCACGTTCTCAAACGCACCTACAAGGTCATCAACAATGAGATGGTGTTTGTCGGCTTTCCTGCAGCCAATCTCGAGCGGCTGCTTCAAGGCAAAGGACTTGCAGCCCCCGTGGTTGTTCCGTTCGGTGTCGCCCTGAACGGTTTTACTGAGAATCGTGATTTTGTAAAATGGAAGGATTCAATTCCGGACAGCTCGAAGCAGGAGGACGAGCAACGGCTTCTGATACAGGAGCGTGTTTTGCCTAATTTCAAGGACAACCATCCATTGCACGTATATAAAAGCGGCTACGACGTGCTCGTGCAAGTGTATCGGCTGGTACAGAATTTCAGTCGCGAACACAAATATACGATAGGGGAGGAGTTGAAGAGGGATGCGTTTCAGTTGGCATTATACACCTACCGTTATGCGCAAGGCATGAATGCCAAAGAGCTGGAGCAGTCTGAACTGTCGTATCCGTTGTTGGCGTTATCTCAAATCGATGTCATCCGCCTTCGTCTGCGGATTCTGTCTGATCTTCACAAGCTTTCTCCAAACTCATTTTCGAGAATCAATACCGATTTGGAGTATCTGAAAGACCAGTTGTCCTCAATCAAAGTCATACGCTGATGGTTGTGACACTGTTTGACGATGCGCAACTCAAGTCAGACCTATATGCTGCGTACTATGAAGCCCGCCGTCATAAGCGCAACACGGTCAATGCTTTGGAATTTGAACTGGATCTGGAAACGAATCTGGAAAGACTGTACAGGGAGATTGCATACGGTACATACAGGATTTCTCCATCCATCTGTTTCATCGTTGAGAAACCGGTCAAGCGCGAGATTTTTGCTGCCAATTTCAGAGACAGGGTGGTCCATCATTTCGTGATGGCGAAACTTATGCCTATTTTTGAAAACCAGTTCATCTTCGACAGCTATTCCTGCCGTGAAGGAAAGGGGAATCTGTTTGGCATCCAGCGTCTGCAGAAGTTTATTCGCAGCTGTTCCGACAATTATCAGCGTGACGCCTATATCCTCAAATTGGACATTCAGGGCTTCTTTATGAACATCAACAAACCTTTGCTTTGCCAGAAAATACTTGATATGATCGATAGGAAGTACCACAAGGATGATATTGACAGATTGAAGTGGCTTGTAAGGATAATCGTGATGAACGACCCGACGGCAGATTGCCGGATAAAGGGGAAAAGGTCGGATTGGGACGGCCTCCCTGTCAACAAGAGTCTGTTCTCAACCCCGAAGGATTGCGGACTTCCGATAGGAAATCTTACAAGCCAGGTTTTTGCGAACTACTATCTCAATGATTTTGACCACTATATGAAAGAGACATTGAAACTCAGGTACTACGGCCGTTACGTGGATGATTTTTTCGTTGTTCATTCGGACAAGGATTTCCTGAAAGGTCTTGTCTCTCTGATTGACCGATACTTGAAGCAGACATTGTGTGCGAACCTTCACCCGAAAAAATGCTATTTTCAGTCTTTTGCCAAAGGAGTCGCGTATCTCGGCGGTTTCGTGCTCCCGTACCGCAGTTATATCGGCAAACGTCCGAAGGGTAATTTCAGTGAGTCGATACATTGCATATCAAATGTGGAAGGCAAAGGTATGTCACAATGTGTAGGGATGCCACAATGTGTAGGGATGCCGCAATGTGACGTCCCTACACATTGTTGGTTCAACGAAAATTACAGGTCGGTGGAAGCCGAACTCAATTCGTACCTCGGTCTTTGCCAGCACTATGCCAACCACAGATTGTGCAGCTGTTATCTGACGCGTTTTCCTGAGGGTCTCGTGCAGTATTTTGAATTTGAGTATTACCTGCGAAAGATAGCGTATGCAGGTTGAAAAAAGGGCGCCAGGTTTTAAAGTGAAAAACTATGCTTCCTTGTCAGGCTCCAGCAGCAGGGAGTTGTACCTGAAACGGTCCTCGGTGGAGTACATACCAGTGTAGCCGGCGGTGATGCTTTCAGTGCTGTGTCCCATCGCCTGGCTGATGTAGCTCTCCGGAACTTTCTTGTGCGCAAGGTTTGTGTTGAACGAATGGCGTGCCCAAGTCATCGAGACGGGGGCGAAGATGCCTTGCTCCCTGCATACCTTTTCCAGCCTGTCCTTGATGTTTGAGTTGTATTGTGAAACAAGCTGCTTGATTCTTACAGGGTCGGATGCTCCGTTAAGGATTTGGGGAAACACGTATGCGTTTTTGCGAGGAACAGAGCCGTATCGGAGAAGAATGTCCTGAAGTGCATCGATAATAGGAATGTAGATCCGCACTTCCTGTGTGGAAGTCCTTTCTGTTTTTTTTCTTACGAAATCCAACTCCTTGCCGCCACTCTTGAAATAGTGTTGCGTATATTTCAATTCAGCCATATCTGCAAGATTGAGTCCGTTGGCAAGATAGGAGAACAGCCACAGGTTGAGCGCTTCGCAAACGAGAATGTCGTATGCCGTTTCCTTATGCTCAGGGGTGTCATATTCTTTCAATTTCAGAATTTCATTGATGGTGAGGAACGAGTCCTTGCGTTTCGTGGCCTTTGGTATTTTGACGAAACCCTGCTTCTTGCCAAATGGGTACTGGGAACGTTTTATGAACCCTTCTTCCAGAGCGATGTTGCAGTGAATCCTCAAAGTGCGCAGGTATATGTTTATGGAAGTGTCGGTCAGACCGTCCTTAGACATTTTGTCCTTGAAGTCAATGGCAAGCTGGGGGGTGATTTTCTCGAACGGGTAGCCTTCTCCAAAATAGAGCGTGAATTTCTTGTAAACGGCGTAATAGCTTTCGGAAGTACCTATCCTGTCCTCGTTTTTCAGCCGGTTGATGTTTTCCAAGAACAAAGATGAGAACGTCCCGTCATATTCGCTGTTAATGGCTTTCTTGAATAGCTCAAGCGTGAATTCGTCGTTATCCAGCATGTCTTTCACTTTTTTGACGACAGTATCAAACTTAACGCATTCACTCTTCTTCAGTTCAAAGAATGTCCCCTTGATGGACGCCTTAAGAATTTTGTCGTATTCGTCCATCGTGACGTTCACACCTGTTCGGTAATAGTATTTTTTTGATTTGTATGCGACAAGTATGACCATAGGGAATTTCTGCAGGGCTACATCGGATTCGTTTTTGGACATTCCTCTTCGGTCGATAGTGAGTGTCATATATACGTTTCTATCGACCACTGACTTTATCGGAGTTATTTTTTGGTTTCTTGCCATAGCATGCTAAAATTTCCGTGCGCTTTTGGTGCGCTTTTAATTTCGATAATGCCGCAAAATTACAAAAAATAAACACGCATACAACAATACAATAAATTATTGTGTATGTGCGTTTTATATTCAAATATATCAGCATATTAGAAAATCCTGAAACGTAGAAAATACGTTTCTGCCTTACTGGCAGTCAAGAGGTCGTGAGTTCGATTCTCATACGCTCCACTCTCATTATCAAGCACTTACAGGGAAACTTGTGAGTGCTTTTTCTTTGTCGTGACCTTATTGTGACCTTTTGTTTGTTCAACATCGCTACGTCAACGGGTACGCCTTTCGTGTGTCATCCGCACCCTGCTTTTTTTTTGCAGATAATAATTTTGCACATTTTGGAAATATTACTGGTGTCGATGCTGACGGGGCATAGGTGGGGATTAATTTCGTTTGGAACACAGATTTGTTTCACCCGTTTTTGCCAAAATAAATGCATTATGGTTTTCGCATTCAATTGCTGATGGAACATCTACCAGGTTTTTTTGAATTTCTTTCAATATTTTTGCATTTCCCATCTTTCCCGGCAAGCGATTATAGCAGGTTGAGATATAAAATACCGCATTCGCTTTGACGTTACGATAAAAATATGTTTTTTCACCATAAGGATAATCTTCTGGTATGATGCAGTACACGTACGGGACGCAATTATCGTAATTGGAAGGTACCGGTATCGTATATTTCTTGTAAAATTTTGATTGAAATGGATATGTAATGGTAGTGTCTTCCATCAGAATCGAATAAGTAGTGGGCTCTCGTTCTAAACCAAAATCAACACTCGTTGTTTCCACTTACAGATTCATTTTGTACCGATACTTCCATATTTGAGTCCGTTTGCTTCCACAATTTCTATTAATCATTTTCCAAGCTTTGATTTTATCTGTTGTCCATACCTTATTTTGCAAGTCAATTGCGTAGTTGTTAATGATTTCTGCAATTTCTCCGAATAATTCTATCCCATTCAATTTTAGATATGAGGTGGCTGGTATTTCAAGCACGAATGAGTTGGACTGATGATTATGAACTTTGTAGTAAAGAGTGATCGTCTGTGAAGATGAAAAAAAAGGAATCATTACTATTTCAATGCTCTCAATAGGAACAAAAAGTATTTTCGGAATAATGATTTCGTTATCGTATGTTGTTGTTTCATAATAGAATGTTCCATCTCCATAGTGTAATCCCATTTTAAATAGGTTTAAAGTCGAATCACTAACGCGAGCATTGTATATGGCGGCGCAATCATAATACAGACGCACATTGTAATAATACCTTTTTGCTATAATTTCTTTACCAGTAACTGCATCAATGTTGTACATTTGATGTTTTGTCTGAAACGTATCTTTTATGGTGATTCTATACTCAGTTAAAGACCCGATGCTTTCTTCTCCATTCAAGTATATCGGCATCCCTGATTCGTATAAAGAATCACTGAATAGGTAATAAGCGAGATTTTTATACTTGATATAATGTCCATAACTAATGGTTGGTACAGGTGGAGCCATATCTAAGTCAAATCCGTTGTCCCTCATTTCATAGTGGCCATCACAATAAAATGATATGGATTTTGCCCCGCACACGTAAGTTTTAATGCTATCATTATGTCTGTTACAGGCCTGTCCCATACAAGTGCACATAAATAATTGGAGAAACGTAAATGTAAGCAAGACTATTGGCAATACAACTCTTTTCATCCTGCCAATAGTTATTGTTGATGTATTCGTAAAATCCATTATTTATGTTTTATAGTCTTATTCATTTCGGATTTTGCGGATGGCTTTGCCAATATTTTTGCAAAGGTCACTGGCGATGAGGCTTTCGTGGGAATTTTCGTCCAAGGCGCAATCACCCGCCGCCCCGTGCAGATACGTTCCCAGGATAGCCGCAAGTTGCGGTTTGTATCCTTTGGCAAGAAATGCTAACAGGATTCCCGTCAAAACATCGCCGCTTCCAGCCGTCGCCATTCCCGGATTTCCGGTGGGGTTCACGAATAATTTCCCGTCGGGCATAGCAATGACACTATGGGCACCTTTCAAAATGACGATGACATTGTATTTGATGGCAAATGCTTTCACCTTCTCAATGCGTTCAAAATCGTTGGCACTCGCTCCCGCCAACCGCTCGAACTCTTTGAAATGTGGCGTTAGTATGCTGTTCTGGGGAAGATACGCCAACAGGGTTTTGTTAGCAGCTAACAGGTTAAGAGCGTCGGCATCCAATATCAGGGGCGGCATCCCTTCGGAGAGAAGGTCTTTCAATACCGCCAGTGTCTCGTTCGCCTGTCCAATCCCCGGCCCCATTGCGATGGCACTGAGCCCGTCAATATTTTCCCATTTGCAACAGGAAATGTGTCCGACGTTGAGGTCCGGACTAAGAAGTGCTTCCGGCAAAACGATGGGCAGAATGTTCGTTACATTCTGGGTGGAGTGGACGGTCACTTTTCCAATTCCGCTTCGGAGGGCGGCAGTAGCGGCAAGAATGGCAGCCCCGGGCATTTTTTGTGAGCCGGCAATAAGCAAACCGTGCCCGTTACTTCCTTTGTGTGCAAATTTTTTCGGTGGAAGGAGCAGTCCCGAGATGAGTTCCCGCGTGAGACATTCGCCGCTTCGTTCCGTGCCACGGACGTTCCGTAACCCGATGTCCAAAATTTCAACCTTTCCAATCCATTCGTCTGTTTCGGGAAGAAGGAATCCCCATTTTTGCCATTGAAAAGTGTATGTCCGGTGCGCCCTGACGCGGTGTGCATCCTTGGGAGTGGCTTTGTCAATGAAAAGCCCCGAAGGAACATCGACGGCAACCACGTAATTCTGCTGCGCATTGATGAAGTCAACGACCTCGGCATATTCTCCCGTCAAAGGACGCGAGAGCCCTATTCCAAAAAGAGCGTCGATGGAAAGTGCCATCGAAGTTTGTGCGGGATTCTTCTTATATTCTTCAAAACCAACGCATTGTAGATTTGGATAATGGGGCAGCATCTCTTTCAGCCGTTGGAGATTGATGTCAAAGTCTTTTGTCGTAACGCCCGAAAAAGTGGCCGTGATGACCGTGACGGGCCGTTGACAAGCGGCCAAAAGTCGCGCGATGACGAGACCGTCACCGCCATTGTTGCCGGGGCCACAAAAAACGAGAATTTGTTCGAGTTCGCCAATGCGGATGTCTTCCACCAATTTCTTAGTCAGTGTGGTGGCGGCACGTTCCATCAGGTCGGTGGAAGTGATGGGTTCGGACGCCATCGTCTCCTTTTCGCTTTCGCGAATGTATTCGGCTGAAACAATCATCGTAACTATCTTTAAATGAGTCCCATATTTTGAAAAATGATACGAAGTTCTTCGTTGCTCCGTACTTTGACTTCACGAACTTTGCTACCCATACTGGGACCTACGATTTTGAATTCTTCGAGTTGGTCCATAATTCGTCCGGCGCGGGCGTATCCTAAACGCATCCTTCTCTGAATGAGCGAGGTGGATCCCTGTTGCGTCTCCACGATGAGTGTGGCGGCATCCATAAAGCACGGGTCGATGCTGTCGGAATTGGTCGGTTCGTCGAGAGCGCCACCGCCTTCGGCATCGCTGTCGTATTCTGGAAGGTAGAAAGGTACTGGATATGCCTGTTGGTCAGCAATATAGCGGGTGAGTGCCTCTACTTCCGGCGTGTCGATGAACGCGCACTGCAAACGGACGAGGTCGCTGCCGGTTGAAATCAACATATCGCCCTTGCCAATCAACTGGTTCGCGCCGCCGCAGTCGAGGATGGTTCTGGAGTCAACGGCAGCCATTACGCGGAAGGCGATTCGGCTCGGGAAGTTGGCCTTGATCATACCCGTGATGACATTGACGGACGGACGTTGCGTTGCGATGATGAGGTGAATACCGATGGCGCGAGCCAACTGTGCTAAACGGGCAATCGGGGTTTCCACTTCGCGGCCAGCTGTAATGATAAGGTCTCCGAACTCGTCGATAACAAGCACAATGTAAGGCAGATAGCGATGACCGTTTGTCGGGGAAAGTTGCCGTTTGCAGAATTTGGCATTGTACTCTTTGATGTTGCGGACTCCGGCAATCTTGAGCAAATCGTAGCGGGCGTCCATTTCACAACAAAGCGAGTTGAGCGTATTGACCACTTTTTTGGTGTCGGTGATGATGGGGTCTTCCGCATTCGGAAGCATTGCAAGATAGTGATTTTCAATGATTCCGTATAAGGTGAACTCGACTTTTTTCGGGTCGATGAGAACGAATTTCAACTCGGCCGGATGTTTTTTGTACAGAAGAGAAGCGATGATGGCGTTGAGTCCGACGGATTTTCCTTGTCCGGTCGCACCCGCAATCAGCAAGTGCGGCATTTTGGCTAAGTCGGCCACAAACGGCTCGTTGCTGATGGTTTTTCCCAAACCGATAGGAAGCTCGAATTTGTTGTTCTGGAATTTGTCGGAAAGGATGATGTCCTTCATCGGAACAATCTGGGGTTTGGCGTTCGGAACTTCGATACCGATGGTGCCGCGACCGGGAATAGGGGCGATGATACGGATGCCGAGTGCGGCCAAACTGAGCGCGATGTCGTCTTCCAAATTCTTGATTTTGCTGATGCGAACGCCTTCTGCCGGCACGATTTCGTACAAGGTGACGGTCGGCCCCACCGTTGCCGTGATTCTTTGGATGGCGATTCCGAAACTGTTGAGCGTCTTTTGGATGCGTTCCTTTTTTTCTATAAGATCCTTGCGCATCGTCTCCTGGTCCATCTCTTCATTGGTGAAATCTGCCAACAAGTCCTGCGTCGGGAATTGATACATAGAAAGGTCCTTGCGAGGGTCAAAGTCTTCTAACATAGCGACTTCCTCGGGCGTAGTGGCGTGCCACGGAAGCTTTTCATCCGGTACGACCTCCTCTTCCGACTCGGTTAATTCTTCTGACTCGTCATCATTTTTCGTGGCGATATCGAAGTCGAAAGGAACGTTTTCGTCACTTTTTTTGGCGGTGGAACTTTGAAGTGGCGGGGTGCGTTTCGCCTTTTGTGCTTCTTCGTTCGTGTCAAATTCAATGACATTGTTGGCGTATTCGTTCGACAGTTGGTTCTGACTGCTGATGTATAGTTCGTCCAAGTCACGGATTTCGGCTGGTTCAATTCCATCGTCTTCGTCGTCTTCCTCGTCGTCATCTCCTTTTCTTTTTCTTTTGTTTCTGATTCTTGCCGGAGAATCTTTGTGGAAATGTTCTTTGATTTTGATGAATCCCTTTACAAAAACATCGGTGGAAAGATTGTAACACAGGATGAGGATGATAATGAGGATGGCCAGCATAATGAAAAAGGTGACGATTCCGCCCGCTTTTTCAATGGCGAAACCGGCGATTCCCGTTCCAAAAGTGCCGGCGAGGTATTCTTTTTCCCCTTCTTTTACAAAGCAGCCGAGCGCGATGGAAAGCCAAGCCATAGAAAGCAGGGTCGTATAGGAAGTGCGACCCAAGGGGAGGAGGGAACGACGGAAAGTCATCCGACTTCCATACAAGAAAATGAGGAGTGCGATTCCTAAGGAGAAAATTCCGAACAAGTTGCTCACCAAAAAGTAGGAGAGATGGGCACCGAGATTCCCGCACCAGTTTTCTGCCACGTCTTCGCCACCGCCTACCGCGTATTGCACGTCTGTTTCCGAAGTGAAGTAAAAGGAGACGATGGATAAAAAGGTGACGATGGAGAAAAGCATTAGGATAATGCCGTAAATTTGGACTGCTTTTTCGGAAGTCAATGCACTGAAAAAATTTCCACCTTTGCTCTGCTTCCCTCTGCTGTCTTCGCTCTTCTTTTTAGACTTTTTTCCCTTTTCTTTGTTGGAGGCAGATTTATAATTTACTGTGGTGAGCATAGTTATGATAACTTAAATAAAAATAATCTATGAAAAAAAAACACGCAAAGGTATGCAATTTGAACGGGGGGACTTTCGTTAGAACAAAAGAATTTCAACAAAATTATGTTAGAAAAAACGGGTTGGGATGAAGAAACTTTCGATGTCGGATATTGTAACTTTGCGCGCTTTTTTTAATAATTTCAATTAAGATATGAATACTCCATTTTTATTGCAGGCAGCTCCTGTAGAAACAGAAAAGTTAAGTATTTTCAAACTGGTTTTTGACCCTGCCAGCTTGTGGATTATGATTCCCTTGATGCTTATGCTGATTTGGGTGATTTACGTTTTTATAGAACGTTGGCTCGTCATCAACAATGCCTCGAAGGAGGAGCGTAATTTTATGAACAACATCCGTGATTTTATTCACGATGGCAAACTCGATTCCGCGATGGCACTTTGCAAAGGGACCGATTCGCCGCTCGCACGAATGATTGAGAAAGGTTTGACCCGTATCGGAAAACCCCTCAATGATATCTCCACCGCCATTGAAAACACTGGCCAGCTGGAAGTTCAACGCCTTGAAAAGAAACTCTCATCCCTCGCTACGATTTCAGGTATCGCCCCGATGATTGGCTTCCTCGGTACGGTTACGGGTATGGTCTCCGCTTTCCACGCAATGGCGTCCAATCCGAATAATCTTGAAATCTCGATGCTCGCCAGCGGTATTTATACGGCTATGATTACGACCGTCGGCGGTCTTATCGTCGGTATCATCGCCTTCGTGCTGTATAATGTTTTGGTCTCCAAAATCTCCCAACTCGTCAATATGCTCGAGGCCAAATCAACTGAATTTATGGATCTCTTGCACGAACCCCTATAACCCACATCCCCTTAATCCCCCAACTTTATAAACTTTACAAACTTTACAAACTTTACAAACTCTCCTCCCTCAATGGCAATCAAATTGCATAACACCAAGAAAATCGAGCCCAATATGTCGTCAATGTCCGACTTGGTCTTTTTGTTGCTGATTTTCTTTATGATAACTTCCACATTGGTTTCTCCCAATGTCATTGGACTGAGTCTGCCGGCAAGCAACTCCGGCAAGCAGAATACGCCGCAGAATATCGAGGTGTATATCGACTCTTTGAAAAATTATTATGTAAATCCCGAAGGCAAAGGCGCCGATTTCCATACGACCGCTGCCGACAGTTTGTTGCCGCTTCTTTATGAAGCCGTTGAAAAAGACCAGTCGGAGCAGCACGCCATCATTCTTCGTGCCGACAAGTCCGTCCCGATTGAGAACGTGGTGGAACTGATGGATGTTCTCAGCACGCTCAACGACACCGTGGAAGCGATGGGAATGGAACGTTACAAAGTCGCTCTCGCAACGGAGGGTAAATAATTCGCTATGAAAAATAAAGAGTTGAAAAACAAGCTGATATCGGCATCCGTAACCTCCGTGATTATGGTGCTGCTTATCGTGTTTATGTTGGTGTGTGGTTTTACACACCAGGTTCCAGCTCCTCCGGCCAAGAAAGTCATCCTCATTGAATTGGAAGAGGAGGTTGGCGGTGGCGGCGGCGGCGGCGGTACTCCGCAACCGACGGCCAATCCGCAACCGACGCCTTCTACCCGTTCTGCCGTAACTACCAACGACCATACGGCTCCCGCAAGCAATTACACGAAAACGCCAAAACCACAAACCGAAGCGTCTGCGCCTAAGGTTAACCAGAATGCTTTGTTCAACGGCAAGGGCGGTGGCTCCGGTACGGGAAATGGCACGGGTACAGGAAGCGGTACGGGCTCCGGACGCGGCACAGGTATCGGTACTGGCGACGGTGCCGGTAATGGAGGCGGAATCGGCTATGGCACGGGAAACCGAGGCTATCGTCGCGCTCCCGATATCACCATCAATGTCTCCGAGTCGGGTTCGGTTTATGTGGAAGTTGAAATTGATGAGACGGGGACGGTCGTTGCTGCCAAGGTGATTTCTAATAACAAGTACCCGACAAGCATTACGTCGCAGTCCATCCGCGAAGAGTGCGTCCGAAGGGCAAAGGCCGTCAAGTATGTCAGCGGCAAACACGAATATCGTGTGATTATGTTTACAAGCAAATAAGGTATTTGAACATTTTCCCCATAAACTTTGTTCTTCCCAAACCTTACAAACTTTAAGAACTTTAAGAACTTTATAAACTTTATAAACTTTACAAACTTTACAAACCCGTATGTATTGGATTATCTTTTTCGTTTTTATGGCTATCAGCTTGTTTGTGCAATATCAGCTGAAGTCACGTTTTGCAAAATACTCCAAAGAATTTCTTCCGTCGGGAATGACGGGCAAGCAGGTGGCTGAAAAGATGCTTCACGACAACGGCATTTACGATGTACAGGTCGGTTGTGTGGAAGGCACGTTGACGGACCACTACAATCCCACCAACAAGACGTTGAACCTGAGTCAGGATGTTTATTACGGAAGCAGCGTCTCATCTGCGGCGGTTGCTGCTCACGAGTGCGGTCACGCGGTTCAGCACGCGACGGCTTATCGCTGGCTCGGTCTCCGTTCCGCTATGGTTCCCAGCGTGAACATCGGTTCGCAATGGTCTATGTGGTTGATATTAGGAGGTTTACTTCTTTCCAGTATTACTTCCATAGGATATTATGTAGCTGTAATCGGCGTAGTGCTCTTTGCCTTCACCACGGTTTTCGCTTTCGTAACGTTGCCGGTTGAGTTTGATGCTTCCAACCGTGCTTTGGTCTGGCTCGAAAATAGTGGAATGTTGAGTGGCAAGTCGCACGATCACGCGAAGGATGCGCTTCGTTGGGCCGCTCGTACGTACGTGGTGGCGGCTTTGGCTTCGTTGGCTAACTTGTTGTACTACGTTGCGTTGCTGACCCGTCGTTAGATTGTTCATAAATTGTCGAAAAATAAACGACTTATTACTTAGCTATTTAGAAAGCAGACCGTCTCTTGGCCTGCTTTCTTTGTCTTGTTTTACATTATTTGTTGTAGCTTTGCAACTCAAATGAAAAGGGTTGTCTTATCGTTGGGAAGTAATGTGTGCGACCGCTCTGCTTTCTTGTCAAAGTCTTGTGAACTAATAGGTTATAGGATTGGGAAAGTTGTGCGGTGTTCGCGTGTTTATGAGACACCAGCGTGGGGTTTTGTGGCCAATCCGTTCCTAAATCAGGTTGTCGTCGCTGAGACGGAACTGACGCCGGAAAGGGTTTTGGAAACGATTCTGCAGATTGAACGGGAACTCGGACGGACCCGAAAGTCCGAACGAGGCCAAGACGGTGCGCCCATCTATCACGACCGCACCATCGACGTTGACATTCTGCTGTTTGAGGGTGAAGTCCGTTCGACGGATTCGTTGACCATCCCTCACCCGCTGATTCCTCAACGGGAGTTCGTGCTCCAGCCGCTCGCTGAGTTGTTCGGAACTACCGTCGTCCCGCCCTACACCACCTCTTTTCAGAAAATGTTATCGGATGTGAAAACAAATACGAGTGTGTTATGAAGTACAATTACGTTACAGTGGAGGGCTGTATCGGTGCGGGAAAAACGACCCTTGCAGAAAAATTCGCAACGGATTTTAATGCACAAATCATTTTGGAACGCTTCAAGGATAATCCTTTCTTGGCCAAATTCTACCAGGATAAGGAACATTACGCTTTCCCTTTGGAAATGTCGTTTCTCACCGATCGCTACCAACAGTTGAAAACCCTCCTCTCCAAACGCGACCTTTTCACCAACCTCGTTATTTCCGATTATTTCATAGACAAGTGCTACATCTTTTCTAAAAACAATCTCAAGGAAGATGAGTATAACCTCTATCTTCAAGTCTATGAAATCATTTCTTCCTACCTTCCCAAACCCGAAATCATTATCTATCTTTACAATAGCATTGAACAGCTGATGAAGAATATCGCTCACCGCGGGCGCGATTACGAAAAAAGCATTACGCCCGAGTATCTTGCTGGTATTCAAGCATCTTATATGAATTACCTGAGCCACATCACGAGCATTCCGGTTGTTATTGTTGATACCCACGAGTTGGATTTTGTCAAGAATGTTGAAGATTACGAATACCTTAAAGCATTGATGGATAGAGACTATCCTAATGGTGTGACGACCATTATTCCGGGTGAGGAGCAGGAATCTTTGAAAATGTGGGGCTTTTCAGCCGCTTCCGCAATCTAACGAGCGATGAAGTTCCGTACTGAAATTCCCGTTCCACATTTCCCTTTTGCTATTTCGTATGATGATCGTGTCCTTTTCTTGGGCTCGTGTTTTTCTGAACATATTTCTAACTTCTTTATTGAAAGGAAGTTTGAGGCAATGGCGAATCCTTTTGGCATTCAGTTCAATCCGTTGTCCATTGCTTTTTCGTTGGATTTGATGACGGAAAAACAGCAACTTTCTGAGCGTTTTTTTCAGTTTTTTGATGAAAAATGGATCAGTTTCGCCCATCACGGAAAATTCTCAAATCCGGACAAAAATCTATAATCCCCAAAACAAAAAGTGCA
>DCHI01000005.1 GCA_002314795.1 Bacteroidales bacterium UBA1756 | reverse complement strand
GTTTTTTGAAAAGTCTCAGTATAAAATCCAAAGTCAAAAGTCAAAAGTCAAAAGTCTGAAGTCCAAAGTCCAAAGTCTAAAATCCAAAGTCCAAAGTCCAAAGTCCAAAGTCCAAAATCTAAAGTCCAAAGTCCAAAATCTAAAGTCTAAGAAAACGGGCGCAAAGGTACGTTTTTTTTGTAATGAGTTGTATGAGAATGCTAAAGTTTCAGGCGTTTTAGTTTCTTCGAGCGGGCCAGGTCGTTCGGGTTGGTTCCGAGGACTCCCTGCGGAACTTCCATTCCCAACGAATTAAAAAGTTCCGTCCAATAAGGAGAGAATGTTCCGTCGGGAGATTTGAAATTCATCGGACGGGCTTCAAACAAAGGATTGCCGTCTTTATCACGTAACGATTCCCAGACCAATTCGCTGCAATAGAGCCGTCCGTTGTCAGGAAGAAAGCAAAAGTCATACGGAGCGCCCTCAAACTGACGGACACGCGTCACAAAATGGGAGCCATCGTAATGGCCTTTAAGTCGATAAAAATGGCAGACACCGTTTTGTTTTAAGAAAGTGTCCAAGGCAACGCGCACGACACCGGACCGTGGCGATGCTTCCCACACCCAACAGCTATCCGCCGAACGCTCCACCAAACCGACGTGCGAGTAGTCGGAGCCCTCGCGTTTGGTGGCCTGACTGATGGCCGAATCGAAATCGGAAGTACCGGAACAGACAAAGACGAGGTCGCCGTTCTGCAACGACTGCGCCCTGCAGCTTAGCAGGAACGAAAAAACAAGTAGAGACGAGATGAAAAGACGGGGGGACATAAAGTAGGAAGTAGGAAGTGGGGTGTTTATGCGTTTTCTGATTCCTCTTTTATTTTGGCAATCAAAACCTTATCGATGCGATTGTGATCAATATCCACAATTTCGACACGATAGCCCAAATATTCAAAATAGGCACCCACCTTGGGAAGATGTTCAATGTTTTCCAAGACGAACCCCGCGACGGACGAGTAGTCAATTTCTTCAAAGTCAATCTCCATTCCCTCAATAATGTCCGTGAGGCATTCGATGTCGGCATCGCCACTGACGAGACAGGAACCGTCTTCGCGTCGCACGATGTCAGGTTCTACAATCTCCTCTTCTTCAGGCATTTCCCCAATGATATTTTCCGTCAAGTCGTGCAAGGTCACAATTCCGGCCATAGAACCGTACTCATCAACAACGACACAGAAATAGAACTGTCGGGCACGAAATTCGTTCATAATGTCTTGTGCTTCGGTCGTTTCCGGGCACACGACGGGCTCGTCTAAAAGGTCACGGACTTGAAAAGCTTCCTTCGCGATGGTCTTGATTAAAAATTCCTTCACCATCAGCACGCCGACGTAGTTGTCCAATTCGCCAT
Organism: Bacteroidales bacterium UBA1756; assembly: GCA_002314795.1. Lineage (GTDB taxonomy): Bacteria > Bacteroidota > Bacteroidia > Bacteroidales > WCHB1-69 > UBA1756. Next base: position 43,484 of record DCHI01000005.1, on the reverse strand, counting down.
CGCAAACGAGAACCTTGCTGTTGTGCAAATGGAGGACTTCTTCAAGAAACTCATTTTCAGGAAGATTGATATCAATCCACTCAATTTCGGGACGGGGAACCATAATGTGGCGAGCCCGCTTGTCCGAAAAATAGAAGACGTTTTCGTGAATTTTGTTTTCCTCCTCTTCAATCACGCCCTCCTTCGAAGCATTCTTGATGAGGAACCGCAATTCCTCTTCCGTCAAACGCTCGTCGGGTTCCTTGATTCCTAACATTCTGTCCGTCACCTTCGTGGACCAGGAGAGCAACTTAACAATCGGGAAGAAAATCTTGCTGACGACATAAATGAGGGGAGCGACACCCACAGCGGCACGTTCCGGATTAGACAACGCCATTGTCTTGGGAACCAACTCGCCCCAGACGATGGAGAAGAACGTAATCAACGCGATACCGAGGATGCTGGCGAGCAGGTAGGCGACATCGGGAGCAAGACCCGTCAATTGGAACAAGGGCGTAATATACACCGCCAGAGACTCGCCGCCGTAGAAACCATTGATGATGCCGATAAGCGTTATGCCGACTTGAATGGACGAAAGGAAATTTTCGGAATTTTCCAGCAATTTTGACGCGCAACGAAAACCTTTCCGGTGTTTTTCCTTATAATTTTCCAAACGGACCTTTCGAGAGGAAACCAACGCGATTTCACTCAATGAAAAAAATCCATTGAGCAGAATGAGAAAGATAATGATGAAAATTTTCAAAACGCTTTATTATTTTTTCAAATTGAGATCTCGTCGATTCTTTCCGATATAGCAAAAATAAAGAACCAAATCAAAACTGACAATCAACAAGTTAAACAAATAGAGCCAAACGACTGGATCGCCTGGTGCATTGACAAACTTATGGACGATTCCCATAACGTAGCCAAAAATGATGATGCCCATAAAGAGGGGACTTTTCCCTATCACGACCTTGGTGCGCAAGGATTTAACGATAGAAAAGGGCCAGCTGCTGGCAAAACTGATGAGCATTAAAATCTCCCAAATGCTTGAGTGCATATCTTTTAAAATTTAAGCCGCAAAAGTACGGCTTTTATTTAAAAAAATTTTTATTTTTGCCGCTCAATTCTATAAATTTATGGAGATTTTTAAAATTATTCACAAACAATGTCTTCTTTTGTTCATTGTTTTGCTAAGTGCAAGTGCTGTGGAGGCGCAGTCCCCTACGGTCCCTATTCGTTCGTCCGGCCCGGTGCCCGCTGATTTCACTTATTATATCGGGAAGAAGAGCGGTTGCTCGGCTAAGGAGGCGCAGAATTACCGAGACCTTTTCACTTCGGGAATGGTCATTTACGGTTCCCCGATGAATCAATACATTGAAAAAGTTGCCGACAACTTATTGGCTACCAACCCCGTCCTACGCTCCAAGTTACGGTTTTACGTGGTACGCTCGTCCGAAGCCAACGCGGCCTCGTTCGCCAACGGTATGGTTTTGGTGAATACCGGTCTGCTGGCGCAACTGCAAAACGAGTCCGAACTTGCTTTCATCCTGGCTCACGAAATCGCCCATTTTGACGAAAAACACATTGAAAAAGCGGCCAAAGGAGCCAAAGAGGACCGTAAAAAGACACGCCGCAACGATTACGAAAACCGTTATTTAACATACAAAAATCGTTCTCGGGAACACGAAACCGAAGCCGACCAGGTTGCCTTCGAACGTTACTACAAAACATCGCCGTACAGTTTTCAAGCGCTGAACGGCGTTTTTGACGTATTGCAATACGCGTACCTTCCATTCGATGAAATCCCGTTCAAACGGAGTTGGGTGGAGACCGACTTCTACCATTTTCCGGACGAATACTTTCTTCCCGCCGTCAAGCCCGTCCGAAGCCGTGAAGACTACGTAGATACGCTTTGCAGTCACCCGAACCTGCAAAAAAGACGTGCGTGGATTCATCAGCAGACGAGTTCAGCAAACGACGCCGGACGTTCCCTGTTCGTTCAGAACGAGTCGCTGTTTTATGAAATGCGCGACCTCGCCCGCCGCGATTGCATCGACCTGTATCTGACGATGCACGCGTACGCAGATGCTTACTACAACAGTTATGTGATGTTGCAGCAAGCACCCACCGACACTTTCCTTCGCCGCGCCATCTGCATTTCGCTTTACGGAATCGCCAAACACAAAATCAGCGGTTGCATAGACGATGCCGTTCCCAATTACAAAGACATCGAAGGGGAAAAACAGCAAGTCAACCATTTCTTTCGGAAAGTCACCCGCGACGAAATCCTGTTATTAGCACTCCGGTCCGCTTGGCAAAACCGTGACGACGAGTTCTGCAACAAGCTTCTCCGTGACATCATCGCCTCACTCTACAACAAAAAAGCACTCGACTACAACAAGTACAGTGACTTCCCGATGGGGACGGAAATCGACACCGAACTGCCCAAACCGAAATCGATTGCTAAAGAAAATTCCGACACCACGTTAAGCAAATACGACCGAATCAAAACCAAGAAAGAGGGCAATCGAGACTTGGTTTACCCGACCGAAAAATTCAAGACCGCCAATTATATGTTGGTAGATCTTCGTAAAAACGATTCGTTTTGGAAATGTTTGGAAGAGGTGCAATCGGCACAAGAAGACGAAAAGGTTCTCGGACAGTTTGGCAACAGTCACAATCCGGGACTGAGCCGGCCCACGTTGGTCTGGATGCCTCAATTCTACAAACGGATGATGGGGCAATCCGATTATCACGACAAAAGTCGTTCGTTCACCCGAGCCATCGCCAAAAGTTGCAAAAAGCTCAAGCTCAACATTCATATTGCCGACATTGATTCTTTAATTACTTCTTCATCAGAAAGTTACAATCAATTCTGCGACATTCAACAATGGCACGACGACTACATATACGCACAGAGTGCCGATATGCTATTGTACAACGGGGACGGTGCGATGCGGGCCACCAGCGCAATGGGCTACCAAAACATCAACTTCGTAATGGGTTTTTCTCATCCCTACAATTTCGCCTTCCAATACAAGTGGACTCCTATCGTGGCAGCCGTTTTAGTTCCGCTTTCCACACCGTTCGCCATTGCCAACCTTTTCTCTTTCAATTATGAAAGCAAAGCATTTTTCAGCATTATAGACGTACAGGATTCCAAAACTTTATACCAAAGCAGTCTCAACTGCACGGAAGAATTGACGGATGCATATCTGCACAACTTCATCTATTGTTCCTATCACGAAATCAAAAAGTTAGGAGGGCGCAAATGAAAAAGTTTTTTACCATCCTTGTTTTATTGATTGCCTGCAATCCCATTTTTTCTCAAAACAAGATTTCCTATCCGGGACATATGGGAAAACGCGTTCTCATCAATGCGGAATTGTCAATGGCGCCCAACTTCGGAAAGATTCCCAATTTCAACGGGAACACGAAATACTGGGCATTCAACTACCTTTTATGCCCCAACATCGAAGTTATTGTTCACCGCAAAGGGACATTAGGGGCCCAATTCACCTGGTTCGACACCAAATTCTCGATTTCGGATGGCAATTGGAACACGCTTTATGAAGATATGCGCGTTTTTGGAGGCGGCATTTTCTACAAACAATATTTTGGAAGTGACGTCGTCGCGCCATTAGGAAACTATTTCCGTTTTTCGTTCGACGTGATGCATTACCAACATCTCCCCAACCCCGAGACGATAACGCGTCTGCCGGCAGAATACCTTCAGCCCGGACTTTGTTACGGACTCAAGGCCGAATACGGACGTGACTTCCTTTTTTGCGATTTTCTGAAATTAGATATCGGATTAGCTCTCGGAGTCAGTTTCCCAGGGTTCGGCTTCGGATTTTGGAAAGATAGCTATGCAGATAAAACGATGGCCAACCGCGTCTTCCGCAATTACTTTCTCGGAGTGAAAGTCGGAATCGGATTTTTGGCGTTTTAGTGAGGAGTGGCGTCCTACGGCAGGGCGGGGTGACGGAGCGTGCGGGGCGTAGTAGGGACGTAACATTGTGGCGTCCCTACGAAGAAACGAAGATGACAATATCAAATAAACAATTAGAAATCAATAAATTAAATTATGAAAAGAATTATTTTAACTACCCTTTTACTATTAAGTGCAACGTGCTGGCTGTCGGCACAAAACACTCGGACCAATGGCGGCGGGCCGGCCACGCAAGTCTACTACTCCAATATTTACGACTTAATAGGTGACGACAACGAACATTTCACAATGTTAAAAAGGAATCCTTCCTACAACAGGAAAGGGGACTTGAACGAGATGTTCATCTACGACAAAGAATCGAACACCGTACGGACACAAGGAATGCTCGTCCCGTCAAATGCGACGCTCATATCGGGCAAGGAGACGAAAGACGGATATTTTTTCACGATGATGACGTATGTTGACAAAAAAGAAGTTCATTATCAGACCGTACAAACAGACAAGACATCGGGAAATATTTTGAACGCGACGAATGTACAGAACCGTCTTACATTTGAAATAGATGCCCGCGGCGATGTTTTCCAATATGCAGCCACTTCAAAAGACGGAAGTAAACAAGCCGTTCTGCTTATCGGGGTCGATAAGAGATCCAACGCCAGCGCTTTCAACGTATTTATTTATGATGGAAATGGGGAAGAGATTGCCTACCAACACATCGCGCCTGAAGTATATGGCAACTCCTTTTCCATCAGCGACTTTCAAGTCACCGACGATGGAAATGCGGTAATTTTAGTCCACGGGCAGGAAGTGGTCAAGAAAGAGATTGAAAGCTCGGCGGTACAACTTATCATTTGTAATCAAGATGGAGCGGAGACGCAAGCGGCAGCGGCGAATTTTGGCATTTTCCGTTCTATGAAACTGTGTCTTCTCGAAAATGGCAATGTGTTTGTGGGTGGCTACTATGCCCGCGACTCAAAAGAACTCACCACCGGCTTTTTCAATTACATTTACGATACTCGCACGCAAGAATTTAGCGAAGGACACGTCACCGTTTTTTCGGATTTGCAGCGCCCGCAGCAGACGGTTGACTTTGTGTACGGCACACGCAAATTTGTCACCAACTGCGTAGATATTCACGAATTACCCGATGGCACCGTAATGATGGTTGGTGAACATCGTGCCTTGGTCATCGTTTACAGTAACGGTGGCAACGCCTATCATCACACAACTGGCGACCTTGTTTACCAGAAATTTGACAAAGAGGGCGCTACCGTAACGGCACAGATGCTTCCAAAAGAGCAGTTCTTCGGAAGTTATTCGTACATAGGCGGAAGCGATTGCCACGCAACACAATTAAGAGGTGTTGGCATCTCCTTCTCCACTTTTGTATCTGGCAATGACGTGTATGCACTTTACTATGACAATGCAGAAAACATCAATTCCATCAATGGCGGGCAACGAGCGCTCATCAGATCTCCCAAGAAAAATTGCGTAATGATGGCCAAATTGGAAGACGATGGTCCGGACAAAGAAACCGTTTTTCTTTCAGGAAAATCCCAACTGGTTCTCCATCATTTGTGGGATTTTGACGGGAAGAACGTCTATTTCGGAATGTACAGTAAAAAGAAAGGAACGGTTGAACATTTCGAACTATAACAAGAAAAAATTTTCCATTCAGATTCAAAATCGTACCTTTGCAGCCGTTTTTTGAAAAATCACAAATCGTATGAAACACTCTGTCACACGCTTACTTCTTGTTGGTATTATTTTTTTCAACGCATTGATTACCAATGCACAAACTCCATTAGTAGATGATCTTGGCGCAACCGTTGAACATTGCAACGCTGCGATTAGCAACCACATTTTTCTGAAACAGGATGCCAAAAGCGCCATTTTCTACCTCAACAGTTATAGCAACAATCCGAAGTTGCAGTACCAAGGGATTGTCACCTACAACAAAAATACGGGCACGAGTTACAACGAAAACATCGAACTGCCAGCCGGCTACCGTCCACTGTACGCTCGCACCGCCGGTGACCAATACCTCGCCTACTACTACCGCTTCAACCGCGCGAACAGAACTTTCGAATACGCTACCGCCTCCTTCCCCCAAAAGAAAAGCGTCAGCGGAACCCGCCAAGTGACTCCGGAAGTTCGCGTAGCCATCGATGTGACCGACCGCGGTGAGATTCTTAAGTACACCGCCGTTTCACAGGACGAGTCTAAACACGCCGTCGTTTTCATCGCCCCTAACGAACGGAATCAAGCACCTTACTTCTATTGCTACATTTACGACAATACCGGCAAAGAACTTTGGTACGACAAGTTCTTACCAGTCATCATCGGAAACAAATTTTCCATTCAAGACATCGCCTTGAGTGACAAAGGGGAACTGCTGTTGCTCCTTTATTCCGTTAAAGGAAAAAATGCAAGTATGCAAAATCCAACCATTCAGTTGTTTACCTGCACAAAAGGGCACATAGAATCCGTGGACGAGCCCGTCGATTTCGGCTATGTCAACTCTATGAAGATGCTCCGTCTTAAAAACAAGGACATTTTCATCGGCGGATACTACGACGCTACCGTCCAAAGCAACACGACCGGTTTTTTCACCTACATCTACAATCCTGACAAGAACAAGATTACGGACAAGTCACACGAAGCCATCGAATACCGGAACGAACACACCTACGACGGGCTAACGGACAACGACTATTTCATCAAATGCGACTATCTGTTTGAACTTCCCGACAAAATCGTGCTGATGATGGGCGAACAACACACCTCCATCCAAGAGCACGGCGAAAAGAGCTCCCTCGCCTATCGTCACCACACCAACGACGTTTACTGCAACAAATTCACTTTGGGCGGAACCAGTTTAGGGCTTTTGAAAGTCAACAAGCACCTCAGTGTCAGTGGAAACAGCATCGTTACCACGCACGACGACGGGGAACGCATCGGTAATTATCTCATCAATGAAAAGAACGCGTTTGCCAAGAATCCGACTTTTGCCAACCTGAGCCTCACCTATTTTCCAATAGTAAAAGGAAACCTTGTATATATATTGTATGCGGACAGGTTTTCCAACTATGCCGAAGATGCCAACGAATGGGAAGAGGCGGTCTTGGAAAAAGCGGATGAAAACTGTCTGGTGGTCACGAAAGTGGACTACAGCGTAGATAAAAAGGTGGTCGCACTTCCGGGCAAGACGGGACAGACTTTCCACGACGTTTGGGTAACGGATGGTGACTTTGTTTTCTTCGGAATGTCCGGAAAGAAGGACTACGCCATCAAACAGCTCAAACTCAACGGCCAATGGACGTGGGATAAGTGAGGAAGAAGTAGGAAGTAAGAAGTAGGAAGTAAGAAGTAGGAAGTAAGAAGTAGGAAGTAAGAAGTAGGAAGTAGGAAGTAGGAAGGAATTTTTTGGGGAGGGCAATTTTTACCAAAAAAATTTACTAATTTTGCACCCCGAAAATTTAACGACTAAAAACTAAATAAAGTGCAGAAAATCAAGAACATAGCAATCATCGCCCACGTTGACCACGGTAAAACCACACTCGTGGACCGCTTTCTTTACCAGAGCAACCTCTTTCGTAAAGACCAGCAAACACAGGAATTATTACTTGACAACAACGATTTGGAACGTGAACGAGGGATTACTATCTTATCCAAAAACGTTTCTGTAAGATACAAAGATTATAAGATTAACATCATCGACACTCCCGGTCACAGCGACTTTGGCGGTGAAGTAGAACGTGTCCTCAATATGGCGGACGGCGTTTTGCTTATCGTCGATGCTTTGGAAGGCCCTATGCCGCAAACTCGTTTCGTTTGCCAGAAGGCCATCGAGATGGGGTTGAAACCCATCGTTGTCGTAAACAAGGTGGACAAGCCCAACTGCAATCCTGAATTGGCACAAGAAGCCGTCTTTGAACTGATGTTCAACCTCGGTGCCACCGATGAACAGTTAGACTTTCCGACCGTTTACGGTTCTGCGAAACAGGGCTGGATGGGTCCCGACTGGCGCACCCCAACCGAAGATGTCAGCTACCTTCTCGACAAAATCATTGAATACATTCCGGATCCGAAAAGCCAAGAAGGTAATTTGCAAATGATGATTTCCTCTTTGGACTACTCTTCCTACGTTGGACGTATCGCCATCGGCAAATTAACCCGTGGCACGTTGGACTGGGGACAGACCGTAACGTTAGTCAAACGCGACGGAACCCGCATCCAGTCCAAGATCAAGGAACTCTACGTCTTTGAAGGACTCGGCAAAGAAAAGATGAAACAGACCATCTACCCGGGAGAAATCTGTGCGGTACTTGGTTTGGACAATTTTGATATTGGCGACACCATCGCTGACTTTGAAAATCCGGAGCCACTTCCCTCCATCAAAGTAGATGAGCCGACGATGAGTATGTTGTTCACCATCAACAACTCGCCGTTCTTCGGCAAAGAAGGGAAATACGTCACCTCCCGTCACTTGCGCGACCGTCTTTTCCTCGAATTGGAAAAGAACCTCGCCCTTCGTATCGAAGAGACGGACTCTCCCGACCGGTTGAACGTGTTTGGCCGTGGCATTCTACACTTGTCCGTCCTCATTGAAACGATGCGTCGTGAAGGTTACGAACTGCAGGTTGGTCAGCCCCAAGTCATCATCAAAGAAATAAACGGAGAAAAATGCGAGCCGATTGAACAACTCACCGTGTTGGTACCCGAGGACTTTTCAAGCCGCGTCATCGACTACGTATCCAGAAGAAAGGGCACGCTTACATCAATGGACACCGTGGGCGACCGCGTCCACCTCAACTTTGAGATTCCGTCGCGTGGTATCATCGGATTGAGCAATCAGATTCTTACTGCCACCGAGGGCGAAGCCATTATGTCACACCGTTTTATGGAATTCCAACCTTGGAAGGGCGATATTCCGGGACGTCACTGTGGGGCTCTCATTTCAATGGAAACCGGCCAGTCATTCCCATACGCCATCAACAAGTTGCAGGATCGAGGCCAATTCTTCATTGAACCCAACGATATGGTCTATGAAGGACAAGTCATTGGCGAACACATCCGTCAGGACGACCTGGTCATCAACGTTTGCAAATCGAAGCAGCTCAGCAATATGCGTGCGGCAGGTTCCGATGAAAAGATGCGAATCGCTCCGGCCATCAAACTCTCATTGGAAGAGTATATGGAATTCATCGCCAATGACGAGTACTTGGAAATCACGCCTAAATCGTTGCGTCTCAGAAAGATAATTCTTTCAGAATTGGAACGCAAACGCGCTAAACAAAGACAACAAAGCAATGAAGAGTAAAATTACTCTTTCCAATATGCAGTTTTATGGATATATCGGGTGTTTCGATGAAGAAAAAATCATCGGAACCCGATTTTCCGTTTCTATAGAAATGCTTTGCGACATCGGCAACGCCGCCATCGAGGACGACCTCAACCAAACGGTCAACTATCAAGCCGTTTACACACTTGTCAAGGAGACAATGCAGGAGAGGGTGAATCTTTTAGAAACGATGGCGGAACGCATTTCCCAACGCATCAGAACGAATTTTTCAAACATCGAAAAGATGACTGTTTCCATCACCAAGCTGAATCCGATGTTAGCTGCGGGTGGTGCCTTGGACGCAGTCACAGTCACCATTGAAAACTAATCATATAAAGAATGGAACGCACATTTCCGGACTCCAACTATTTTCCGTTCGTCACGGATGAAAAAGAATTAGCAGCCGTTGCTTCCCGCATTCGTGAAACGATGGCCACATACATTGCAGACTGCCACTTAAAATCCTTAGTATTAGGAATTTCAGGAGGCATTGACAGTGCATTATGCGCCGTGCTTTTACAGCCGGTCTGTCAGAAAGCGGACATCCCGCTCATTGGCCGTTCCATCACGATTGAAACGAACAAGCAAGTAGAAATCGACCGCTCCATTGCCGTTGGAGAATCTTTCTGTTCTGATTTTCAACACATTGATTTGACAGAAATCTTTTACGCCAACAAAAGAATGTTGGTTGATTTTGACGAAACGATGTTATCAAAACTTCGTCAGGGAAATATGAAAGCCCGTATGCGGATGATGGCTTTGTACGACCTGGCCCAACTTCACGGAGGCATTGTCATTTCAACAGACAACTACACCGAATTTCTCACCGGTTTCTGGACCTTGCACGGAGACGTTGGCGACTACGCCCCCATTATGAATTTGTGGAAGACGGAGGTATTTGCTCTCTCAACCGCCTTGTTATCAGAATGCAACGAAGAACAACGTGCGGCGCTGCAGTCTTGTATTGATGCTACTCCCGTCGATGGACTCGGTATCAGCAGCTGCGACTGCGAACAATTAGGAGTAGAAAACTACTTTGAAGCAGACAAACTATTTGCTTCCTATTTCAACGGTGACAAATCACTTGAAAGTCACAAACTTATCCAACGCTATCTGCGCTCGGAGTACAAACGCAAAAACCCGATGCAGATTCAGAGAGGCGCCTTGTTTAAATAAAAGATACGTCAATGAAATTGTTTTTCGACAGCGGTGCGACCAAGTGTGACTGCATTCTTTTGGATGAGGGAGGATGTTATATCGAACACTTTACTGATGTCGGAATCAACGCGACATACACTTCAGATCAAGACATTGACGACATCTTAGCACGTTTTTCATCACTACTTAAAAAAAAGGAAATCAGCGAGATAACATTTTCCGGAGCCGGATGCGGCAATCCGAACAATGCGGCACGTTTAGAAAGATTCATCTGCAAGAACTTCGGGGGGCTGAAGGTAGAGGTCATTTCTGATTTGGTCGGTGCGTGCAGACTTTTAAGTCCGGATGAAGAGGGTTTGGTTGCCATATTGGGAACGGGGGCGAGTGCGTGCCGCTATGACGGGAAACAGATTGTGAAGCAAGCCCCGTCACTCGGCTATCTTCTTGGAGATGAAGGAAGTGGTACATATATTGGTAAATTATTTATTCAAAAGTATTTACGAGACGAATTACCTTTGTCTTTGCAAAATAATTTTGAAAGAGAATTTGCCATTGACAAGCAGACGGTGATACGACAGATTTACCAGATGCCCAAACCAAATCTATATCTTTCGTCGTTTGCACGTTATATTCATTCTCAAAAAGAAGAACCCGTCATCCGCCAACTGCTACATACCGCCTTCAAGGATTTTTTTGAACAACAAATCAACTACATTCAAGAAAAAGAGACAGAGACGCTACATTTGATGGGCTCGATTGGTTATCACTACAGAGAAATCATCGAAGAAACCGCATTATCTTTTGGCATCAAGATTGGAAAAGTTGCCTCCTCGCCGCTCGACCATTTCACGAATAATTGTCTTTAACATTATTTTTTAACATCTTTTTTAATCTTATTGCCTAATAGAGAAATAATCTAATTGGCATTTCTATGTGCTTAGCAATACGAACATTACACTGTTCATTATGCAAAAAGCCACTGAGATGAATGTTAGTTTTCATAAATAATCAACATTGATTATAAAATAGTTATCTACGGACACTGACGACAGCGAAAAAAGTTATCAACAACAGCGGTTAATTACCATCCATAACTGTTGATAAAAAATATATAATTATTCTGTCAAATGATTCTGCAAAATCGCTATTTTTGCCACGTTTTGTATATTACATAAAAATGTTAAATAAGGAAACAAGTAATAATAATAAAATAAAACATAATCAAACATTTATGAAAAAAATTCTATTCCTTTTCGTAAGCATTGCGATGGCAATGAGTTCACTTTATGCGCAAGAAAATTGCCTGAAAATTACAGAAGCGAATCTTCGCCCTGGGGATCAGACACAAACCATCACTTTGGAGTTTGCTGGTGTAACTAACATTCAGTACACTGCGAAATACTCCATTGAGTATGCCTTGTACAAGAATGGCGAACTGATGACACAAACAGATTTCCAAAATGAGTTCGATGCAAGCAGAACTGACTTTACACACAACTTCTTCAACAACTCGAGTTATTATGGACACGGAATTTTATCACCGTCGGGAAACTTGCCCAATACATACTATACTCGAGGTGGCGGATCAATGAGCAGATTTGCTTTCAATTTCCTTTATGGCAAATATTTGAAGACTACCGGAGTGAAAATAAGACTCAACTTGGGGTGGAAAGGTGACATCAACTATCAAGGGAACACCTACAAACTTGTTGTCAAACTTGTTGAAATGGAGAATGGTATTGACAACAACTGGACATACAATGGCGGGAGTACTAAGATTGGTGGCTACGCTTCAACGAAAAAAGATCCGGAAGTCGCCATCATTGCGGACACCGTACCAACAATTAAATATCGTGACACAAAGATTATCGACACCCTTTGCTTTAGTGAGATTCCTTATACAGTTGGACGCACAACTATCACGAGTGATACGATTAACAAACCCGGGTACGTACAACCCCAAGGTTCCATATTCTACAGCCACTTCCTCATTCACGATGTCATTTTCGGAAGACCGGCGGACGCTTGTGCTGCTAGAATCGATTCCATAAGCAACGTGGAATTTTATGTTTGGCCAGAACTTACTTTAACCAAAGCTGGCTCAGGTAACATAGAAAACATTTGTGCCTCATCCAAAGCCGGTAAGATTCTTGTAACACCCACGGGAGGAAAGAGTCCATACACCATTATCGCATTTAATGCTAATAACGTACCTGTTGACACCATTACCATCAATACAAGTGGCGTCACCGACACCATCAAAGGACTCGAAGTCGGGACCTACACGATGATGTGCACAGACGCTGCCGGATGCAGTGCCACATTAAGCAATGTCACCATCGCGCAGTTAACCAATGCAAATACATATAATATAGCATTTGAGAACACAAACATCTTGTGTTATGGAAAAAGTACCGGAGAAATCGCAACTACCGTCACGATCAATCAAGGAACAGCCCAAGAGCCCTATACCTACGCTTGGGCAGGCCCCGACAGCTACACAGCTACAACCAAAGACATTTCGGAACTGAAAGCGGGTCAATACACCGTTACCGTCACTGACTTGGTTGGTTGTACAGCAACGAAACAAACCACCCTTACCCAAAATGACGCTTTGACGAGCAAAGATACCATCTATTGCTGCGCCAATCAATTGGTGAATGGTGTTCGTTACAAAACAACAGACACCATTTTCTATGCAGCGGGGAACAAAGACGTCGTCGTTACGGCATCCAATGGCTGCGACAGCACCATCACCGTCACGTTGATTTCTTACAACAACCCCACCGTCACTATTTCTGGCGAAAGCAGTGTTTGTAAGGATGCCGAGTTGAGATTAACCACCGCTTCCGGAATGAGCGAGTACAACTGGGTATATGAAGGAGCCACTTTAGTAGGCGAAGCGACAACAGACACCATCATTCTGAAATGGAGCACCGATGGCGAAAAGACCGTTTCTGTCAACTACAAAGATGAGCACAATTGCCGCGCTACCGGTGACACGACCAAATCCATCACCGTCAACGCACTTCCCGAAAAGAACGTGACGACGAAAGTTAACAATGTTGATTCTACAATGACCATCACGGCTTGTGCCGGTGACAACATTGTCCTCGCTGCTGTGGCAGGATACAATTACCAATGGAAGAAAGTGAACGGCGGTGACCTTGCAACCACTCAAGAACTCACTCTTAATAATGTTACTACCAACGACAACGGGAAATATATCGTAACCATTACGAATGCAACTACTTCTTGCAACATTACGTCTGACACCATTACTATCACAGTGAACGCACCAGCTGTCACCGTGATTTCAATGAATGACGTTACCATCTGTAAAGGTGGTCAAACGACGTTGACGGCGACAACTGCCAGTGTTACTGGAGCCCTCACTTACGCTTGGACCCCGGAAACAGGATTGAGCGCAACCAATATTTCCAATCCGACTGCTACTCCAATTGACACCACTACCTATAAAGTTGTTGTTACAGCCACCGTCGGCGCTTGTTCTGTTAAGGACAGTGCTACGGTTAAAGTCAGCGTAGATGCACCTGCTGTTGAACTCAACACCATTTCCGATGTTACCATTTGTAATGGGAACAATACCCAACTGAATGTTACTACAACCACATCAAAGGGAGAACTCACCTACGCTTGGACCCCAGGGACGGGATTGAGTGCAACCGGCGTTGCTAATCCAACAGCCAACCCAACAGACACGATTACATACCAAGTAATTGTAACGGCAACCGTGGGTAGCTGCTCTGTAAAAGACACCACTACAGCCAAAGTCAATGTCAACTCCCCTGCCGTTAGCCTTACTCCGATGACGGACGCCACCATTTGTAAAGGTGACACCACACAATTGAACGCTACCATTTCTTCTTCTAAAGGCGACATCACCTATGCTTGGACTCCTACAACGGGATTAAGCGCTACCAACATTTCAAATCCGAAAGCCTATCCTACCGTTACGACCGACTATAGCGTGATAGCAACTGCTACTATTGGAAGTTGTGAAGCCAAAGCATACGACACCGTGAAAGTCACCGTGAATGCACCGGCAGTAACTTTGAATCCCATCACGGGAACTTCAACTATTTGTAATGGAGGAAATAGTCCTCTGACCGTTACAACCGCTTCATTAACCGGTACTATTACATATATATGGTATGATACCACCCGCTCAAACGTTGGGACGGACGCTACCATTAATGTCTCTCCTACCGACACCAACACCTACACTGTTATCGCAACCGCAGAAGTTAACGACAACGGTGTTTCTTGTACAGTCAAAGACTCAGCCAAATTCACTGTCAACGTTAACTCACCCGTCGTCGCATTGGATACAATTAACGGTGTAAGAACCATTTGTAAGGGATCTTCAACCCAACTCACAGCCGTCGTTAATTCTGCATACAAAGGAACGGTAACCTATTTATGGAGCAATAGCTCTACTACCGACACCATCACCGTTATGCCGACAAGCGACGCCAGCTATACCGTAACCGCTACGGCCACGGTTGGAGAAGGACAAAACGCTTGTCAAGCAACATCTACAAAGAGTGTTTCCATCACGGTGAATGCACCTGCTATTGAAATGGCCGCTGTTACAGGAACGAGCTCCATTTGTCTTGGTGGCAATAGTCAGCTCACGGCAAGCACGGAGAGCCAAACCGGAGCCGTTACATACGTATGGACTCCTAATGCTACTTTGACGCCAGTACAAACTGTAAGCGACGGCAGCATTGTTACTGCCACTCCGACAACCGCTGGTGACATCACCTATAAAGTTGTCGGTACTGCTCTCGTAAACACGAACAGTGTTTCCTGTACTGCAAAAGATTCTATAACCTTTACGCTTACTGCCAACGATACAGTTACACTTTCGGCAACAAACCTTGCCCAGACCGTATGCAAGGATGCTGACATTGATACCATCGTCATTACGAATACGAATTCTACGATTACTACCTCCCAACTTCCTGCCGGTTTGACATTCAATACACAAACCAATAAGATTTATGGTGCTCCAACCACTTTGACAGGAGGCAATGTAACCATTACGGCAACCAGTGACAAGACACCTCAATGTTCTGCCAAGAACGTTATTTTCACACTAACCGTCAATCCTTTGGTAAGCATTTCTGCTAATAACGACACCACTCAATCTTTCTGTCTCGGCACTCAGCTTACTTCTATTGACATCACTTATGAAAACTGCACATTATCTGCGACTGGACTTCCGACGGGCGTAACATTGAACGACGGAACAATTTCCGGGACACCTACCACTGCTGGTACATATAAATATGTTGTCAGAGCTACCAGCAACCAGACACCCGCTTGTAAATCAGATTCAATTACAGGTACCATTACCGTGAACGACACGGTGAAACTCACCATCGCACAAGGAGGCAAGGATCAAACCTTCTGCTTGGGAAATGCACTCACCGACATTGTTGTTGATTCTGCAAACTGCACCTTGGGTGTTACTAACCTTCCTGCTGGTGTTACTATGACAAATGGAACGATTGCTGGCACACCTTCAGAATACGGAACATTCAACTATACGATTACCGCTACCAGTGACCAAACTCCTGCTTGTTCACAAAAGACCATCAATGGAATCATCACGGTGAATGACACGGTGAAACTCACCATCGCACAAGGCGACAAGGATCAAACCTTCTGCTTGGGCAATGCACTCACCGACATTGTTGTTGATTCTGCAAACTGCACCTTGGGCGTTAGTGGACTTCCCGCAGGTGTTTCGATGGTGAACGGTGTTATTTCTGGCACACCTACTGGAAATGGCACTTTCAATTATACAATTACCGCTACCAGTGACAAAACTCCTGCTTGTTCACAAAAGACCATCAATGGAACCATCACGGTGAATGACACGGTGAAACTCACCATCACAAGCGGAGATAAAGACCAAGCCATCTGTTTGGGCAATGCACTCGCTAACATTGTTGTTGATTCTGCAAACTGCATCTTGGGCGTTAGTGGACTTCCCGCAGGTGTTTCGATGGTGAACGGAGTTATTTCTGGCACACCTACTGGAAATGGCACTTTCGATTATACCATTACCGCTACCAGCAACCAAAATCCTGCTTGTTCACAAAAGACCATCAATGGAACAATCACGGTGAACGATACCGTTAAACTCACGTTCAGTGGAGATACCACACAAACCGTTTGCAACGGAACTGCTATTAGAAGCATCGTCTTCACTGCTTCCAATGCAAATGTCACATTTAGTGGAAATCTTCCTACCGGAATTTCATATAATGCAGAAACAAAGACCATTTCCGGTACACCTACCGCCAATGGAACTTTCCATTACAAACTCGTAGCGAACAGCACAGCTACACCTGCTTGCACCGCTGACTCCATCACGGGTACTATCGTTGTTGACACACTTCCTGTTCCTACTCTTACCAACAGCGACATCTGTGTAAGCACTTCCGAAATCAATGACACCTTGACGCTCACCACGGATGCCGATATGACCAATTACACTTGGTCATTAGACGGAGCAACAACCATTGGAGCAACCAGTGAAAGCACCATCAAAGCACAATGGGCAACTACTGGAACCAAGAACATCAGCGTTACCTATACGAACGGTAAAGGATGCGTCGGAACGAAGAATGCTACCGTTACTGTCAACGAAATTCCTTCCTTCACAATCACGGGGACAGATGCTGACAACGAAATCTGTGCCGATGCCAAAGACACATTGTCTGTAAGCAACGGGAACTATGCTTCTTATACGTGGAAACCATTAGCACATCTGACCGATGTCAATCCTGCAGAACAAAACAAGAAAGTTTATGCCAACACAACGGCTGGTACTGAAAAGGTTTACTTGACTATCCAGACCAGCAACGGTTGCCAAAAGACAGATAGCATCGCCATCACAGTTAACGAACTTCCAGTCATTGACTCTATCATAGGAATGAATCCTAAATGTTATGGAGGAAATGATGGTAATGCCACTTCCTATGTCACACACGGACACACTCCATACGTTTATGACTGGAGCAATGACACTCACGGACCCGCATACAACCCCACACTTTCTGCTGGGAAATACGAACTCACTGTTACGGACAACAAGGGGTGTAAAGCAATTGACTCTGTCAAGTTAGTTGATCCAGCTCAACTCACTGCTACGATTTCCGATTCTGTCAATGTTGACTGCCACGGAAGCAGCACCGGTAAGTTCACCGTGACTGGACAGGGTGGTACAACTTTCAATGGTGGAAAATATATATACAGAATGGATGGCACTGAAGATGCAACTGCTGTTAGCAAAGAATATACTAACTTAGCCGCTGGTACCTATA
The DNA here is from genome assembly GCA_002314795.1 of Bacteroidales bacterium UBA1756. GTDB lineage: Bacteria > Bacteroidota > Bacteroidia > Bacteroidales > WCHB1-69 > UBA1756. Next base: position 25,687 of record DCHI01000005.1, on the reverse strand, counting down.
CCGTTACCGTAGAAGACAGGAACGGATGTACCGTAACCGTTAATGATACCATCACAGAACCCACCGAATTGACTGCAACCGTTGTTATAGATTCCGTAAAATGTTATGGTGACGCAAACGGCAAAATCGTTATCACTGCAACAGGCGGAACCAGCCCCTACACATACTGGCACGGCGAGGCACAAATTTCCGATACCATCAAGGATCTTCCTGCTGGTTCTTATAGCATCAAAGTAAAAGACGCGAAAGGTTGTTCTTACACTATCGACACTGTTGTTGGTGGTCCTGTAGCGACACTTACCGCAACGCTCACCGTTGATTCCGTTAAATGTTTTGAAGGAGCTGATGGCAAGGTTGTTGTAACCGCTGCTGGTGGAAATGGTGGTTACACATACATCTGGAGTAACCGATCCACTTCAGATACCATTAAGAACCTTACTGTAGGCACATATACCGTTACCGTTACTGACCGCAAAGGTTGTGAACTCTCGAAAGACACTACCGTTAGCGGACCTGCTGCAGCTATCACGGCTACCCTCGTTGTAGATTCCGTCAAGTGTTATGGAGGAAACGATGGTAAGATTGTTGTTACCGCTGCTGGCGGAAACGGTGGTTACACCTACGCTTGGACAGATGATGTTTCTTCAACAAACATTGCAGAAAACTTGTCTGCTGGTAATTACACAGTCACAATCACTGACCGCAAAGGTTGCGAGCTCACGAAAGATACCATCGTCAGCCAACCGTCTGATTCTATCACAGCTACCTTCGTCGTTGATTCTGTAAAATGCTTCGGCGGAAATGACGGTAAGATTGTGGTTACTGCTGCTGGCGGAAACGGTAGTTACACCTACACTTGGAGCAACAGCTCATCTTCCGATACGATTAAGAATCTCTCAGCCACTTCATACACCGTCACCGTTACTGACCGCAAAGGTTGTACCGTAACGAAAGACACAACGGTCGGGCAACCGGCTGCTACTCTCACAGCAACCTTCGTCGTTGATTCCGTAAAATGTTTCGGTGAAAATACTGGCAAGATTGTTGTTACTGCTGCTGGCGGAAACGGTGACTATACCTACGCTTGGAGCAACAGTTCATCTTCCGATACGATTAAGAATCTTTCGGTTGGAACATACACAGTCACTATCACCGACCGCAAAGGTTGTGAACTCTCAAAAGACACTACCGTTAGCGGACCAGCTGCAGCTATCACGGCTACCCTCGTTGTAGATTCCGTCAAATGTTATGGAGGAAACGATGGCAAGATTGTTGTTACTGCTGCTGGCGGAAACGGTGGTTACACCTACCTTTGGAGTGACAACGTTCCAACGACTTCCGACACAATCAAAGACATTCCTGCTGGTAATTACGAAGTTACCGTTACCGACCGCAAAGGTTGCGAAATTTCCAAAGACACTACCGTTGGACAACCCTCTCAGCTCGCCATCACCTTCGTTTCCGATTCTGTTAAATGTTATGGCGGCTCCACCGGCTCTATCATAGCCAATCCTACCGGTGGCAAAGCTCCTTACACCTATAGTTGGAGTACCGCTCCAACTCAAACGACACAAACAGCATCCAACATTGCAGCTGGCCGTTATACCGTCATCGTTACGGATGCCAACTCTTGTACCGTTACAAAGGACACGACTGTTGGACAACCCACCGAACTTCAATTAACTGAAAACGAAAGTGCTCATAAAGACATTACTTGTCACGGTTTGTCCGACGGCTACATCGAAGTTAATGCAACGGGCGGTGTAGCAAACGAATACTATTACAGTTGGGACGGTGCAGGTTTTGGTGGTTACAACAGCAAGAATATGCTTGCAAAGGGCGAACACATCATCATTGCAAAAGACGGCAACAGTTGTGTTGATACCGTACGCGTTACGATTGCTGAACCTGACACCATCATCCTTACCACTACGCCGACAAACCTCACCTGTTTTGAAACAGGAGATGGAGCAATCAGCACAGAGGTTAGGGGTGGAAGAACTCCATACACCTACCGTTGGAATGATGTTCAAACTACCGACCAATCTGAAAGAGAGAACCTTTCTGCGAGTACATACTATTTAACGGTTACTGACAACTCCGGTTGCCAAGCACTTGATACTATCACATTGACACAACCTGACTATTTCAATGTTACAATCGATCAGCCGACAACTGAAATCTGTGCAAATCAAACTACTACGTACACAACTACTACTGTTGGAACAGGATTTACTTACCAATGGTACAAAGATGATGGAATTCTTACGGACAGCACATCCTCAAGCATTTCACAAATCAATATAGCTGGTGAATACAAAATCATTGCTACGCAAACAGAAAGCGGCTGTACGAAGAAAGATTCTGTTGTGCTTACCGTTGATACCGTTCCGAATGTTCAGATTTCTGGTGATACCGAAATCTGCTTCGGTGGAAGCACTACCTTGACAGCTTCGGGCGCAGACTCGTATGCGTGGGCAAACTGCTTAGCAACAAGCGCCGACATTACGGTATCTCCTGTTGCAGACTCTACCTTCACAGTTGTGGGTACGAACAGCTATGGTTGTACCGCTTCCGCAAGCGAAACCGTAACCGTCAATGCTCTCCCAAGTGCTACTTTAACGACACAAGTCAATGGTGAAGCTGACGACAACGACATCGTTATCTGTGCTAAAGATACGGTAGTCATCGCAGCTCCAGACGAAGCTGGTCGTTCATACGTTTGGAAAAAAGACGGACAACTTATTTCTGGTGAAACAAGTCGCACCCTTACCCTTAGCAATATCGCTACAGCTGATGCAGGTACCTATACCGTCGTCGTTACAAACACGACGACCAGCTGCGATAGCACCTCGGATCCTGTCACCATCAAAGTCAACGCATTGCCCGTTGTCACTTTAACAGAAGACAACCAAGCAAGAAGACTTTGTGCCGACAGTGCATTCCACTTCACAGCAACTGCCGATTCAGTCATTAATACTTACAAATGGAGTCTTAACGGAACGACATTTGAAAACATAACCAACACCTGGCGTGCTACTACCGCAGGCAAGTACGTTGTTGACGTAGTTGATACGAACGGTTGTGCAAATGTTTCTGATACTTTAACGGTTACTTTCGATACCATTCCTGTTGTAACGCTGACAGAAGACAACGGTCTCAGCACCATTTGCGCTGACAGTGCCTTCCATTTCACCGCAACCGCAGGTTATAATACTTACGCTTGGACATTTAATAATACTTCAATCATTGGAAACGGGAATACGTTGCGTGCTACCCAGGCAGGAAAATACGCAGTACGTGTTACCAATGGAAACGGATGCGAAAAAACTGCTGATACATTGACTGTTACAGTTAACGCACTTCCTACGGTCACTCTATCTGCAACGCACGGAAGAATCTGTGCTGATGCAAAAGACACCTTGACCGCTACTGGCGCTACTACTTACGAATGGTCACCTGAGACTTACCTCCACGATTATGCTACAGACAAGAAAGCATTCTATGGTGCTCCGGGTGCAACGACAGCTTATACGATTACCGTAACCGGTACGGACGCCAATGGCTGTAAGAATACCGCAACTGCCGACATTACGGTTGATACCTTGCCCGTTATTACCGTTAACGATCCTGATGTATGTCGTGGCGGAACGGTCACTCTGACAGCTAACGGTGGTACGAACTATACTTGGGCACCTGCCGATAGCTTGAACGCTCCAACGGGTTCTCCTGTCGATTTCCACAGTATGACTGCGGGCACTTACAAGATTGTCGTTACCGGTACGACTACACACAATTGCTCTGCCGTTGATACAGCAACCATCACCGTCAACGACCTCCCGACAACAGAAATTAGCATTGTCGGCCTTGACGGCAACAAAATCTGTAAAGGCAAGACCGCTAAATTGGCTGCTGTTGGAAGCACACTCCAAACCTACAGCTGGACTCCTACTAATGTTTTAGGTGGTGGCGAAACTGTAACTACGGACACGGTTACTTTTGATGCTGCTGTTGCTGGCACTGGTGAAAATGTCATTCAATTGCAAGGAACGGATGCCAATGGTTGTATCAATACGGCAAGTACCACCATTACGGTTGACACACTGCCGGTTATCACACTCACCGCTGATCGTGATGCGCTTTGCCAAACTGATGATACCGTCAAATTCAGCACGGCTAATGGCAATGGAATCGTCAATTATGTTTGGACCTATCCGACTGAGAATGCAACCGTAGCCGATTCTACGGGTGCAACACTTAAATTGAAATGGTCTGCTTATGGTGAAAAAACCGTCACCGTCAACTACACGGATGGCAATGGTTGTACCGCAGTTGCTGCTGCTCAGAAGACCGTCACCGTTAACCAACTTCCGAATGTTGCCATCACCGATGGAACTTCTACGGCAATCTGCTTAGGATCAAGCAAGACTCTTGAAGCCACCGGCGCAAACAGTTACGTTTGGAACAACAATGTGGGATCAATAGCCCGTGTCACCGTTACTCCAATCGCAGATTCAACATTCACCGTAGTCGGTACTGATGGAAACAATTGTAAGAACACCGCAAGTATTGAAGTAACCGTCAACGACACCGTCAAGTTGGTTATCAGCAACAAGGAACAAACCATCTGCTTAGGTGAAAGCATCACAAAGATTGCTATCGACTCTGCAAACTGCACGTTGACCGTTCCTACTCTCTGCGAAGGTTTGACAAGACTCAACGACACCATTTCTGGTGCTCCGGTCGCTTCCGGCACCTATACTTATAACATTGTTGCTACAAGCAATGCTAATCCTTCCTGCGGAAGCAAGTCCGAAAACATCAACATTGTTGTTAACGACACTGTTCAACTTACGGCTTCCTATACGAAAGACACTATTTGTCTTGGCAATGCTATCGTTCCTATCCTGATTGACAGCGCATTCTGTACACTCACCTTCCCGAATATGCCGCAAGGTTTGTCATACAACGCTGAAACTCATCAGATTGAAGGGACTATCACAACAGCAGGAACATACAATTTCAACATTGCTGGTGCATCTACAACAGGTTGTCACGCATACAATAAGGACATCGCTGTAACTCTCACTATCAACGACACTGTCAAATTGTCTTCCAGTTCAGACCTTGACCAAGAGCTCTGTTTAGGCACTGCGATTGAAAACATCGAACTCGACACCGCATTCTGCTCACTCACATTTACTCCAGAATTGAGCACGGCTAATTTGAGCTACGACGCAGCTACCCACGCGATTACAGGTACTCCTGATTCAGCTGGTACATACGATTTCACTATCACGGCTACTTCCAACAATGATTGCGACAGCTACAACAAGACGCTTGATTTCAAAATTGTGGTTAACGACACTGTCAAACTCACAACGGCCACACCTGATAATCTCGACCAAAAATTCTGTTTAGGAACCGAACTCGATACGATTAAACTTGCTGTTGAAAACGGTACACTCAGCATCATTGACGGAAGTCTTCCTGATGGTGTCACCCTGGGAACCACAACCGACACCGCTATCGTAGGTACTCCAACAGAAACCGGCACCTTCAACTTCAAAATCAAGGCAACCGGTACAGCTTGTACGACTTCCGAAAAGACGCTTGCCGTTAAGATTGTTGTTGACACCATTCCATCTGTAGAAATCCTTGCTGATGACGAAACCATCTGCCCGGAAGGCCAACAAAGTGCAACCCTCACCGCTACAGCTGGTTACACAACTTACGTTTGGGCTAACGGCGTTTCTTCAACAACTAATGAAGCTACTGTTATGCCGACAGCTGACTCTACTTTCACTGTTACGGTTACAAATGGTAACAGATGTAAAAACAGTGCCAGCATCACCATTGGTGTTCATACACTTCCTATTATTACGGTCGCTGGCAACACAAGAATCTGTTACGGTTCTACAACCACACTTACGGCCTCCAGCACAACAGCCACAAGTTTCGAATGGCTGAATGGTGTTGGTAGTACACCGGGAGTTACCGTTGCTCCTGTTGATGACTCACTCTTCATCGTCAAGGGCACGGATGCAAACAACTGCTACGACACAACGCACGTCAACGTTATTGTTGACTCACTGCCAAACGTCAACCTCACAGCTTCTGTTACCAATACCTGTCAAAAGGATACCATCACCTTCACTGCAAACGACGCTACCGGTCTGACCTACACTTGGAAAGATGGTACGACTACCGTTGGTGGCAATGATAATGAATACATATTTGCTACAACGACATCTACCGCTACTGGTTCGCACAAGATTTCGGTTAAAATTTCCGATGGAAATCAATGTGTCAAGAGCGATACGCTCTCCGTTACCGTCAACGCAACGCCTGTATTGGCTACAACTTACAACCGCGTAAGATGTCACAGTGAAGAAAATGCCTACATTGACTTGACCGTTACGAATGCTACTGCATCTTCCTACAGCTGGACGAGCACAAATACTGCATTTAGTGGCGCAACGACTGAAGATATTCAAAACTTGGGTGCTGGCACCTACTATGTAACAGTTAATACTGCTGACGGCTGTTCTGCTAACGACTCAGTAACTATTGAAGAACCTGATGCATTGACAGCTTCATTCAATACTGTGTCAGACACATTGCTATGCTCCGCTACTGGTAAAGTGGTTGTTACCGTTGAAGGTGGCACACCTACTTATCAGTACGAATGGGAGCACAATGGATCTATTATCCCTGGTACGCTCACCGATACGTTAACGATTCAGAACCTGACGACCGGAAATCACGAATACACCGTTACGATTACAGACGACAGCGCTTGTTCATACATCGTTCCAACTTCTTGGCTCGTTAAGAGTACCCGTATTGAGGTTCGTCGTGAAATCAACCTCGTCCACGGCGAAACTTACGTCCACAAAGGAATCACCTATAGCCAAGATGGCCAAACATTTGAAGACGTTATTCCACACGCCGACCCCAACTCCGGTTGCGACAGCGCCTATATGTACACGGTCCACGTTTATGGCATCGGTTTCTACTTTGCAGACGACTTTGACGTTATTCATTCCGCATACAGAACAAATTACTTCTTCGATCCGGACAGAATCGGCGATACCTTGTACGTTGCTACCGGTGATGACAAAATGTTCTACACTTACGTTACCACCTCTTTGGATACATTAACGACTGAACGTGTTGATATGAAGTACGCTATCTATCGTAATGACGTTGTCATTTCCAATGGCGATTACAACGATTTCGTTGACAACTTCAAGATTGCTTCATACTATGAAAATCACGATGCATTCTACGGAAGACCCTGCGATTCAGCTGTTGGCGAAGTTCCTTCAACAACCTTCCTCTACCAGTACCCGTCCAATAGTACTGCTTACTATTTCGACTATTTCAACTTCCAGGCTTTCAACAATATGCCACAAAAAGTTAATTTCAACTTCAGCGAACCAGGTGTTTATACCATCAAGTTCTTCGTTGAAAAACGTAATGGAGGAAGCGCTGGTCAATACTGGGGATTCTACAATCCGTTTATTGTCAACAGTCACTGGGGACCCGTCTGGGGCGGCCGTGGCGACAACCCGACCAGCAGAGACACGATTGCCGCTCGTTATATGACCGTAATCGTGAGCGATAACTATGTGGGCAATAATCCAGTCATCACTAACATTGAAGACTACGCAACCGAAAGTGAAGTTTCCGTCAATACCTACCCGAACCCTGCAAACGATGTCTTGAACTTAGACATCCGCGGTATGGAAGGTATCACCGACATCACGATTACGGATGCAACGGGCAAGGTTGTTCGCACATACAGCGAAAATCTCCTGTTCAACGAAACGACACTCACCTACAATGTTGCCAACTTTGCACAAGGAATCTACTTCATCAATGTTCGCAACAATGACACAATCATCACGAAGAAATTCATCGTAACAAAGAGATAATCTCGTGACATACGAATCAAAAGGGGGCTTCGGTAAAACTTAGCCCCTTTTTTATTTATAAACACAAATGAACAATTCCGTCTTCTTATTTGTATTTTTCTTTTAAAGCAAAACAACAGATGCAAACATTAGAAAATAAAGTCATTGAAGTTTTTTCTTCAAATAGAGATAAACTCGGGTACAAACAGGTTGCCGCAAAGCTCCACATTTTCGATAAGGAAGGACGGGCAGAAGTGGCCCGAATCATCGACAAATTCGTCAACGTAAAGATTCTTTTAAAGGTCGGAAAAGGCAAATACCGGATGAACGGGAAGTACCTCAACAACGAAACTACCGGCCGCAATTACGTGACGGGGCGCTTGGAAGTGAAATACAGCGGAGCCGCTTTCGTTTTGCAAGATGGGGAAAATGACGACATTTTTATACCTGAAAGGAACCAAGGCAACGCACTTCACGGTGATTTGGTCAAAGTACTCGTTTTCCCGCCCCGAGACGGGAAAAAGCCCGAAGGGGAAATCGTTGAAATCATTGAACGAAGTCAAAAACAAATTGTGGGTATTATCCACATTGAAAAAGGAATCGCCTTCTTCATTCCCGACAGCGCCGCATATCATCGTGACGTGCTTATCCCAACACGTCTTCTCAAAAAAGCGAAAAACGGCTACAAGGTCGTCGTGAAAATTGTAGACTGGACTCCGGGAAGCAAAAATCCAATCGGAGAAGTCATCAACGTGTTAGGAAAACCGGGCGACAACAACGTTGAAATGCAGTCTATTTTAGCAGAAAACGACTTCCCGTTGAACTTTCCAAAGAACGTAGAAGACGAAGCCAACGCCATACCGGTTGCAATACCCGAAAGCGAAATAAAAAGCCGACGCGACTGCCGGAACATCACCACCTTCACCATTGACCCAGCCGACGCCAAAGACTTTGACGACGCCTTGTCGTATGAAAAACTCTCCAACGGGAATGTCCGCGTCGGCGTCCACATCGCGGACGTATCCTACTACGTGCGTCCGGGTTCTCCCATTGACAAGGAGGCATACGAGCGCGGGACTTCCGTCTATCTCGTGGACCGCACCATTCCTATGCTTCCGGAAATTCTGTCCAACAACCTCTGCTCCCTGCGCCCGCACGAAGACAAACTTTGTTTCAGCGCCATTTTTGAAATGACAGAAAATGCCAAAGTGGTGAAGGAGTGGTTCGGACGAACCATCATCAATTCGGACGAACGTTTTACCTACGAACAAGTCCAGCAAATCATCGACTCCGGTGAAGGCCGTCTGGTCGAAGAAATCAACGCTATCAATGCGTTAGCCCGTATTTTACGCAAAAAGAGATTCGAGAACAACGCCATCAACTTCGAAACGGAAGAAGTAAAATTCAAATTGGACGAAAATGCCAAGCCCATTGGCGTTTACCTCAAAGTTGCTACCGAAGCAAACTGGATGATTGAAGAGTTTATGCTACTGGCTAACAAAAAAGTGGCCGAACGTATCGGAAAGAAGACAACGGCAAATAAAGAGCCCAAAACCTTCGTCTATCGTATTCACGACAAACCCTTGGAAGAAAAATTAGCGACGTTCAGAAATTTCGTAAAAAAGATTGGCTACGATTTCAAATTGGGCTCGCCTAAAACTTTAGCCGGTTCCTTCAACCAGATGTTCCAACAAGCCAAAGGGAGCAAGGAGTACGAGATGTTGAGCAAACTATCCATCCGGACGATGGCGAGAGCCGTCTATTCCACGGAAAACATCGGACACTACGGACTTGCGTTCCCGTACTACACTCACTTCACCTCCCCTATCCGCCGTTATCCCGACCTGATGGTTCATCGCTTGTTGGCTTCCTACTTGGACAAAGGGCCTTCCGTGAATGCGCACGAATTTGAAGAGTATTGCGACCATTGCTCCCAAATGGAACAAAAAGCAACCGAAGCAGAACGTTCCTCCATCAAATACAAGCAAGCCGAGTATCTGTCTGACAAAATCGGGCAGACATTTGAAGCCACCATCAGCGGGATTTGCAAATGGGGCGTCTTTGCCGAACTAAAGGAATCCAAATGCGAAGGGCTCATTTCAATGCGGAAATTCAACGACGACTTTTACTATATTGACGAAGAGAACTACACCTTGGTAGGTCTTCACCACGGACGTGACTACCGGTTTGGCGACACGGTGATGGTGCGGATCATCGCCGTTGACCTCGAAAAGAAGCAGATGGATTTTGACTTAGTCTAATGACGGGGAAACAGGGATATGTACGAAAATGCACTGCGTGAGTGCAAAGTTATATTGTAAAAGACGACATTGGGTACGGATACAAGAACATCATCCCGCTATGGTATTTCGGCCTCAACTATTAGCGTTTCATTCCTCAAAATCGTTCCAATAGTGGAAATTAAGTTTCTTTGAAGCCTCACCGCGTACAAACAAATCTTGTGACGTTGAATTCAAACGGTAAGCGCTATAAGCGTAGGTGCGAGAGCCAAACATTCCCGCCACGCGATTGTCAGCCTCACATTTCACATTCGTATAGGTCAAATGGTCCATAACCACACTTGAGGAAACGGTACTTGTTTGAACATATTTGTAAAAATCGTCATTCACGGCACAGACTTCCAAACAGACACAAGAGTCCAATAAAAGATAACGGTCAATATTTTCATCGGGGGTAAGCATTTGACAAACGTACTCATAAAGAGAGTATGGGATATACCCAACGCTGGTGGCTGTAGTCGGCGTACTCGTCAAATTTCTTTGCAAACAACGTTTGGTACAAACACCCGTCGTCTTGTTTTTTTCAATGAAATAAAACTTTTGTATAACATTATAAGCGAAAGCATTATCCGATTCACTTACCCTAACATAATGGAGTGTCGTATTGCTAATGTCAAGCGACTGAGTAGTGTGAGTGGAAGGCACTGTGATGTCAAACGGAGCAACCACCGTAGTAGCCGCCGTCACCACGCGACCGGTTTCCTTGTTCGTAATCACCAACTTGTACGTATTGTCTTTGTTAATCGGGTGATTGACAACGTAAAGAAGTTGTTTTGGAGAAGCCAGGTCGCCATCTTCGCGAGGGACGGAAGTCGTCGTATCCAGCTCCCAAGTATTAAGAAGCCGCCCATTTGAGTACTCTTCCAACTCCACTTTAATCTTGTCGAAATAGTAAAGACTGTCATAAACCTTGGCGGCCTCGTAAGCATTTCCATTGGTCAAAAAACCTTTGTAAATCTTAACATACTGGATATCCTGGGTACAGTCAATAATACCATATACGATGGTCACGTCCTGATACGGGGCGGTAGAATCAAAATCCTTGCTACAAGCGGCAAAAGTCACAACCGCGACGCAAAGTAAAACGAAACGATAAATTCTTTTTTTCATATTGCAAAATAGGGTCGCAAAAATACAACAATAGTTTGAATTTTCCAGAAAGAAAAGTTGTAAAAGTTTGAATAAAAAGTCTAAAAGGGATAAAATAATAATGTACCTTTGCAACTGTTTCTTAGAATGCAAGATTATTTATAAGTTTTTAATAATCAATTATTTAGAATAAACAAATTAAAAATTCAAATCAATAAAAAATTCAAACGATGACAAAAAATTACAAATGGATCAACAACATCATCGGATGGGTCATCGGGATTTTCGCGTCAGCGGTTTATATTATGACGGCGGAACCGACGGCTTCGTGGTGGGATTGTGGTGAGTACATTGCTACAGCGAACAAGTTATTAGTGGGTCACCCCCCTGGAGCACCGACCTTCCAATTGTTGGGTCGCATCTTCAGTATGTTTGCCGGTGGCGACGTTACCAAAGTGGCCGTTTGCATTAACTGTATGTCTGCTATTTGCAGCGGTTTGACCATTATGTTCCTGTTCTGGACGATGACTATGTTAGGTCGTAAACTCGTTGCCAAGATGGACGGTGGTATGACAACCGGACGTATGATTGCCCTATTCGGTTCAGCCATCGTCGGTTCTCTTACCTACACTTTCACCGATACGTTCTGGTTCTCCGCTGTTGAAGGTGAAGTTTACGCGATGTCCTCTTTCTTCACGGCCTTGGTTTTCTGGTGTATTCTGAAATGGGATTTTGAATATGATAATCCGAAAGGGAATGTCAATCCGAACCGTTGGATTATTTTAATTGCCTATTTGATAGGACTTTCCATCGGAGTTCACTTGTTGAACTTGCTGACAATTCCCGCAGTTGTCCTGATTGTTTATTTCAAACTTTCCAAAAAGGCAACCGTTTGGGGCATTCTGCAAACCATCGGATTAGTTTCCATCGTGGGCGCCGTCTTCTTCCCGACGGTAGCGATGATTCTCATTTGGCTGTTCATCTCCCTCCCAATTCTCGTTATGTGCTACAAGAAAGGCACTTTCAGTTCATTGGCCGAATGGGGAATCCTTATCTCCTTGGTCGGTTCTTTCATTCTGTTAGGCCTTATTCTCTATGGTATCATTCCAAACATCGTCAACCTTGCTGGCAAATTTGAAATTTTCTTTGTCAACAGTTTTGGAATGCCTTTCAATTCCGGTACCATTATTTACTTCATTTTGATTGCCGCGTTAATTGCTTGGGGTCTTTGGTATGGATATAAAAAAGGAAAAATCAACTTTGTAACAGGAGTTTACAGCTTCTTGTTCCTCCTTATCGGCTACTCCACGTTTTTCATTCTCACCATTCGTTCCAATGCGAATCCGACCATTGATGAAAACAATCCGGAGGATGCTGTCGCCCTTTTGGCCTACTTGAACCGTGAACAATACGGTGACACGCCGTTCCTCACCGGTAGAACATACGACTCACGCCCCAGCCGCTACGAAAACGGAACGCCCGTCTACGTACGCGATGAACAGGCTGGGAAGTATGTTGTTTCCGACAAGCGTGAAAACTCAGTTCCGTACTACGACGAAAGTCAGAAACGCTTTATGCCCCGTATGTACGACCACGAACACAAGAGCAATTATATCAATTGGTTGTATGCAAACGACCCGGCAAAAGCCGCTAAGTTGATGAACAAGACGCGTATTCCGGACTATCAGGAAAACATCAAGTTTATGCACACCTACCAATTCTATTATATGTATTGGAGATATTTCTTGTGGAATTTCAGCGGACGTCAATGCGACGTACAAGGTACAGGCGGTGAAATCGAAGGAAACTGGATTACCGGCATCAATGCTCTTGACCAAATTTTCTTGGGCAAACAGGCAGATCTTCAAGCCAATGCCAACAAAGGACACAACAAATATTATATGTTGCCACTCCTTCTTGGTATCATCGGCATCTTGTTCTATTCGGCACGCGACGGGAAGAACTCCTTCATCGTTCTTATGCTTTTCTTGATGACGGGTCTCGCCATCGGTTTCTATTTGAATATGTACGCCTTCCAGCCGCGTGAACGTGACTACGCATTTGCCGCTTCCTTCTACGCATTCAGCATTTGGGTCGGCTTCGGCGTCTTCGGCATTTATTCTTTGTTTGAAAAAATCAAAAATGCAAAGGTACAGGCAATTGCTGCCGTGCTCACCACCGTTATCTGCCTCGGTCTTGTTCCGGGCTTAATGGCAAGTGAAAACTGGGACGACCACGATCGTTCGCACCGTTACACCGCAATGGCCGCAGCCAAAGCATACCTTGATTCCTGTGCCCCGAACGCCATCATCTTTACGATGGGTGACAATGACACTTTCCCATTGTGGTACGTTCAGGAAGTCGAAGGATACAGAACCGACGTCCGCGTTTGCAACCTGTCATTGCTTTCTGCCGGTTGGTACGTTGACCAGATGAAACGCAAGGCATACAATTCCGACCCGCTCCCGATTTCTATGGAAAAAATACAATACCGTGATGGCACCCGCGATGCCGTGTTCTTTGTGCCCGGAAACAACGAGTTCCTTGACATAAGAAAGGTAATGGAAATCATTAAGCAACCTCAGTTCAACGGCGAATCCCGTCTGAAATGCGGTGCCGCTCTCCCCTACTATGGCGCTTACGTCGGACAAGACATCCCAGCAAGTTTCTCATTGCCCGTTGACCGCGAAAAAGTCATCGCCAACGGAACGGTTAAAGAAAAAGATACCGCACTGATTGTCAACAGACTCGAATGGAATGTGGGCAACACCATCGTTTCTCGTTCCTCCCTCATCGTGATGGACATTCTTGCCACCAACAACTGGGAACGTCCCGTATATTTTGCAACCTCAATGGGCAGCGACGGCTATTTCGGTTTGGAAGAATATTTCCAGTTGGAAGGTTTCGCTTACCGTCTCGTGCCAATCAAGTCTTCCAAGAGCGGACGCATTGACAGCGACATCCTGTACGACAACGTGATGAACAAGTTTGACGACCATCGCCGCGTTGATCGCGTCAATCATCCGGACGCTCCTGCACAAGAACCGTATCCGTACGCTTGGGGCGGTATCAATGACCCGCGCGTCTATAACTCAGACGACAACATCCGCACCTGCTATTACATTCAGAATGTACACATTCGTCTGGCACAGCAACTCATCAACGAGAAAAAACTCGACAGCGCAGAAATGGTGCTTGACCACTGTCAGAAAATTTTGCCCAACGATTTGATTTGCTACAAGATGAACAGAAATCCCGGCTATACGGACCGTTGGATTGACGTTGCCAAACTTTACAACTTCTGCAATCCGGAGAAGGGAACGAAGGTTCTGAACACGCTGCTGGACGTCATCAAGGAAGAACTTAACTTCTACGAAGGCGCTGACGAACGCACGCTGAAAATCCATCACGAAAACATCGAACTCATCTACGGTATGTTCCTTCCCAAAATGATGGAAACGGCCAAATCACCATTGAATTTCAAGGGAATGAAATTATCAAAGACTGGTGACTTTATGGTTTCAGCGACAAGCAAATCCTTGCAATCAGAAATGAGCAACTTGGAGACACTTGTCAACGAACGTTCAATGCTTATCAGCAATGTCAACAGTGGCAAAGAAACAAACCAAGAGGACGCTGTCCAGCGTGTTCAAGGCATTGAGAACACCATCAATGATGTTTTGCAGGAGGCTGCCCAAAATATGAAGAGTTTGGAAAGATGCATCCGTATTTTCCAATCAACAGATGCAAAAAATGCGGCAGAACAAGCAAAAGCCATCCATCGTCAGTACGAGCCGACGCTCTCGATGTATTTCGGGGCAGGTACTTTTGAAAAATTTTAAGAGTAACTGACGCAAAAATAAATCCCGCTTCAAATGAGGCGGGATTTATTTTTTAGTGGCGGAGAGATAGGGATTCGAACCCTAGAAGCGCTTTCGGCGCTTACACACTTTCCAGGCGTGCGCCTTCGACCACTCGGCCATCTCTCCTTGATTGGGGCGGCAAAAGTACAAAAAAATCCACACGCAGCACACAATCCGACAAAAAAAATTTTTTAATCAAAAAAGAGATGTGACACTCAGACATATAAAAAATAATTGTACTTTTGCCCGCCAAAATTTTAAGGTAAAAGTTTTATTAATCAATAAGAAACGGAGGTCACAATCGCAACACAACCCAACAAGCCCGGCGTACGCCGCGGAGGTCCCCAGAAGAAGGAAAACCCTCACAAAATCAATGAATTCATCACTGCACCGACCGTGAGGGTCGTCGGTGAAAACTTCGAACCCAAGATTGTAGCACTGCGCGAAGCACTCGCTTTGGCAGAACAGTTTGGCTTGGATTTGGTGGAAATTTCTCCCCAAGCCACTCCCCCAGTCTGCAAGGTAATGGATTATCAGAAGTTTTTGTACGAGCAAAAGAAAAAGCAGAAGGACATCAAAGCGAAATCGGCCAAGGTCGTCATCAAGGAAATCCGCCTCGGACCGCAAACCGACGAGCACGATTTCGAATTCAAAACCAACCACGCACTCCGTTTCTTAAAGGAAGGCAGCAAAGTTAAGGTAGAAGTCTTCTTCAAAGGCCGTTCCATCGTCTATAAAGACCAAGGCGAACTGATGTTGCTGAAATTTGCCCAAGCGTGCGAAGAAGCTGGCAAATTGGAACAAATGCCCAAACTGGAAGGCAAACGAATGATGATTGTCATCTCGCCAAAAAAATAGAAATTGCAAAGCTCAGCATATATTAATCTTAAAACCATTTAAGCAATGCCAAAAATCAAAACGAAAGCCGCAGTCAAGAAGAGATTCACCCTGACCGGCACAGGCAAGGTAAAAAGACACCACGCCTACCACAGCCACATCCTCACCAAGAAAACCAAAAAGAGAAAACGTAACCTCGCATACAGCGCCCTCGTTGACAAAACTTTGGAACGCACTGTGAAACAGATGCTCGGCTGCTAATTATCAATTTATTTATTAACTTTACCATCAGCTAATTAAGAGTTTTAAAGTTAAAACCGCTGACGTAAAAAGAAAGGAGAAAAAAAATGTCAAGATCAGTCAATCACGTTGCTTCAAAAGCAAGAAGAAAAAAGATTTTGAACCGTACCAAAGGTTACTTTGGAAAACGGAAAAATGTCTGGACAGTAGCGAAAAACACCTGGGAAAAAGGCCAGCAGTATGCTTATCGCGACAGAAAGGCGAAAAAAAGAGCATTTAGAAGTTTGTGGATTACCCGTATCAATGCGGGCGTTCGCGAATATGGCTTGTCCTACTCTGTCTTTATGGGCAGTTTAGCAAAGAAGGGCATCGAACTCAACCGCAAAGCCCTCGCCGACCTCGCAATGAACAATCCTGAGGCATTCAAGGCCATCGTTGACCTCGTAAAATAACGACAGCCCATATTTTTTAGAGTTTTGCAATCCAGCCGCTTTTTTCAAGCGGCTTTTTTATTGAAACACCCCAATTGCAAAATTTTGTGTACGTTTGCAACCCTTTTGAAAACAGTCCATCTATGAACCACCGAAACGATTTTCCCATCTTAGAACAAACCGTCAACAACCGCCCGCTCGTCTATTTTGACAACGCTGCCACCACGCAGAAACCTCAAGTGGTCATTGACGCACTCACCAACTACTATCAGACCATCAACAGCAACATCCACCGCGGCGTGCACCATCTGAGTCAATTGGCAACCGAACAGTTCGAAGTGGCCCGCAGAACCGTACAACAGTTCATTAATGCGCCCGATGCCAACGAAGTAATTTTCACCAGAGGAGCTACCGAAGCCATCAACCTTGTGGCTTCCTCCTTCAGTCAACGCTTCCTGCAAACCGGAGACGAAATCGTCATTACTGAAATGGAGCATCACGCCAACATCGTTCCCTGGCAGATTGCCTGCGAACGTCACGGGGCCAAGCTTCGCATCGTTCCCTTCAACGAAACAGGAATTCTTCAGATAGAAAAATTAGATGAGCTAATTTCGACAAAAACCCGAATCATCGCCGTTTGCCACGTCTCCAACTCACTCGGAACCGTCAATCCCATCAAAGAAATCATCACGAAGGCACACGCGCATAACATTCCCGTCCTCATCGACGGAGCTCAAGCCGTATCACACATTCCCGTTGACGTCCAGGAACTCGACTGCGATTTTTACTGTTTTTCCGGACACAAAATGTATGCCCCGATGGGCATCGGCATCCTATACGGGAAACGGAAATGGTTGGAAGAGATGCCTCCCTACCAAGGCGGTGGAGAAATGATTCGGACCGTCACGTTTGAAAAAACAACCTACAACGATATCCCTTTCAAGTTTGAAGCTGGCACGCCCGCCGTTGGTGACGTCATCGGACTTAAAACCGCCATCGACTACGTGAATCAAATCGGAATAGAGAATATTTCAACCCAAGAGCAAGAACTGCTTCGGTACGGCACGGAACAACTAAAGACCATCGACGGACTTAGAATCTACGGAGAAGCGCCTCATAAATCATCCATTATTTCATTCAACATCAATAATTTACACCCGTTTGACATTGGCACGCTCATTGATCAGATGGGAATAGCCGTCCGCACGGGGCACCACTGCACGCAGCCCATTATGGACCATTATGGTATTCCAGGCACAATACGCGCATCCTTCGCTTTTTATAATGAAAAAGAAGAAATCGACCGGATGGTAGAGGCTGTCAAAAAAGCGCAATTGATGTTGCAATAAGTAGCTATACAAGAATCAAGAAACAGATGATTTAGGATGATCGTGCCTCCACAATTGGTAACTATTATAGACATTTTGCCAAATGGAGTACATAGCTGGAAAGATGGAAGCCAACGGCTGTAAATAGATGGAAGCCATCCAAATAGCCAACGCCGTATTTCGTTGACCGAGTCCTTGTCCTCCGGAAACCTTGTCACCATATTGTTTTCCAATGAACTTTCCCACACCAAATTGCACAGCGCAAGCGACCAAGGAAGCAAACGTCAGCCAGAAGATGGAGGCCCCATTGCCCGCCCCGTGAAGATAGATGAAATCGATGGTTTGCCCGATAGTGACCATAAGTGCCACCGCCCACAGATAAAACGATGCACCACGATAACGCGCTATGTAGGCATTGACTTTTGGCAAAAAAAGCTGCAACAAGATGATTATCAGCAACGGGAGGACCAACGTCGGAGCTACTTTGGATAGAATAAGGAAAAAGGAATCCCAAAACGGCATATCCATATTGGTGCCGATAAAAGAAAAATAGACGGGCGCTACCAAAGCGACGCCCACATTTCCCACCAAGCTATGCGTAGTAATGGTGGCACGATCGGAACCAAGCATACAGGCCACTACTACCACAGAGGCGGCAACCGGACTCAGGACACCGATAAGAATTCCTTGGGCGAGCAACTCATTGAACGGATGAAATAGAAGATACGCCCCCAAACTCACCACAATCTGAAAAGAGAGCAGCCACCAATGAAGTGGGCGGATACGTAACGTACGGATTTCAACCGAACTGAAATTCAAAAAGAGAATGAAAAAAATCAAAATCGGCACAAAAGGTTTCACCAATGCCAAATAATGATGGAAGAACAAGCCCACCAAAATTGCCAACGGTAGGACAAAGCTTCTAAGATTTTTCATTTTATCAAATTCAAAATCAATACTTTACAAAATATCAGCACGCATTCAAAAACAGCGGCAAAAGTACGATTTTGTTGGGACAATTCTGTATGATAGAGGAACTTGCGTTAGAAATAAATTCTGTCAGCTTTGTCGGCAGAGTCCAAGGAAAACACGTCGTTTTCAGAAACACGGATTACGAAAAGACCTTTTTCTGCGGCGTAAACGTCTGCACCGCGGTTGTAATTGATGGCGGCAATGGCGGCATACACCTTCGTATCCGCATATTTGGGAAAGACCTCCTTGAAATGGGTCATCTGCTCTAAAAAGTGGTCGATGTCTTCGCGTTCACACTTGATTTTGACTTCCACCGCAATCGCCTCCGTCGTATCGTGATAGAAGAGGTCCACCTCCATACGTCGTTTCGTTGCCTTGTTCGTCGCCTTCATCTCTTTCCAGCAACCCACAATATTGAAATTCATATCCTTGAAAAGGTTCAGTGCGGAAGGTTCCATCAGACCTTCAACGATATGCCCACTCTGAGAAAGGAAACGGTCGGTAATGCTTCTGAGCTGCGCTCGGAATTCTTTGTTACTTTTCTCAAACTCGTCACGCGATTTCTCTATAAGACGAGTGTTCTCTTCAATACGACGGTCAGTCTCTTTCCGATAGGATGCCATTTGTTCCCTAAACTCTTCACGGGATTCTTGAATAAGGCGTTCGGCCTCCTTCAGCCGCCGATCTGTCTCTTTCATTTGAATAGCATTCTCCTTCAACTGTTGGTCCGTTTCCTTCATTCGACGATCCGTTTCCTTCATTTGAAGACCTATTTCCTTCAGTTGTAAATCCGTCTCTTTCATTCGTAGAGCGGTTTCCTTCATTCGTTGATCGGTTTCCTTCATTCGTTGATCGGTTTCCTTCATCTGTTCAGAAACAGAGGCAATAAATGCGCCCAACTGGTCCCAGTTGAATGAGCCCGACGGCTGCATAGGTGAGGTGGATGTAGTTTCCATCGTTTATAGTTTAATTAACACTTTGAATCGAATATTTTCACATCATTGAAAACGGCGGCAAAGGTAATACATTTCCAACGAAATAAACAATGGAAAATATTATTTTTTTGAAAAATTTATGAAAACAATCTTAATGTTATGATACAGAACAATTATAATATTGGCATTGACACGTCAAGTTCATAGGCGGCTCCTGGTAACCGAAAAGTAAATCCGGATACATTCATCCGCATAACAAAAACAGGCAGAAAGTTTCCTCTCCACCTGTTTTTCTTTATCTACAAAATAAAATTTGTGCAAAAAATATTTTAGAATGTGTAACGTATTCCGAAATTCAAACTCCAGTCGAAACCACCCACGTATGACAATTTCGATGATTCGGTCTTGCTGAAAAATGCACTATAGCCGGGTCGGAAATCAAAGCTGATGGCCAAAGGAGAAATGGGATCTGCATATTCAAAACCGAGGATGGCGTGTCCGCCACCTTTACCGGCGTCATAATAGATATCAACAGAACGGCCGTAAGGAACAGCAACGGGAATATGGTACATATAACCCCAACGTCCGAAGCGCCAGCTCCATCCTTGAACATACCCATCAATGATTTGAGCTCTCAGTTTCCAATTGTATCCTAAACAAAATCCAGCACCGATATAAAAGAAAGAGTGTTCTGACATATTGAGCTGATACATAAAATTTGTATTCAACTCAAAAGTATGAGCAGTCAGATTCATATTACCGTTAGCAACACAATTGAATTTGAAGCCCAAATCGGTTCCGATAGCGAAATGGTCGGTTACTAACGTTTTGTAAGAAAAGCCGTTGAGAGAGCCTACTGTGCCACCCACACTGTGGTCGTAAGGACGTTGCGCTTGAACGAAAGTGCTAAATCCTAACAACAGAGATAGCACACAAATGGTAAGTTTTTTATTCATAATTGTTGATTTTGTTATTGCTAAAAACGAGGCGCAAAAGTAAACATTTTTTTCAATCCATCGGACGAAGGGTCGCATCGTGACAAAAAAACGGAAAGCCGCGTCCCCGTCCTAAATCCATTTATAATAAAAGCAGGAAATCCCGCTACTTCTTTTGCAGAACCATTTCCATTGAAAACGTCCCTTCATCCAAACTCGATTCCGGATAGTGCAGATGCATCTCATTTTTAGTAAAACTGGTAACAGGATATTCTATGCCGTCCAACACCAACTTGTCCGATAATTCCCAGAGCGTCCATTTCCCCTTCGTATTCAATTCAGAAGTATTGCAAGTGTACAGATCTCGCCGTTAGAATGGAACTCAAAAACGCCACCATCACTATAGTTGTTGTTATCCACCTCGTGGGCGTCATAGTACCTCTCGGAAACCACGTCCCACCGACCGATGATGTTCCGAGTGGAAAGCTTATCGCAAGAAACAAAACTCACAAGGCTCAATGCCAGTACAAAAATTTTAATCACGTTTTTCATAAAATAAGATGCCCGTTGTACGCCATCGGCGCGTCGGCTTAGATTGGTGTTAAAGATTGCCATCCGCAGTTTTTCGACGGATTTGCGAATGCAAAAGTACGTCACCCGCTCTACGCAAACGGAACGATGGAGTAAAAAGCCAATATTTCGTCCTGAAAATGTTGAAAAATGTAATTCATCCGCTACATTATGCACTTTCGAAAAATAAAAACTCATTCCGAATTGGAAAAAGAGAATCAAGTTCTCCAAGAGACCAATACCGCACAAGGAACCGAAATATACCTAACCGACAAGACGCAACCTTTCTATGGTTCCGACAACAAAAAAGGGGAATACGAGCTTCGTTTAGAGAAAAGCAAATAACTCCTTGGCTTTTTTCTTTTCATTTGGGCGTTCCGGCTCGCTGCCCCACACACTGCGCCCTGTCGGGCTTGTACAGGGCTACCAATGTGCAGCCACTCCGGGGCTGGCCACATTGGACGCAACCACGCACCTCGCAAACTTTGCACTCGCTTCGCGCGTCGGTTAATCGCACAGACACCGCACTGAAAAACCGTCGTAGTAATGGCCGTTGTTGCGGCCCACGCCAGCGTAGTCGCGGCCCAGACCGCGGAGGTACGCATAGCTACTGTCGGACTCGGTAGCACTCCAGAAGTAGACGAAATTGCCTAAATTGAGATAGCCGCCGTAGTAGTAGCCAGCAGGTAGCGCACCGAAGCCTGTGGCGTTGTTGCCGCTGGGAGTGTTTCCCACAGCACAGGTGTTGGCAGAACTGTACCATCCTGTAGTAGAAGCTAACGCCTTGGCATTATAGCTTGTGTTGCTGCTACAGCAGTACGGACTCTGGCTGCTTATGTAGTCGGTGAGCTGCGTCCACTCCGCATCGCTCGGCACGTGCCACCCCGTGGGGCAGATACCCTGCACCCCGCTCGGGTTGTTAGCAGAGGATGTGGAGTTGCGCATTACCGCAGGCCAGTTGTATAGGTAGCCATAGGTGGCAACATTACTGCTGTTGTTCATTGGATAATAGCGATACGCAGTGGTGGTGCTTGTTTCGTTGCCTAAAGCTATCGCTGTATTGTCGGCGTATTTCGTAGTGCGCAGGTTTTCCTTCATCCAACACTGGTTCCCAATCTGCACCGTGTTGTATATGTTGCCGTCCACATCGGTGAGGGTGGGTATACCGGGACAGGGCCGGCCATCTGGACTAGTTGCTGTCGTAAACAACACCTGCTGGCCATAGACCGTTCCAGCGCTGTTGGTGGCGTAGGCACGCACATAATAGGTCGTCATTTCGGAAAGCCCCGTAATTGATGACGTAAAATTGCCGTTTCCACTCCCATCCGCCGTGTGACTGTCGCTCACGGTCGGATTCTGCGAGGTATTCCAGCACACACCACGGGCAGTAACTGCATCTCCACCGTCGGAGGTTACGTTTCCACCACAAGTCGCAGAGTTCCACTCAATATCACTTACCGCACTGGTAGTAACCGCTGGATAGGTCGCCGTATTGAATTCAACCTCATGTTGGTATTTAAGGCATACGCACGCACATAATAGGTGGTACTATGCGTAAGCCCTGTGAGCTGGCTGGAGAAACTGCCCAAGCCATCACCACTGGAAACGTGGCTATCGTTGAAAACCGGATTGTGATTCGTACTCCAGCATACGCCACGGGCTGTAACACTGAATCCACCATCATCCACGACAGTACCGGCACAGATGGCAGAAGAACCTGTTATGTCACTCACCGTATCCGTGGTAACGGTGGCCAAGTCCGTCGACCCCACATAGACAACATTGAAATGCAGCACGAAATCTTCAGATACGAACTGATTTTGGTGTATGGTCTGGCTGGTGTATTCCGTACCATTCACGGTGGCATAACCGATGCACACCATTTCGTCACCAATGGAGAAAGGATTGTTAGTATGTCCTTTTTCCCCATTCTTCTGTTGGAAAGGTACAGCCACGGTCCCTTGATAGTTGATGGAATTAGAGACACTGTTTCCATTGTTCACCATCTTCACCGATGACGTTTTCCCGTTTTGGCGGGCAGTTAAAACGAAAATGCCGGGCGTGGCAATGTTTATGCGGAATTGGTGAATTCCCGATTGTGGAGACGTTTCCTGAAACGTTTCCACAACGCGCCCATTAACATCCGTGATTTCCATCGTAACCGGGTCCGATTCCGAAACGGTCAAATTAATGTCGGTGGTACCGCTGAACGGGTTCGGGTTGTTCTGAGCAAGACCGAAAACAGCAGCTGTCGAATTTTCTTCAATGCCCGTAGGTCCTATTTCAAGGATGGTGTCGGAATAGTAGATGATCTCCTGCCAACTTTGCGTCAGGTCAGCAATCACTACACGGCTGAGCGGCATAAAATGATTATCTGCATCGCGGCCAGTGAATTTGAGAGCAATCGTCTGGCAGAAACTGATGGAGCACATCAGTGCCAGCAATGAAAGTGATAGCAATTTCTTCATAACTACTGATTGATTTATAATTGATTATCTATTACATTCTTATCTTAAATAATATTTTTTGCAACAATTACCGCAGTTGGCACAGTATAGAAGGATGGAAGTAACTTCAAGCGTCCACTTTTGCTAATGGAATTGCAACAATAAACAATTCAAGATACAGTGCCGCAAAAATAGGGAAAATTAAGAAAAGAGTCAAATTTAAAATGAGTCTTTTTTAATGATACTGTCCAAAAAAAATGCATCAGATTCTTTTACAAAAAAAAGTTCTCCCGCGCTTTCGCACGAGAGAACTTCGGGTTCGTATCCTAAAGGTTTCTATTTCGTCACCACCAGTTTCCTGGTTACGCTGGTGCCCGCCGCTTCGCGAACCGTCACGAAGTACACGCCTTCGGACCAGCCCCTGACATCCAGCTCGATGCGGACGTCCGCGGCCGTGCTGCGGTGGACTTCACGTCCGTTCACATCCGTGACGACCACTTCCGCATTCTTCGGCTCGCCGCCGAGGGTGAGGACCGTGCGCTCGCGTGCCGGGTTCGGCCGGAGCGTCACATCCTGCTGCGTCTCTTCGTCAGCCGCCTCGCCGATTGCGGTCGGAGCCGCCTGCGACGGTGCCGCTATCGAGTAGCGCAGCGTGTCGGTCGCGAGAACCACGCCCGTCGCGTGCGCGCTGCGGCCTCCGAGTCGGTTGCCCGCGCTCCACGTCAGTCCGAGGTCCGAACCGCCCGCCATCTCCACAAGACTGAAGGCGATGGCGTAGTCGCCCGCACTGTGCCAGGTGGCGCGGATGCGGTTGTGCGTGTTCCCCATATAGTTGAGATACAGATAGTTGTAGAGGTAGCTGCTGACCGGTCTGAACGTGTTGTCAGGGATGCTGCCGGCGCCGTTCGTCAGCTGCTTGCCCACGTAGCCGTTCAGTCCGCTGAACCACGTCTCCATCGTCAGCGTCACTTCGCCGGAGAGCATCGACAGCGGTTCGCCGTCGCGCAGCACCGTGTAGAAGATCGCCGCCTTCGTGTTCAGGTCGTGGCCGTTGGCTTCCACCGTCAGCGTGTCCGTGGACACCGCCTCGGTGATGTCGTTCGAGCTCAGCACCAGTTCGGGTCCGGTAACGGTCGGGACATCCGGCGCCTCCACGTGGAAGGTCACCACGGCCGTGCAGAGGACGCCGCCCTCCGTGCTGTTCTTGCCGCCGATGCGGTGCGTCAGGTCGGCATCGTAGAGCATCGTGTAGTCCTGGCCTCCCGTCTCTTCCGTCACCTCGAACACCACCGTGTAGTCGCCCGGCTCCGTGAAGCCGTGCGTCACCACGTTCTCGCGTCCGTCAATGAAATGGAAGTACAGGTAGTCGAACGGACGGTTCGCCGGATGGAACGTGTTCTCCGGAACGTTGCCCGTGGCCGAGAGCAGGTGCTCACCGTAGAGCGAGCCCTGGAGGAGCGTTCCGATGTACAGGGCTCCGCCGCACTCTTCCTCCACGTTCTGTACCAGGCCGTTGCCCTTGTACAGACTGTAGTTCGCCGACACCTTCGTCGCCGGGTCGGCCTCGTTCGCAAAGATTCTGACCACAGCGCTGTCGCCCGAGTAGGCCACTGTCGCGAACGGCTCGCCGCCGGTCACATCCGTGACGGTCAGCGTCATCGTGACGGTGCTGTCGCAGCCCGCCGCGCTCGCAAGGACCGCCGTCCGCGTGCCGGAGGCCGTGAACGTCACTCCGTTCCACTCGTGCGGGAGTTCCGCCGACGTGATCTCGCGGAAGTCTTCCACCGCGTACGTCGGGTTCACCGTCAGATGCAGCGTGTC
>DCHI01000050.1 GCA_002314795.1 Bacteroidales bacterium UBA1756 | reverse complement strand
CACTTTCTTTTGGTTCGTTTTCTTTATGCGAGTAAAGAAAATGAACGAAAAAAAATCAGGATATCCGTTGGTGAAAAATAATATCGTGCGGAATCCTAAAAATAGGTGTCCCAATGCGGAAAACAA
The DNA here is from genome assembly GCA_002314795.1 of Bacteroidales bacterium UBA1756. Taxonomy (GTDB): domain Bacteria; phylum Bacteroidota; class Bacteroidia; order Bacteroidales; family WCHB1-69; genus UBA1756. The sequence goes on along the minus strand of DCHI01000050.1, from coordinate 18,590 downwards.
AAAAAGGAGACCATTCAAGTCTCCCTTTTAATGCAATCATTTTATTGTTAGTAAACAAACGGAATCACGCGTTTCAAGTTTCGTCCTCGCATCTCTTCTCCAAACTCCTTCTCATACTTGTGATAGAGCGTATTGGCCCGCGGCACAAGATTGGCCGCCGTCCAAATAAAGAAGACCAAGCCAGCCAATGACCACGTAAGAATGGCGAAACCGAGCCACTCCATCAGCTCCCCGAGATAGTTCGCCGAAGTGACAAAACGGAACATTCCTCCTTGGGGAAGGTAATGCTTGGTATCTGACGGATCCTTCCGCAAATGACGGATAATGAAGTCCGAGTGCAAATTAGTCACAAAACCGAAAAGGAAAATAGCCAATCCGACAAGGAACCACGGGGACCACAACCATTCAACATTATTGTAAGTCAAACCGAAAACAGTGTAGTTTTGGTTAAAGGATTCAAAGAAAATCCAATATCCTTGCATAAGTGCGTTCAGGAAATTGAAACAGACTCCCATCAGCATAATTCCGATGGGCATCTTGCTGTTTCCTTTCATTAAAAACGGGAAAATGAAAACCCGTTGAAAGTAATGCGTCTGAAAAATAATGAAGAAGACAAGCGGCACCAAGTTGAACTTTTCCGGAGACAACAGCCAAAGGACGACCATTGCAGCGAAAACGGGAACTTCCATAAAGAACCACGCCACTTTGTTGTTAATCAATTTTCCCCAACGGGAGGAAACCAACATTCCGTAACCGGCTTCCACAAAGTAAAGAGAAACGAACACGACGGCGGCAATCGCCATCATTATATATAAAAAGGTAGAGAACATAGTTATTATTTGATGATAATATCCATCGGCATTCTTGCTTGCACGCCTTTGGCTTGAGTGATTTGTTTGAGTGCTACGTAGGTCGGGTAGAGCTCTCCTAATTCGGAACGGATGGCCGCAGAAATTTCCTTTTCTTCCTTGTCTTTAAGAAGAATTTTCTCAAACCAATTCGCTTTTTTAGGATAATAAACCAGTTCATATTTGTCAATACCAGCGAGTTGCGCAGCCAAAGCAACGGCCTCATCCATTCCGCCCAGTTGATCGACAAGACCAAGTTCGAGAGCATCGGAGCCACTCCAGACGCGACCCTGTCCGATGGAGTCAACCTGTGCTTTGGACATTTTACGGCCAACGGAAACGCGAGTAAGGAAAGTGTCGTAGGTGCGGTCAACATTGCCCTGCATCAAAGCATATTCCTCCTCCGTCATCGGACGCATTCCCGTAAAAGCATCAGCGTGCGGATTGGTAGTGACTACGTCCAGGGTGATGCCCAACTTGCTTTGGAGGCAGCGTTGAAGACTCGGAATCATTCCGAAAACGCCGATGGAACCGGTCAACGTATTCGGCTGTGCGACAATGGCATCCGAATTACAGGAGATATAGTAGCCACCCGAAGCAGCATAGTCGCCCATAGAGGTCACGATTTTCTTTCCGGCGGCTTTGGCCTTTTCCAACTCACTCCAAATAATTTCGGAAGCGAGCGCACTGCCACCAGGAGAATTGACACGAAGCACAATGGCCTTCACATCGTCATCCTTGTATGCACGACGGATTTCATTGCAGAGCGTCACATCCCCAATCACGTTGTCACTTCCTTTTCCGTCAATGATTTGGCCAACGGCATAAATGACAGCCACTTTGTCGGAAGCGCTGCCAAGGTCAACGTTAAAACTCTTGCGGTAAGTGGAAAGCGAAACGAGGTTCAGAGACTCGTCGGTTCCAACGCCCAACTCTTTCCGGAGCATATTGCGGTAGTCGGTCGGGTACATCAGTCCGTCAATCATCCCCATTTTCTGGGCTTGTTTAACATCCATCATCATCGTCAGACTGTCGGCGATGCTGTTGATGGTTTCAACGGGCACATTGCGCGACGCGGCGATGTCGGCCAACATATTTTTCCAGATGGAATTACCTAAAACAGAAAGTTGCTCACGATTGGCTTCGCTCATTTTATCAAGAAGATAGGGTTCCACGGCACTTTTGAATTTGCCGCATTTAACCACCTGCACATCAATATCGAGTTTGTCAATCAGTCCTTTATAAAACATAATTTGAAAAGCAAGACCACGGAAATCGACCTCGCCTTTCGGGTTGATGAAAACCTTGTCGGCAGCCGAGGCAATGTAGTACGCCCCTTGTGACAGGAAATTGCTGTAGGCATAGACGAACTTGCCCGATTTTTTGAACTGGACGATGGCGTTGCGAATGGCGGAGAGGGAGGCCGGACTTGCGCTCACGGACGACAGGTTCAAGGAAACACCTTTGATATGGTCGTCTTCCGCCGCATTTTTCAAAGAAGCGAGGATGTCGTCCAAACCGGTGTTGGTTTGAGAATAGCTACCGAGGTCCAAATCGGCGAAAGGATTCTCGGTGGCACGCTCGTCAATGGGCGTGTTCAAGGTGAGTTCCAGAACGGAGTTGGACTCGATGGTCGTCTCTTCTGTCGTATCGACAGCGGCTACGATGGCCACCAGCATAATGATGGAAAGAAACGAAAGAACGACGGAAGCGATAATAAAACCGAGGGCGGAGCCGAAGACAACTCTAAAAAATTTCTTCGCTCCCGATTCACCTTTCACGTACCGAAACTTTTTGGTTTTTCCGTCTTGGGATGTGGTTTCTTGTTCAATGTCTAAATTCTGTGCCATATAATTATTGTTTTAAAATTTATTCAAAGAATTATAAATCAATATTTTATAAAAAATGATAAAAAAATAAACTTGATGATGAAGCATCAAAAAGTGCGACGGCAAAAGTACAAATATTTCAGAAAGATTAACATCAGATGACTATTATTTACGAACAAGGAACGTAAAAAAAATGTATCTTTGCCGCCGTTTTGTATAGTGCAAAATAAGAACCTAAAAATCCATAAATCAATGAAAAAGACAATCTTATCATTAGTGATGATTGTTGCCGTTCTTTTTGCAATGGCACAACCGAAAATTGAATTCGACAAGAAGACGCACGAATTCGGGGACATTCACGAAGAAGGTGGCAAAGTGACAGCTCGTTTCACATTCAAGAATGTGGGTGACAGCGCTTTGATTTTGAAGAATGTAAAGCCCGGCTGCGGATGTACCGCGGCCAACTACACTCGTGAAGCCATCGCTCCGGGCGAATCCGGTTTTATCGATGCAACTTACGATCCGTGGGGACGTCCGGGACAGTTCAACAAGAACATCAAAGTTACTACCAACGAAGTTGCCCAACCAACTCCTTACATTATATTTATAAAAGGTAATGTCATCAAACGCCCCCCCACAAAGTATGAGTTGGCTGGTTATAAGTCAGGCCGTGGCGAAGTCCGCGTAAAAGAATCCACCCTTCGCTTCCAAGTCAAGAACACCGGTTTCCACATTGACACATTCCAAATCAAGAACTTCTATGAAAACGGACGCGCCGTCAACGTGAAAATGGAACTTCCGGAATACATTGAAGAGGTTGGCAGAAGCTTTGGCGAAGACATTCCCGCTGGTCAAGAAGGTTACATCGTTTTGAAATACGATGCTTCCAAACGCAACAGCTGGGGCAATTTGAAAGACCGCGCCGTCATCGTTACAAACGACACATTGGAACCCCGCAAATATTTGTATTTCAATGTAAATCTTTATGAAGATTTCTCCAAATTAAGCCCTAAAGATTTGGAAAAAGCGCCCAAGATTTCTTTCGACAAGACCAACTTCCATTTTGACACCATCGCCGCCAACACAACGGCTACCGAAACCATCAAGGTTTCCAACTTAGGAAAAACTCCTCTTGTCATTCGTAAAATCGAATCAAGTCTTCCCGCACTTACCTACAAAATTTCTTCTATGACCATCGAACCCGGCCAGTCCGCTAATTTGGAACTCTCGTTCAAGGCATCCAGCCGCCGCGGGAAAAACAGCGCCACGCTCGAAGTCATCTCCAACTCTCCAAACAATTCCAGCCAGATTATCAATGTCAGCGGCACAGTCGTTCAATAAGCCGCGAAAACACCATAAACCTACAGGGATGCAGCTTTGCATCCCTTTTTTGTTTTTTTTAGAAAAAATAAATGGAGGCCCCTTTCTCAAACGTAAAAAACTGTATATTTGCAGCCCAATTTATTGAAGGTGAAAAGCAACCCAAAACGAGAAGAATTTAAGCTCCGAATTTCAGGAGTTGAAATTGGAAAGCACTCATATTCAATAGATTGTGACAATACGTTCTTTGAACTCGCAGAGATTCCCGACTTGCAGGAAGGACTTGTGAAATTGCAAATTGAAATGGAGATTTTTGAGAAAATGATTACGTTGGACTTCCATTTCAAAGGAAATGTCACGCTTCCTTGCGACCGTTGCTTGGAACCCGTGGATGTGAATTTAGACTTCACAGACCATATTATCGTCAAACTGATTCCTTATTTAGAAGAGAAGGAAGAGGAAGACAACCTGTGGATGATCAATGAAAACGACTATGAATTAGATCTTTTCCACTATGTGTATGAATCTATTTCGTTGGCCCTACCTACACAGATTCTTCACCCGGACGATGAAAACGGGAATTCAACCTGCGACCCAGAAATCTTGAAAAAATTAGACGAGCTCACCTCACGGGAAAATGACAGTGACGAAATTGACCCGCGGTGGGAAGCTCTAAAAAATATTAAACGTTAATCAATTTAAAATTAGATAGTTATGCCACATCCTAAAAGAAGACACTCAGCAATGAGAAGAGACAAGAGAAGAGCACACGATTTCATCACCGCTCCCCAACTGACTACCTGCAGCCACTGCGGTGCCGCTATCCTTACTCACAGAGTATGCCCCGAATGCGGATACTACAGAGATAAGCAAGCTATTGAAATCAAAGGCGCTAACGCCTAATCTTCACAAAAAAAAGTTGCCGGGCGATGGAATTAGTTTTCGCAACGCATAATCGGCACAAGTTAGAGGAAGCTGTCGCAATCGTGGGGGCTTCTTTTGACGTGAAAGGACTTACAGAACTTGGCTGTTTCGAGGAAATCCCCGAAACAGCCGATTCTTTGTTGGGTAACGCCTTGCAAAAAGCAGAGTTCGTCCACCAAAAATACGGTGTCAACTGCTTTTCCGACGATACGGGACTTGAAATCGAGGCCTTGGACGGACGTCCGGGCGTCTATTCTGCACGTTACGCCGGCCCCGACTGCAATTTTGCGGACAATGTACGGAAAGTGATGTCCGAAATGCAAGGAGTGACCAATCGTAAGGCCTGCTTCAAAACCGTCGTCGCCCTGATTTTAAATGGCGAAAGGTATTTTTTTGAAGGTCGCGTTGATGGAGAAATCATCCACGAACAACGCGGGGCTTCGGGTTTCGGCTACGATCCCATCTTCCGTCCCATCGGCTTTGAACAGACCTTCGCCGAAATGGACGAGACCGCCAAAAATGCCATCAGCCATCGCGGTATTGCGATGCAAAAGTTGGCGGATTTTTTAAAAAGCAAATAACGACATTTTTAATTTTATGAAAAAATCAGACCTCATCACCCTGCTTATTGTTGCGGCGGTGCTTGCATTATTTATTTTTGTACCAGCGGCTTTGGACGCATTCAACTACGCCACCAGCACCCACGGTATGATTATGAGTTTCTTCAAGTTCGCCATTTTAGCCACCTTCGGTGAAATGTTAGCCCTGCGCATTCGCAAAGGATGCTATACGGAAAAAGGGTTCGGAGTATTGCCCCGAATGATTGTGTGGGGAATCCTCGGTATGGGAATCGCAATGGCGATGACCATCTTCAAAAGTGGTACCATCACGTTCCTCACCTACCTCGGATTAGAACAGTCCGCCGAATGGTTCGCCGGCTCGCTCAGCTGGGGAAAATTGCTCGTCGCCTTTTGCATCAGCGTACTGATGAACAGCATCTTCGCCCCTGTCTTTATGACCTTGCATAAAATCACCGACATTCACATTGCCCAGACGGGAGGCACACTCAAAGGATTTTTCTCCCCCATCCCCTTCCAAGACATTATCGCCAACAAAATCAACTGGAACGTACAATGGGGCTTTGTCTTCAAGAAAACCATTCCGTTCTTTTGGTATCCCGCTCACACAATAACTTTCTTGTTGCCAGGAAATTACCAAGTTCTTTTTGCTGCACTTTTAGGTGTAGTCCTCGGCTTAATTTTAAGCATAAAGAAGTAGGAGTTTGTAAAGTTCGTAAAGTTTGTAAAGTTTATAAAGTTCGTAAAGTTTATAAAGTTTGTAAGGGTTGTCGCAACAGAGAGAGAAACCTATTCTCAGTTCGTTGATTGTCCGACGACAATTCGGGTATCCTTTCTTTTTATCCTGCTGTCAAATGTGCCTACATATTCGTCAGAACGATGTTTATTGATTCCCGTGTATTCCAAGGAGTTGTCTTCAAAGCGCCGAAATAACAAGATGGAATCGTTCATCTGCGCGCTATTGAAAACACCTACAGAAACCAACAATTCAAAATCGGGTATTGTAAGCGAGGTGACGCGCTGAAAAAGTTCTGGTTCCAATTTTCTAATAATATCCGTAAGTGATTCTTCCCGATAATCAGTTAGATACATAAAAATCGGAATGCGAGTGGCAAATTTCATCAACTTCTCCTGTACTTGTTTGCGCTTGCTTTTAAATTCTGTCTCTTCGGCTGTGAGTTTTTTCTTCTCTTCATTGGATATTCGGTCGCCTTTTTTCTTGAGTTTTTTGATTTTGTCTGCCTTGTTGACGATAGTTTGAATAATATCACCGCCCAAAGCTCTGAATCCTTCAATTTTCATAATGGCTTCCATCGCGGCAGCATTATTCATCACACGAAACAAAGTTTGATTGTCGACATTCACCAAGGAGGCACTATTCCAACGTCTTGCAAGCAAAGAGGCACTTGTTCCATTGTCTATATAATCAAGAATTTCAGTGGCATTTACAATTTGCATACTACTTCCATCAAATTGCAAGATGGGTAAAAAATTGATAAATTCATCCACTTTTTGTGTCGCATTCTTGGTTTGGTCAGTACTCAGTTTATTTGCATAGCTCACCACTTGACGCAACGCTCTGTTGGGCGCGAAGTCGAAAACGTAACAGGTATGCTTTTGAATTATTTTGGTTTTATGGTCTTCACTTTCAATGGTCCAAGGCGACTGCACACGAAATGCCGACTGGAAATAGGTTTCCGGAGAGGAACAATTTCGGAGCATCAGGATTCCCGACAAAGGTTTGATAGTCACCCCAGTGGTGAGTTTTCCGCAAGTAAGTGTGATTGTTTTCGTTAACACGGGATTGTCGCCCACTGCCTTTTTAACTGGTTGAAGAGCATCAATACCTATTCCAGCCCCCGCGCCACTGCAATTCACGATATGATAGTTTTGGTAGAAATTGTTTGCCGGCTGATGCAGTAGATTTTCCATAGCATCACACGAAGCAACGCTGTGCATAAACCACATTGTATGGTTACATTTGTCCAGCAGACGGCTGTCATCAAAGGGCAATGCTGGTTTCTGATTGAGCGGAGAATTGCTTTTGGTGAAAATCGATGCCTTGCCACGAATGATATCCAACCATTTTTGAACAGCGTTTTTATGAACGAATTTTGCATTTTCGCCCTTCCCTTCTGCACGGAAAAATTCATTCAAATCAAATTCGTCCATATCGTATTGTTCAATCAACTCACCCAAATCATTAGGCATTTGGTAGGTCATCATTACCATTGTCGGCAATTCAGCGTATGGATTAGGTGTTTCTTTGCAAGTAGCTTTAGCAGTTTGCTCATCCTGATAAGTCCAGTTGAAAATCTGGTTTTCCATAAACTCTCCCGATGCGATGGCACGAAACGGCGTTCCACTTAAATACAGGTAATGATTACCCGTAATGGGCATCTGTTCTTCATCAAAGAGTTTGCCGCTGACCACATCCAATCCGTCTTCCTGCAGAATTTCGTTCATTTCAAGAAGGTCGTTTCTTGATTGTCCTTCCCCAATGTCCAAAAGTGTTTTCGAGTTCTCGTTCCAAGCACCGAAATGATATTCGTCAAGAATTATCAAATCCCATTGTATTGTATGGACCCACTCATTTTTTGTTTTTATGCCGCCTGTACGGCTCTTTCCCAAATAATCTTGGAAAGAACCGAAACAGACAATCGGTTTTGTCTGATCCAAGTCATTGGGAGAACCGCCATCATGCGAACTGAAGAACTGCCATCCTTCAAAATCCACATGTTGCAGAAGGTCGTCTCGCCAGGCATTCTCTACCGCAGGTTTGAAAGTAAGTACCAACATGCGTTTGGCATTCATCCTTTTTGCTAACTGATAGGCCGTGAAGGTTTTTCCGAAACGCATTTTGGCGTTCCACAGGAAGTGCAATGGTTCATCTCCTCTCCGCCGTGTCGTTTGGAAATAGTTATAAGTGACCTCCACTGCTTCTTTCTGTTCGTCGCGCATCCCAAAATCGAGCGTTCGCTTAGGTTCAAAATAAGTGCGATGTTTCACCGATTGGTAGGCGTTTTTCACATCTTCAAGCGTACAACGATACCATTCGCCGGCTGTATTTTCAAAACCATTTTTCCGCAGCACTTCGTGCACGGCGTGGTCACGAAAATAATTGCCACTGCCGTCTGCATAAAAAGCGGTGTCAAACCACTCTAATTGATACGTTTTTCCGGGAGTGATGATAGGGTGCTGCTCATCAATGCGAACATTGACATCTTCACGGGTAGTGTCACCAATTTTCAACTGGCCAGGAAAATGCGTATCGCTATAGGCATAAATCTGTGGTGTAAAACGCTGAAATTCAGGTAATATCTCTTGCTTGGTTTTCATATTATTCCATTGGTTTTATCATCGATTCTATAAAGGCAATTTCTTCCTCACTTAAGCCATACTTTTCATACAACATTTCATCCGTCCACGGGTGCGAAAAGTCTTGGAGGGGAACAAAAGAATAGACCCTTGATGGCGCATCTTGGGTGTTCTTTTTTAATAAAACCATAAACCTAAAAAACTTGGTTTTAATGTATGTAATCACATTTTCAGTTTCTTGCTTGGTATCATACGGACCAATAACCATATATGTTTCTGTACAACAAGTTCCTTTGTTGCCAAATATTGGTTGGTTTATTATTTGATGAGGAAAATCTTCGCCAGCACCGTATGCTCTGGAAATAAAAATCTTGAACTTATTAACCCACTCAAAATTTTGTATTATTTCATCTTTTGAAACATAGCCGATACTTTTGTTTGCGTAGAGCGTTATTGATTTTTCAAAAGGCTTACTCCTTCCTGTCACGTAGGTTCTTAATCCAAATGGTTTTTGTGAACTTACAAATTCGTTCATTGTCCTTTCTTTGAATTTTTGAACTTTTCCGAGAATTGGAATTGCTTCGTTATATCTAATAAATGTGTCGCACCCTTTTTCCAATAATGGTCTTTCTAATATTGATTGCTCACTGTTTCGGATAGTCGTGATAATACAATTGCCTTTGTGTTTTTTATTCCATAAAAAATAACAAACACCACCTTTTATTTCAACTCCAGGGAAACACTCTGAAGATAGTGGGTAATCTATTATTTGTTGAATATGAGTGTCATGAAGCATAGTATTTCTGAAATCATCCAAACCTCTGCCTCCAGCAAACCATCTTGATGGAACAATCATTGTCAAGTATTGTGGATTTAATTTAAGTGCTTGTTGGATAAACAAATGGTACAATGGAATTGCCCCACCTCTTTGTCTCTCTTCTGTATCTCCTCCATCGCTCATTTGGTATGGCGGGTTTCCTATAATGACATCGAATTGCATATCTTTGAAAATTTCGTTTAAGTTTTTGTGAATGAATGGATAAGCATAGTTTTCAATGGTTTCATCGCGGTCGTACTGAGCACGGTTTGCACCACAACAGGAACATTTTCCGTTCTGCCAAGTATGCTTGCAACGCATATACCGCAAATTGCCTTGTCCGTCCTTGAAACAGGTGGCCACCGAATATTTACCATTGGCTTTTTTTGTACAATACAATGTGCGACGGCTCATTTCAGACGTGAGCTGCGTAAGAGCAATACCGAATAACTGCTGGCTCATTATGTGGTCGATTCGCTTTTGCAGGTCGGGTATTTGCTTCTCCAAACCAACTAAAAGCCGTTTGGCTATTTCCCGTAGAAAAACCCCGCTTTTGCTGCAAGGGTCAAGAAACTTGGTTGCAGGACTTCGGAAAAGTTCCTGGGGAAGCAAGTCCAACATCTGATTGGCTAACTCTGGAGAAGTGAAAACCTCATCGCTGCTCAGGTTCGCCAAACAGTTCAAAACATCGGATACATTATTTTTCATAGTGTGTGGATTTTGGTGTAATGAACTAAAGGATATTCACGCACCGGCTCATCAAACTCCTGTGCTTCACCCTTTTCATCAAAAAGCGAATACTGATGTTCCTTCTTCACTAAAAAATCAAACTGAAAATCACGACGCTGGACTTTATCATCTATGAAAGTCCACTCAGTGAACACAATGGGTTTGCCATTGGCGGCGGTGTAGGTCAAGGCATCGCCTTGCACAATGTTGCGGTTGAAAATGTAACGGACGTTTTCCAAAAACTCATTCTCGGATAAACGGTCGGGCAGATTTTCAACGACCAAATCAAATAGTCGTTGGCGACATTGTTCCGCATTATCGGCCAGTAACTCAATGCCATAGATGGAGCAAACGGCCTGCAAGGTGTATTTTTTCCACTCGGAGTCGGCATAACGTTCATTCACAACCGACATTTTGCGGCGCAGGATTTCGATGAGGAAATTGCCGTCACCGCAGGCAGGTTCAAGAAAACGGCTGTCGATGCGAAGGGTTTCGTCCTTCACCAGGTCGAGCATAGCGTTCACCTCGCGCGGGTTGGTAAACACCTCGCCGTGATCCGCAACCCGCTGTTTCGATTTCACTTGGGTATTATCGGGCACTGTTTTGGTTTTAGGCGCGTTTGCCATTTGCCTAAAACCTTGCAGACCAAGCACCAAAAAACGTGGACGAAACTTATCCACATTCCGGGTGCTTGGCCTGACCCTGTCTATTAGATAAGAACGCCCACGCAGTACGCGGACGCTCACTGTTACCTTCTAATAGACATTTCCTATGCGGCCAAGCTTTGGAATGATTTCAGAATAGCAGCAAACGCTTTGATTTATAATATGTTAGTTATTCCTTTATTTACTTTAAAATGTATTTGTAATGACAAGTGTTTTGGTTCTCAAAAGAGTCGCAAAAGTACTAATAATTTCTCATTATTCCGCTGTGCATTCCAACCATTTCACATTTCCCCTAACCTCGCGATTGGAGCACCGTACAGGAAATATGTTTCTCTTTATGGAAGAGACCCACGTTTGCAGACAAATATGGTTCGGGCTTATTTTTGAATGACATCAAAATATTCGGCGTATAGGTCAATATTTCTTGTCGAGTTTTCATTATAAGATGTTGTTTGATATGACATTTAACAATGTAGAAAAAAACGGAAGGCAGCGATATGTTACCAAAAATTGGTATTTTTGCGCGAATAAATTTTTTGTTTATGAAAAACACATCCGTAGTCTTAGGTGCTTATTTTGAGAATTTTATCAGTTCAACCATTCAGTCAGGTCGTTACAGTAATGCAAGTGAAGTCATTCGTGCCGGATTGCACCTTTTGGAAGAAAACGAAAAAAGAATCCAACGACTGAGCGCAGCCATAGAAGAGGGGGAACAGAGTGCCATCTGTGAAAATTTTAACGCAGAAAATCATCTGAAGGAACTGAAAAAGTTGCACCACAATGGCTAATTATCAACTGACGAACAAAGCAGTAGAGGACTTGACCTCCATTTGGCTTTATACTCGTGAAGTCTGGTCTGAACAGCAGGCAGATAATTATTACAATGATTTAGTAACGGCTTGCGAAAACATTTGCCAGACAACTTGCAACACCGACCGAGAGTATTCTGAATTTGCTATCCTTTTCGGTGTAATTGGAGTAATCGTTCAATTCGTCCGTTGGTTCTTATTGGCGGCAAGCATCATCTTGGTCATTGTGCTAACAATAGGAACATTTAAAGAACACGGCTACGGTTTTGTGGACATCTATACAGACTACAAAGCATTGATATATGAGGTTGGCCACAGAGAAGAAATCACTAAAAACACACGACCGTTTCTTATAAGGAAGACCATCCTTCCTGGAAAAGAAGAAACATCTCAAAATCAGCGCATTGTTGCTGCTGTTGATTATAACAATCCTATTGTTAAGCGTTTTGCAAATAATTGCACCATCAATACAAGATTTGATTCCTACATAGAGCAAGAATATGACAGTGAATTTAAAACAATCATTCAAGCATTGGCTATATGCGAAGAAATCAATTCGCATTGGAACTATGTACACGACCCGGAATCAGAGGAGTATTTTGCAAAAGCCAGTGAAACCATCGGCAACGTTAAAGATGGGAAGTACTCGGGCGACTGCGATGATCACGCTATTATGATGTGCGCTTGCATCAAAGCGATCGGAGGAAAAACGAGGTTAGTTCGTTCACAATGTACGAGTAATGGAAAAACAACAGGGCATCTATATCCCATATTATATCTTGGTGATAAGCTTAAAGCAAGTAAGGTTGACTATATTTTGAAAGATCTTTATCGGAACGATGTCCATTTTTTGTGGGAAGAAAAAGATGGTGAAAAAGTGTACTGGCTCAATTTTGACTATTCGGAAAATCACGCCGGCGGGGATTTTTTAGGAGAAATAACTGAATTTATTGATTTATAATCATCATTTCAGACGCAATAAAGGCAAAATTTGAATGTAGTGCCGGACTACGTACATTGTATTCAAACCGTAAAGATTGTTACCATAGAGCAAAAAGGTGCAAATATCGGTAGGCGTAACGTAGGGATTATCTTTTTTTGATGTGAATGAAGTCTCTTTCGTAAACTTTAATAGCCGGTCATTAGTAACTGTGCATACCGCCAAAGAACCAATTGACTCCAAAGTAAGTCATTAAAACACAGATAAATGCGATGACAGCATAGCCATTGTAGAACGTGTGGTTTTCAAAACGGATAAAGAAACGTTCTTGCGCCGCAGGAAGGTAAACCATCAGGGTGATGAGCGCCCAAACTTCCTTCGGATCCCAGCTCCAGTAACTGCCCCACGAGATATTGGCCCAGACAGAGCCCAACGCAATCCCGAACGCCAACAGCCACACGGAAACGTCCAACACCTGTCGGGAATAAGCGGTTGTCTTCATAAAACGGCTTTTGTCTTTTTTTCGTGAAAAGAGAGCAGAAACCGATAACGCGACGGTTAATGCTAAACCCGCGTACGAAGCCATAACCACTACGACGTGAATGCCCAACAACGGTGAATCTAATATCGGTTGGATTTTTGTAATACTCTGATTATTAAAAGAAAAAGTTGAAACAATCAACGTAACTCCAGCCAACAAGTCGGTGGATGCTGATAATGTTGGCGCGTTTTTTTGAAAGAATACAGATGCGAAAAGAAAGAGAAGTGTAAGAAATAGCAATGTTTCATACCCATTTCCCAAAGGAAGGTGCTGTGCTAAAATCCAGCGCAGAACAAACTGCAAAGTCAGGTACGCAGCCAATGTGAGCACACCCCATTTGGAAATTTCTTCTAATAAATTGTTATTCAATAATTTAAAAACAAAAAAGAGTAAAAGAAGTCCCGCACACGCTCCGTTCCAACGGACAAAATGGTTATACCGTTGCTCCCATCTCAGGCGCCACGGCTGCTGGACCCTTTGGTTTTGAAACTGTCTGACCTTGTCGCAAAGAAGTTTCGTCTGCGCTTCGTCACCCGCCTCGATGCTCTGCCGTAGCAACGAGAATGTCTCCACGTACCATCGGTTCTCTTTCGTAACTTCCATCTCCGTTGGAGAAAACCATTGATTTCCAATAGAATAAAGTTTCAGCAGTTCCCCACTTCGCATTTGCTGAAGCAGTCCGAATTGTCGTAAAACCTTTTGCTCACTGCGGTTTTCCGTGTTTTCGTCTAATTTAAAATTGCCGGAAGTGGTAAAAAAATCGGCAGGAGCGGCATATTTTTTGCCAGAAATGACAGGTCGCAGTTCGCGCGGCACTTTTACGAAAGGTACTGAAAACCAGTCTTCTGGAAACAACAGCCATCCCATCGTTAGCTGAACGCTCGAAAACTCACCGAAAGAGGTGCCGCCGGAAATTTCACGGGCGAAGTCGTTGCAGAAAGTTTCAAAGGGGACAATCCGCCCCTGGTACGAAATCGCCACACTCCCCCACTCTTCGGCGCTTTTTGGTGACAACGTTCGTTGCGCCGTCGCAGGTGCTAAAAAACTGAAAATTAGCACAATGAAAATTGTGAGTTTTAAATCAACCCGAGGTTTCTTTTTTCTCTTTCGGAAAATGGCGAATGCCCAAGCCACGAAAACGATCCCCATTCCGAGGTAAGTGAGCGCGGTTCCGACGGGATTGTAAACCGCTTTGACAGAGGCCGTTTTCTGCGAGGCGGCAATTCCTAAAACATAAAACCGCCAACCGCTCTCTTTGGCAATGTGGTTGGGCGAAAGTTCTTTCAAACAACTTTCCGAACCATTCTTGATCTCTAAAATAATTTTATAAGAGTCAATATCACAATCTTTTAACGTAATCAACAAGTTGCTTTCAACAAGCTGTGTTTTGTTTTCATAAAGGACAAAGTGCCGCTCTTTTTCTGTTAAAAGAGTGGCAAAAGCGCCCGCCAAAATCAGCAGAAGGCCGCTATGTACGACGAGCGGGGCGGAGTTTTTTTTCATCTTCGCCCAAAGCAGCGAACTGACGAATGCCAACAGAAACAGGAAACTCCAAATGGCGAAGAACCAGCCGCTTTGATAAAAGGAGTGTGTTTGCCACCATTCGGGAAGAAAGCGTTGGAGAAAAGTAGCCGCAACCAGCGAACCGACGCAGCCCATCCAACAAACCGAAAGTATTGGCAATAGCTTTCCTTTCATTGTATTGATATACAAATAAATAGATTAAAATTTAGGTTCATCAAAAACCTCAACGTTGCTTATTTCGGTGCCGTTGATTTCCAAACGCATAAAGGTTAGTCGGAGATGATGTCCGTAACGTGAGGCGGAGCCCGGATTGATAAACAACAGGTTGTGTTTCGGATCGTTGGCCACTTTCAGAATGTGAGAATGCCCCGCCACGAAGATGGTTGGTTTCTCCGTTTCAATCAGTTTCAAAGCCGGCGTCGAGTAATGGTTCCCGTTTCCAACGATGTGCATCAATGCTACTTTGTGACCTTCGCACGGAAAGACCAACGATTCCGGCACCTTGTCGATAATGTCCCAATCGTCGCAGTTTCCATAGACGGCACGGACGGGGGCGATGCGGTTCAATTCCTCTAAAACGTCGGTGCTGCCGATGTCGCCGGCGTGCCAGATTTCGTCACATTTTTCAAAAAAAGAGCACAATTCCGGATGAAAATAGCCGTGTGTGTCTGAAATAATACCAATTTTCATAGTCGTTTTTCTGTTATTTCGTCAAAAAATATCATTCAACGAGAAACTCTAAAAAATAAGGACATTGAGAATTTTCGTCCCAATGTCCTTAACAGATGAAAAGATAATTTACTTAACGGCAACCGTTTCGATTTCGACCATTACACCCATCGGGAGGGCTTTGACGGCGAAAGCGGCGCGGGCCGGAGGATTGACGCTGTAATACTTGGCATAAACTTCGTTCATCGGTTTGAAGTTGGCCATATCGCTCAAAAGGCAGGTGGATTTGACGACGTCGGCGAAAGTGTAGCCGGCTTCTTCCAAAATAGCACCGATGTTTTTCATAACTTGTTCCGTCTGTTCTTCAATCGTTTCAGCAACTTTTCCCGTTGCCGGATCTACTGGAATCTGACCGGAAATGTAGAGGGTTCCGTTTACTTCAATGGCTTGGCTGTAAGGACCGATGGCTTTCGGCGCTTTGTCGGTGTGAATAACTTTCTTCATAATTTTTCTTTTTTTTAAATATTTGAAAATAAATAATTTAACTAATTTTTCTTTCCATTAAACTTGTAACCGAGCGTGGCAAAGAACAAAATATAGATGTAGCAGACGAAGAGAATGCAGTAAGCGGTTTGATTGCCGATGACATCGCAAAGTTTTCCGTAAACGAGCGGAATGATGGCGCCTCCCGCGATAGCCATCACCAAAAGGGCGGAGCCGAACTCAGTGTGTTTTCCCAAATCGTGAATGGAGAGCGGCCAGATGGCGGGCCACATAATGGCGTGCGTGAAACTGAGCATAATGATGCAAGCGATGGAAAGCATTCCTTGCGTGCCAACAGCTCCGACCACCAACGCCATCGCGATAATCAGGTGCATAATCAAGGCGTTGCGTTGCGAAATCATTCTGGGAACGGTCAAAATGCCGAGCAGGTAACCTACGACGAGGGCGATGAGTGCAAAGATTCCAAAGTTCTTTCCGACCGCAATCGGAAGGCCCCAGAACTCGCCGTAACGGACGAGGTAGTCGATGGCAATGACTTCGGCACCTACATAGAAGAAGATGGCGAAGGCGCCTAACCAAAGGTACGGATAACTGAAAACGGACCGTTCGGAGCCATTGGACTCTTCCGTTTCTACTTGTGGTTCAGGAAGTTTTGCCAATTTCAAGAAAACAACTAACAGAATGAGAATGGCCGTAATAACGATGTAAGGGAGGATGATTTGGTTGGAAAGTTGCTGAAGGAGCAGGTCGCGATTGGGACCGGCGGGCATTGTTTCCAACAATTTGACTTCTTGTTCCGTATTGGAAAACAGGGACTTGTACAGAACGAGAATGCCAATCATACCAGCGACTTTGTTACAGATTCCCATCATACTAATGCGCCGGGCCGCCGTTTCAATGGGACCTAAAATGGTGGCGTAAGGATTGGAGGCCGTTTGCAAAATGGACAAGCCGATACCTTGGACGAAAAGTCCGACAAGAAAGAACCCGAAAAGACGCGTCATAGCGGCGGGAACGAAAATGATGGAACCGACAGCCATCGTCACCAAACCGAGAATCATTCCGTTTCCGTACCCGACTTTTTTAATGAGATAGGAGGACGGAATCGCCATTACAAAATAGGAGATGTAAAAGGCAAAAGGCACAAACGATGACTGAAAATCAGTTAGTTCGCAAGTGGTTTTGAAAAAAGGAATCAGAATATTGTTCAGCCAAGTGATAAATCCGAACACAAAAAATAGCGAGCCAATAACGAACAAGCTAAAAGCGTATTTGTTTTCTTTCATATTAGTTTAAAATTTGGGAGCGCAAAGATACAACTTTGGAACAAGCGGGAAAGAACTGACAAAAAATTTTTTTACAACTGGTTTCTTAGTAGATGACATTTTTCATCCCGTTGCATTTAACTGTTTATTATTGATTATCAGGTAGTCAAAGAATCAAAGTTGGCGTTCGTGATGTTTTCCAGCAAGGAACTCGATGGAATGTTCACCCCGTAACGGAAGATGCTTTTCACCTTGCACCGATGTTATAGCGCCAAACGAGTGCCATCATCATAAACAGCGAAATCAGCTTGTTATGGCCAAGGTTGATGTTTTTTGACAAGAAATCGCCTAACGTATCGGATGATTTTTTTGCACTCGTGATGGGTATTCATATAAGAGAGTATGGTAGGTTTACTTTTATAATACTGAATATCAATCACTTTTTCAAGAAAACAACAAAAAAGCCACCAACAAAATTTATTGATAACTATCTGTATTATAATAAATTAGACAAAATTTTCATTTTTTTGTAATGTACTAAGTGTGTTTGTATTAAAAAGAGTGTATTTTTGCAGCGCGATGGGTGCAACCTTGTGGGCCTATTGCTCCGCCATATCCAAGAGATATGGCATTTTTTGTGCGATTTCATATCTTGGGAAAAGGGATGTGTTCTTCGCGTGGGTTTGCGCTGCGTGACGTTGTTGCTCATCGTATTGAAATTTCACTTACTTTTTTCGCCATTATATGGCACACAATGAAAATCAATACGATAACAAATTATCGCAAACAAGTGTCGAGGTCAGGAAAAAAGATTATCATTGAAGACAATTCTGTCCTTTTTCGGTAGTTTCTTGTTCACCTCATCGAAAGCGTGCCGGCACAACGAAATGATGAGGTCATCGGGAACGGAGCCGTTCAAAGAAATCTGATTCCAATATTTCTTGTTCCAATGGTATGCTCCCTCGATTTCGGAAAACTGTTCACGCAACTCGATGGCGTATTCGGCATCGCACTTCAGCACCACCAACTCGGTACGGTCCAGAATGATGGCTCCGAAAATTTTACCTTTGATTCTAAAAACCACCACGGTATCGTCGAACGGCATATCCTCGGTAGCGTACGGAAGAGCGAGGCACACCTCGCGGAATTTTTCGATATTCATAATTTCAAAAATGAGGTGCAAAAGTAGGAATAATGTTTTTCCCAAAAAAACGCTGCTTTTGCCTTGCGGAAAGTGAGGGAACAAAACCTTGCTCCATACCTTCCCTACACTCAATGGATTATGTATTCAAGTTTCGCATATTGATTTT
>DCHI01000051.1:13329-40198 GCA_002314795.1 Bacteroidales bacterium UBA1756 | reverse complement strand
TTTTCTTTATGCGAGTAAAGAAAATGAACGAAAAAATAGGATAACACGTATTGTGAAGCGATACATTTTACTTTATCGGACACTAATAACTTCCTGCATAATTTATCTACTATAAAATATTGTTCATCAATAATTTATATACCATTAAAAGAATAATCATTGCTGATATTTTTCCTCAAATGCCGTCACAACGTTTTTTACTTTTGCATCCAAATAGGACATTGCATTGTCACGGATGTTCTGCGGGATTCCGTAGAGCGCTTCTGCAATGCTGCCGGTGATACAACCGATTGTGTCGGAATCACCACCGATGCTGATGGCATTGCGGACGGCATCTTCAAAATCGGTGGCTTTCAATGCACATACAATTGCTTGTGGGACAGAACCTTGACAAGTTCCTCCTTGCCACTCTGAGTCAGGCATTCCGCTCCACGAATAGACGGTTTGCAATTCCTCTACCGAAAGTGACAAGTCATAACCGAAGCGTTTTTCAATCTCCTGAGTGATAAATTCTTTACTTTTTTTCTGGCGGGCCCACAAGATGCAGAGGGCGGTGGCTTGTGCCCCCGCAATGCCACCCGGGTGATTATGCGTACATTCCGCACTCTCTTTGGCCTTGGACATCACTTCTTCTTCCGTGCCGAAAGCCCAGCCCACCGGACCGATACGCATAGCACTTCCATTGCCGCAACTATTGTACGGCGCCGCAAAACCGTGGCGGTTGTAGTTGTGCGCCCACTGTAAATAACTCGTGCCATAACCGCCCATCGGAGACGGATAAGCGGCCGTATATCGGGCATAATACGCAGCAACTTCGCCGCCGTTCAACAGCCAGTCTGCCGTAGCAACCGTAAGGACACTATCGTCAGTGAATTCCATACGCGGCTGAAAAAGTTGGAATTTTTTTGTCTTGATGTTGCGAAATTCGTAGATGCTGCCTACAATGTCGCCAATGATGCTACCTAACATACGTTTATATTTAATTGTTATATATTACTACTACTCAAGCATTTTCGCCATATTTTCATAGATAGAATCAGCCGTTTTTTTATCCAAATCAAAAGCTTTGGCCAAAGCGAGCAAGTCGGCTTTTTGTGGAGTAATGGAGTCGTTGACGGAGGTAGTATGATAACCATTCAGTCCGTCAGAAGGCAACAAATCGAATGCAGGAGCGAGCTGCCAGCCCTCGTCGTAAATAAAAGCAAAATTTTTAGAATGGTCGTCTTTGTTCCCAATCAGCACGTTGAAGCACATCAATCTGTAAACTCTCCATAATTCAGATAAAGAATGAGTTAAAGAAGATGCGAGTTGAAAAATATGACGATAATCGATACAAGGCAGACGATAATCTGCGCATAAAAGTCCCGCCGCACTAATGATATGCTGGCGCCTCCCTTTCTGCCTATCAAAACGTTGGGTTCCAAAGAATTGCCCATCAAACAGACGACACGGCATCATCTCAATACCGCATTTTTCAGCCAATTGAGCATAACGGAACTCCACTTCTCCGATGTTATTCGGATCATACTTGGCACGAAATTTCACCAGCCACTCGGCGCCATCATCTTTGATGAAAATTTTGGGACGATCGCCACCAGGAGAACCTCCGCGTTGTACCAACTCTTGCAAATTTTCTCCATAGTAGGAGTCATTAGCCAAAACAGCTTCCGCTTCAGCAGCCAACCGACTGAAACTCAAATAATCCTCCGTCGTTGTTATACTTTTGTCGGGACGAAATTCCAACGCACCTCGCCCGTTGCTTCCAACAAGACACAACTGTTGCAAAATGTCAAGTTTGCCGGCAGGGACTCCCTGCGTTTCAAGATAACGAGAAAGGATAAGACGGCCCCAACCATCAGGAAGGCAATCATCAAAGACGCCGAAACCGCCTTCAAACGGATGGCGCTGCGCTATTTTAACACCTGTAGTCAACGGGAGTTCAAACGGAGAAATCGAAAAGCCCTTTTTCAACCATTCGCCGGAATACTCGAATGCACAAAGGCCATTTGCAGTCAAGCCCATCTGTCCGACAAGTTGTTCCTGCATCCAAACTTCAATCTTTTGAACCTTCGCATTCATTGTTTTCTACCGTATTTACGTTTAATATCTTTATTATCAAGCACTTCATCCAACGTTGCAAATTGTCTTTGAGAAAAAAGTTCGTCAAAATCCTGAAGGCAATTGAGTGCGAAGGCAATCTGTAACAATCCGTGAAGTGAAATTTTCCCCGTTTGTTCAAACAATCGGTAGGTTGGGAGCGGAAGATCGGCGCGTTTAGCAAGTCCTGCTTGCGACAGGTTCAACTCTAACCGACGCAGCTTCACCCGTGCGGCCAGACTTTCCATCTGCGCCCCAATGCTATTTCCTGACGTGGCAAAAATATCAATCATTATACTTTCTTTTAACGCTGCAAAAGTAATAATAAATATTCATCTTATAGCACAAAATAATATTATATTATGATTTTTAATGATAATGCCGCAAATATTGATAAAATAATATCATAATGTAATTTTGACTCTAACGAAGGACGTTGTAAGAAACAGAAAGCGGGAACAGAACCCCATTCCCGCTTCATCAGTTATTCTATGTGCAAACTACATTCTCTTTTTGGCTCTCGAATCTGCTTTGGCGGGAAGATTCTGGCCCGAAACGGCGGAATCACTCGGGCCAGAATTGGTTACGAAGACGAACGAATCTTCCGATGTCAGACCGCTGGTCACTTTTTTCATATCGCCAAAAACCACACACTCCAACATAGGTCCTTGTTGCTTTACCAATTTCAAATCAATAGGCAGTTCTTTCGGAACCGCACTTATTTTCACACTCTTACCTGAGGGTGGAGTTATTTTCAAAATTTTAAAATAAGCATCTTCCGGACAATTCATCATTGCTTCCGAATAGATGACGACGTGAGTGGCATCCGAAAATGACACGGAACAAGGCGCAAAGAAGAGATTGTCTAACGCCGATTCGACACGTGCCTCCAAATCAGAAATGGAGACCTCCGTCAATGTCACCTTTTTCACGATATGGTTCGTCATCGAATTGCGGACGACCACATCCAAGGATAGTTGCTGCGATTCAAGTTTGAAATTTTCGACAACCACCTGAAAATTCACGATGGAATCCGAATGTTCATTTGCAGATTTCGTCATCATTCTGCCCGTTTGAATCGACAGAACGACACCATTTTTCTCACATAACGTCGTCTTTATCACATTGTTAATGCGTTTAGCCACCCAGCCGGAGCATTTTGACAAATCGTAGGTCATAGGGACGAACGTCGCACGAGAAAAGATTTTTCCCGTAGGAGGGACAACGTCGGAATAAGTGGCCACAAGTCCGTCAGGGAGAAGCGACTTGGCACCTGTTTCTGCAACAACGGCATTTTTTTCCATTGAAACAAAACGACATTTCGTAGTCAAATGTGGAATCTTAAACAATACCTTTTGACCGGCGATAGTGGCCTTTGCATCAGTAAGTTCATACAATGAGAAGATGTCACCTTCTTGCGCTGTCACAAACGGGCCGTCGGTGACGAGTGAGACATTTTTTCCTTCTATTTTGGAAACGTTGAAGTTCAAGGCAACCTGGTTGCGGACGAACTGACGTAGTTTTTTTTGAATGGCGAGCTTGCTGTTTTTCTGAAAAACCGCTGCGTTGGACGCATTCTCATCAATCCGATTTCCCTTGAAATCCGTTGAACGAACCAAATTGTTTTTCAAATCGATCCAGTCACAATGGACTCGCTGTGTATGAAACTGCGACTCTTCCACCCACTCGGAACATTCCACCACGAGCAAATAGTCGGCTTTCTGCTTTTGGAGTACGGGATAATAGTCATTGAGTAGTTCTTCCAGCTGATCATAATCCTTCGTTTTCTGAATCTTGTCGTATTCGTTCTGATTGTCATTCAAAACATTGCAAGCTTCTTCCTTCAACATTTTGACTACGAAATCAAATAATTCGGCACGAGCATCAACAGATGCTTTTTCCGTAGATTTTATGTAATCGTACTGATTTTGAGTCCATTCATACGAGCAAGCATCCACAACGACTGCCACTTTTCCGAACGATTTCGCTGCTCCCCCATTCTTCGCTTTTTGAGCATTCAGCCCGAAAGCAAGCAAAATCAATGCAAGGGAAATAATGATTTTTTTCATAAGTTTCGTTCTTTTCATACTAATATTAGAGAATTGCAAAGCCGTAACGCAAATTTCGACGTCCTACATATTCTTTTCTGGTAAGCTCCTTTTTAGTTTCCAAAACCAGTGCTATGGCTTCTTTGATGTTATTCTTGGCTTCATCAATAGTATGTCCTTGTGTAACAGCTTCCGGAACTTGTTCGCATTGACAAAACCATCTGCCATTTTCCATTTTTTCTAAGACAATTGCGTATTCCATAATTACTAATTTTGCGGCTGCAAAAATACATTATTTATACAAAAAAAACGGGCTCACATATTTTTGAAAGCCCGTTTTTCGGTCAGATAAATTCTACTATTTTTCTAAGACGCAAACCAGATTTCTATCTCCGAAAGCGTCGTCAATCTTGCTGACTGTCGGCCAGTATTTTTCAGACGTAGCAGCCATCGGGAAGGCGGCCTGCTGACGAGTATATGGTCTGTCCCACGTATCGGCACAGATAACACCCATCGTGTGAGGAGCACGCTTGATGACGTTGTTCGTCTTGTCGGCTTTGCCCGCTTCAATGTCACGGATTTCCTGACGGATGGACAACATCGCGTCACAGAAACGGTCGAGTTCACTCAGCGGTTCGCTTTCGGTCGGTTCAACCATCAAGGTACCGTGAACAGGGAATGCGACTGTCGGAGCGTGGAAACCATAGTCCATCAATCGTTTAGCAATGTCACCGACCTGAACGCCGCAACTTCTTTCAAATTCGTTGCAGTCCAAAATCATTTCGTGAGCGCACATACCATTTTTACCCGTGTACAAAATCTTATAGTCGTTCTGCAAACGAGCGCGGATGTAATTGGCATTCAAGATAGCCCATTCGGTCACGTGCTTGAGGCCTTCGCCACCGAGCATCTTCATATAACCGTAGGTAATCGGCAAGAGGTAGGCACTTCCATAAGGAGATGCTGCCACCTGACTACCGTGAGCGCCACCAACGGTTGCGAGAGCGTGATTCGGCAAGAAATCCACCAAATGTTCAGCCACGCAGATGGTTCCAACGCCAGGGCCGCCACCACCGTGAGGCATAGCAAACGTCTTGTGCAAGTTCAGGTGGCAAACGTCAGCGCCCATCGTGCCGGGAGATGTCAAACCGACCTGTGCATTCATATTGGCACCGTCCATATAAACCTGACCGCCGTTTTCGTGGACAATCTTGATAATATCGAGGACAGCTTCCTCAAAAACACCGTGGGTGGACGGATAGGTAATCATCAAACAAGCGAGGTTGTCGCGGTTGGCTTCTGCCTTTTCGCGCAAGTCGTTGACATCGATTTCACCATCTTCGGTGGATTTGACGACACAGACTTGGAAACCGGCCTTTGCAGACGAAGCGGGGTTGGTTCCGTGTGCAGAAGCAGGAATCAAGCAGATGTTGCGATGACCTTGACCAATGTGGTGGAGATAGTTACGGATGACGGTCAGACCGGCATATTCACCGGCAGCACCGGAGTTCGGCTGGAAAGACATCGCCTTGAAACCGGTGATGGTGCAAAGCCAGTGGCTCATTTCGTCAATCATTTCACGGTAACCTTCGGTTTGTTCTGCAGGAGCGAAGGGGTGAATATTGCAAGTTGCGGTCCAGCTCAACGGGAGCATTTCAGCAGCGGCATTCAGCTTCATCGTACAAGATCCGAGCGGAATCATCGCGCGATTCAACGACAAGTCCTTGATTTCCAAATCTTTCATATAACGCATCATTTCCGTTTCTGAATGATATTTATGGAAGATGTTTTGCGTTAAGAATTCTGATTTACGTTGCAAGTTGGCGGGGATGGTCAACTGGGGAACTCCGCAGCTGCCGTCGCATACAAATGGGGTAAATTCCTTCTTAGCGGCTTTGGCAAAAACAGCCAAGATATTGTTGACGTCTTCCAAGACGACCGTTTCGTCCAAAGAAATGGTGACACACTTCGGGCAATCGTTCCAATATTGGAAATTGAGTTTGCTTTCCAAGGCGACTTTGCGAACGTCGGCGGCAGTCACACCGTCGGGGCAGCCGAAGCAAACGGTATCGAAGAAATTTTCGGTTGGTTTGAAACCATACTTTTTGGATTCGCGAGCCAAGACGCCAGCCAGGACATTGATTTTGGTGGCCTTGTCTTTCAAGCCCTTCGGTCCGTGCCACATTGCGTAGAAACCGGCCATAATGGCGGTAAGAGCGCTGGCGGTACAGATGTTGGAAGTGGCTTTTTCGCGTTTGATGTGCTGTTCACGCATCTGGAGTGCCATACGGACGGCACGGTTGCCTTCTGCGTCCACGGTGATACCGATGATACGGCCAGGCATTTGGCGTTTGAATTCTTCGGTGCAAGCGAAGAAACCGGCAGCAGGAGAACCGTAGCCCATCGGAATACCGAAACGCTGGGTGGAACCGGTCACACAGTCGGCGCCCCATTCGCCTGGAGGCGTGAGCAACGTAAGTGCGTACAAGTCGGTAGCTACGCCAACGAAGATATTGAGTTCGTGACATTTAGCTGTAAAAGCGGAAAAGTCGTGGATTTCTCCGTGCTGGTTCGGATATTGAACCATCGCACCAAAGAAAGTATTGTCCAACTGAACTTTGTCGGCATCGCCAACCACGATTTCGATACCGTGGGGAGCGGCATTGGTTTGCATAACGCCAACGACGTGTTCAAAAACGTCTTCGGAAACGAAATACTTGCAGACGTTGTTTTTCTGTTGTTCGCGGGTGCGGCAACGGAAGAACATCAGCATCATTTCGCCGGCGGCAGTTGCTTCATCCAACATAGAAGCGTTTGCCAACGGCATAGCGGTCAAAGAGCTGACCATCGTTTGATAATTGAGGAGGGCTTCGATACGGCCTTGTGAAATTTCTGCCTGGTAAGGAGTATAGGCGGTGTACCAACCCGGATTTTCAAAAATGTTGCGAAGAATAACCGCTGGGGTGTAGGTGTTGTAATGACCCATACCGATGAAAGAACGGTACATTTTGTTCTTTGCCATTTTTGCGTTGATAACATTCAGGTATTCACCTTCTTGCAAGCCAGCGGGAAGATCAAGTGGCTTCGGGAGACGGATGGCAGCCGGAACGGTCTTTTCTATCAATTCATCGATGGATTTGACGCCGATGGTCTGTAACATTTTCTGGGCTTCCTCATAGGAAGGACCATTGTGTCTGGTTGTAAAATCGTCTTTGATAATCATTGATTTATATTTTTTAGATTAAAGAATTATTTTTCAAAACGAGGTGCAAAAGTACAAATTAAATCACGAAGTTTGGCGACCATTTTTTCATTAAAAGATAAAAAAAGTCCCCGTTTTTCAACGAGGACTTTCTTATTGTCATATACAGTATGAAGCTTTCAATAAAAACTTTCTACTTTTTACTTCCTACTTCATACTTTCATAAAGCCTATCTTTTGACAAACTTCTTGGTAACAACGTTTTCACCATTCAAACGGAGGAAATAGACACCGTTGCTGAGGTTGGAAACATTGATTTGGAAGTTGTTTTCAGTGATATTAGCTGAATAGACAACTTGACCGAGGAAGTTGATGATTTGGACGTTGTCGAAGTTTTCGGCAGAAACGTTCAAAACGGTAGCAGCAGGATTCGGGTACATAGAAACTGCGTTAGCAGCGTTTTCTTCAACAGAAACCGGAGCAGCACCAGCTTGAACATTGATGTCATCAATCTTCATCATATAAGCGTCCGTACATTCGTTGTGAACGAAAGCGATGTGGATGGTTTGGTTTGCGTAGGCAGCCAAGTCAACAACGCGTTCGGTCCAAGCATCAGTTGAAAGGGTGATTTCCCATACGGAAGTAAAGTCAGCCACTGCAGTACCAGTAGTGGAAACCATCAATTCATAGTGTTCTTCCGGATAAGAAGCATCTTGAGCAGCATCGTACCAGGAAATGTAACCACCTTCAGCAGGAATAACCAAAGCAGGAGTAATCAACCAGTTGTCAGGAGTCAAAGCACCAACATTGTTGATATAAGAAGCGGATGTGAAAGCACCCGTACCATCGTGAGCTTCCAAACCAAGTTCTGAAACATTGTACCATCCGTTACCATCATTATCATTGTCGATAATCGTCCAACAAGCGGTAAGTTCAGCTTCGAAATCTTCGGTGAAAGGAAGGTTAGCAGGAGTGCTGCAATCGTTAGCAGAACCTGAAAGGGTGATAACAGCGTTCAAAGTATCGGAAGAGAGAGCAACCGTGCCATTGAAAGAACCTTCAGCAGTGGGAGCAAATCTTACATACAAAGTGCCACCAGCAGGAACGAGAACGGCAGTGGTATCGAAAGTAGTACCATCAATAGAAATGGAGAAAGGAGCAGCCGTTGTAGCTGAAATGTTTTCAGTCAAACGGATGCCAGTGATGTTGGAAGTTTCGGTAGCCGTAGTGTTAACTTCGATAGCGCCGAAGTTGATAGCAGCAGGATTAGCGACGATTTCGGGTTCAGCTTCAACCAATGTGAAGTTGTCAACGAAAAGATAGCTTGGATATTGGAAGAATCCGTAATACAAGAATGAGCCAAGTCCAGTAACTTCAACAGCAACGTAGGTTGCAGCAGCGGGAACATATTCTCTGTAAGATGTAAGAGCTGAGTTGTCTTCAGCGGCAACTTCTGCACCCCAAGTGAATGCACTGTAATCGTTGGTGGTGGTAGAATAACCGATGCGGAAAGTGGTAGCAGGTGAGCTTGTATAGCCGTTAACAGCAGCGTAAGTGACGTATTCGAAAGAAGCCCACATATCTTCGTGTGCGGTTTCAATCAAAGGAGTAACCATATACGTTGCATCCGTGAAAACGATTGCGTTATCTACACCAATGGTATCCATTTGACCAACAGCAAGACCCGCACTATTACCAGCTGTCCAGCAAAGCGGAGGAACGATGGCTTCATTGAAAGTAGCAGTGTAAGGAATTGCGCTGATAGCACCTGTACAGTCATAACCTTCGCCAATAACGGTGATGGTCTTGGCTGTAGCGCCAGTAGCTGTCAAAGTAACAACAGCGGTATCGTGAGCAACAGCTGAAGGAGTATATTTCACATAAAGTGTGCCACCAACTTGAGGAAGGGTAGCAGTAGCTGCGAAGTTAACGCTGTCGGAAGAAACCGTGAAAGGAGCAGCAACAGTAGCAGTAATGCCTGATGTTAAAACAACACCATCAATTGAAACTTGATCCGTTGCATTTTCGCCTAAATAAACGATACCGTATTCAATAGTATCAACATCTGTACGAATTTCCGGTTGGGGTTCAACCACTGAAATTTCATCAACATACATATAATATAAGTAGTTGGAGAAATAGTGGATAGCGACAAATCTTGCGTTAGAAGGAATAAGCATATAGCGATTTTCGTAGGTAGTGCTCGAAATAGTTTGTTCTGCACCCCAAATAAATGCGCTGGTGTCAGCAGTAGTGGTAGAGTAACCGAAAGCAAATTTTTCTCCAGAAGTATTATATGCTCTTACCATAGCAGACAATTCCAATTGAGCAGCCGTGCCAGTGTAAGTAATGGCAGGAGAAATCATATACTGATTGTAATCGCTTGATGAGCTGTAGGAATTGAAACGGACAGCATAATTGTTGATAGTGGTATCTTCAGCAAAAGCAGTAATCGTATTTACAGTAGGATCGCCAGAACCGTAAACGAAAGTCCAGCAAACAGGAAGGTCGCCATTGTAGTTGAAACCTTCGGTATACGGAATAGCACCTTCGTTGGAGCAATCAACACCAACACCCGTCAAAGTGATGGTCTGATTGAGAGTACCGGAAGTAAGGGTGACGGTACCATTGTGAGTGCCAGCGGCGGTCGGATTGTACTGAACATAAAGAGAGCCACCAGTAGTAGGCATAGAAACCGTTGTGTTGTAGGTAGTTCCGTCCAAAGAGACGCTGAAAGGAGCGGCTGTTGTAACGGTTACATTGCTCGTAAGAAGAGCCGTAAAAACATTTGCAGTTCTGGTAGCAGCATTGCCAACAATAACAGAACCGAAGTCGAAAGAAGTCGGGGTAACCGTCATAACCGGATCGGTGAAGTTGTAAACTTCAATATCGTCCAAAGCGATGCAAAACATATCGGTAACATTTCTATGCACGAAGGCAATATGAATAGTTTGTCCAGCGTATGCAGACAAGTCAATTGTGAACTGTGCAAACTCTGAATTACTAATCAGTTGATTGAAAATAGCAGGAGAAGTAAAATCTGCTACGGTTGTTCCTGTGGAAACAAGAACTTCAATAGATTCTGGATAGCTTGCATCCGTACTCTCTGCCCAGAAAGAAAGGGTAGGTGTAGTGGAAGCGGCGGGGACCGTAACAGCCGGAGAAATCAGCCAGTTATCAGGAGTCAACGCGGTATAAGAGGCATTGTCGTATGAGAAAGATGCAACGCATCCGTTTCCCGTATGACTTACAGATCCATCGCTGAAAACGGAGGCATTCCACTCAAATCCGTCCCCATCATTGTCAATGGAAGTCCATCCCGTAGGAATGACACCTCCATCAAAACTCTCTTGCAAGAGATAGTTTTGTGCGTTTACTGCAAAAACAGCAAAACACACCATAAAAACTGCTAAAAGTTTTTTCATAGTTAATTGATTTTGGTTATTAAATAAGGTTGTAACAAATTGTTTTTCATACTTTTATGTATGCTTAAAAAAAGCGGGCAAAAGTACGCATTTTTTCTTTAAGAAAATGACATTTTTTCTTAAAAAAAGTAAGTTATTGTATAGAATCTGCTTTCTTTCTGTTAAAAGATGCAAGATTTAAAGAAATCCATTAAAGCACCGTTACAATTCCCTTGTAAACGTACTTTCCTCCACCAAAAACGGAAAGTTGGATTTCATACACGAACGTGTTGTCAACCAATAATTTCCCGTTGGAAGTTCCGTCCCACTGGAAATAAGGATCGGCGGATTTGTAAACGATGTGCCCCCAACGGTCAAATATGTAAATTTCGAAAGTTTCAATTTGAGGAACAATGCCACGGGGAATGCAAAAAACGTCATTCGTTCCATCCTCATTCGATGGCGTAATGGCGTTCGGCAGATAGAGATTGAACGCACAGGCCGGAATGACTACCCGCGCGAAGGCCTGGCACTGCGCCGTGTTCGCCGTGACGACGTACGCCCCCGCGTGGTTCGCGATGATGGTGTAAACATCCGTCTCCCCGGAGGACCAACGGATATGTTCCAAGCCCGTAATCACTTCCAATTCGGCCTCGAAATCTTCACAGAAGTCGGGCGTGTGATTGATGAGTTCCAAATAGGTATCCACCACCGTCACGTCCTTTGTGACCACACTGTCACAGCCGTGCGACGAAGCAAACTGCTGCGTATAAGTACCTGATTGACTGTACACTTGATGATTCCATATCAAGCTGTCACAGGCAATCACGTCAAAATGCTGATTGTAATTGGAATTAACCGTGAGTTGCAACGTAACCGTGCTGTCGCAGCCTAACGGAGTGGCATACAACTGCGACCTTTCAATGATTCCGGGCTGCGCGGTTTCCGTCGCCTCAACCGTAAAACCATAGCCGGAATAGGGTTCGTTCTGACAGATTTCGTCACGCACCGTCACAAACTGGGCAGGGATAACGTGCAAGGTCATCCGGACGACGCTGTCTGTGCCGTTTGCCGACAGATAGGTGCGGCTCTGCGTGCCCGCTTCCGTAAAGGTCACGCCGTTCCAAACAACAGGAAGTTCATTGGAGCACACGGTGCTATCGATGTCCGTTGTCACGTTGGGGAGCACATTCAGAACCATCGTCAGCGTGCTGTCACAACCGTTTGCCGCCGTCAGAACCGTGGTTTGCGTACCGGCTTGAGTGAAAGTCACGCCGTTCCAGACGTACGGCAAGTCGTTTTCCACGATGGTCCGTTCGTCCGCGCCCGTCGAATTGGGAAGCACGTCAAGATAGAGCGTCACGATGCTATCGCAGCCGTGAACCGTGGTCAACGTTTGGACTTCGGTATGAATACCCGGCATACTCAGGTCCGAAGCCGGAATATTAAATCCATTTCCTTGATAGGCGTTTCCTTGACAAATTTCATCTTCAATTTCCGAGCTGGTGGGTGAATGAAAGACCACACACACCGGTTCCGTGTAAACCGTTCCACAGTTATCACTCACGTAAGCCACTCGATAGCAGCGATTTGTCGTTAACGAACCAGCCGTATAAGTCGTTGTATTTCCCGCACCGGCTATGTCATTGAAGAGGGTTCCGTCGGAAGATTCTTGCCAGACATAATAGCTGTTGTCACCACCCGAACAACCGGCAACGGTAAACGGCGCAGGGACGGAACCGTCGCAAAGTTCTTGTGAACTTGACACCGTACCAGCCACCATCGGGCCGGTGAGATACTCTATGGTGTAGGTCTGCGCGGCGGCACATCCGTTGGCATCCGTAACCGAAATGGTGTATGTGTCTGCTTGCAGCGTTTGCGACGAGGTGCCAGTATAACCGTTTGCCGGATTTCCTTGATTGGCGGTCGTCCAAACAAAATTATAGGGAGTTGTTCCCTCGGAGGCGGAAACGGACAAGACACCTGTTTCGTCACCATAGCAAAGAATGTCCTGACGATCTTCCAAATTAAGTTGCAAAGCAATGGGCACCGTAACCTCAACCGTAGTTTGCGTTTGGTTGCCACACGCATCCGTGATGGTCACCGTTACCGTAGTATTTTGCGTGATGACGGTGCCGGCGGACGGGGCCTGCGTAATGACGAGTTCATTGTTCGGAGTCAGGTTGTCACTGCTATTGGGACGGACCTCTTGTGTAAAATCCGGAATTGAAAAAACGCAGTTGTTATTGGTCGCTTCCGTAGGATTGAGCATCCCCGAATAGACGGGCGGTTCCTGGTCCAAGTGTACGGTAACGCTTCCGACGGCGTGACAGCCATTGGAGTAGGTAACCGTCACCGAATAGGTAGTCGGGTCGGTATTGGGGCGTGCCGTGAAGGAGGATGTATTGGCGCCGGTGTTCCATTGGTATGAGACAGCGTCCGGAGCGGAAACAGAAACCACGGTAGGTGAATTGGCACAAACAACTTCCGGAGAGGCCGTTACTTCAATCGGCGAAACCGTATTATTCATCGTCACGTGGCACGTATTGACAATGTCAAACGTGTTGCCGTTGCAGGCGGTGTATTGCAACCGCGCCGTATAATCGGTAGTGCCAGGAGGCGTGACCGAAATGACGTCGCCCGTACCGACCACGGGGCCATTGATATCGGAGCCCTGGTACCAGGTAACCGTATAGACCGGTTCTCCAACCGGAATGAAACGCCACGCTTCGTTATAGGCCGTCCAAGAACCAGTGTTTCGTCCAGGGGGGACAACCGCCGCACTTCCAGTACTGTTCTGGATGCCAACAATCCCATAACCATTGTTCCAACTCGTACAAGTTGGAGCTGAACGCAAATAAACATCAATGATGTTGGTGCCTTCATATAAAACAATTTGTGTGCTGAAAGTACGTGTGGATGTACAATCGAACAATGCTATATTGTTGTAACTCAACACGTAACTTCTACACGGGTAGGCACCTAAAACGCCTTCATAAATTCCATCTCCCGTATAATAATTGGGATAGATGTCACGATAGCAAGCGAAAATGGAGTTCAGAGGGAGACTGCTACTGGGGAGAGAAACCGAGTAGGACCACGGGCAATAACCGCCTTCCTGACTATTATCAAAAGTTGCAATCGAATTGGCCCCCGGTATAATTTGCGTGTAGGTGTTTCCATAATAGCAGAAAGCGAAAGGAAGAGTGACGGCACTTCCCCACGTATCGTCGGTGGCATTGGTGAAGATACGAGTTCCCGCGGTAAAGCCGTAGGGCGGATTATACGGGATGGTCATCACGGTGTAGTCGTTGGCGCTCGCCGCCGTCGCCACCGCATTGGCGCACAGTGTCACCGACGTCACATCGCAGTCGACGATGATGTTGGTGTTTCCCGTCCCCAACTCAGCAGGAGCCACGCTGGGACAGCCGCTGTTTCCGCAATCAATCACGTTGAGGGTCATCGTGGCGGTATAGGTGCCGCAAACGGGTCCCGAAGCAGTAACCGTGTAGGTCGTTGTTTGCGTCGGACTAACATTGATGCTGGCCGTGGTAGCACCGGTACTCCATTGATAGGTGTAGTTGTCACTGCACCCGCCGGCGCAACTGACGACGGCTTCCCAACCATCATACACCACGCTTCCGTCCGGAGTAAAATAAACGGTGATGCTTCCTGACGAAGCCGTATAAGACATTCCGTCCAAGCCATTGTATGTATTTCCACTGTTCAGCAAAGTTCCGTAAGTTCCGGCACCGTCATATACATAGATTTCATCAAAACTGGATTCCACATACACATAATTGAAAGTGATGGTAATAGGAGAATTGTTGCTGGAGGTAAACGTCCTCACGTAAGACGTACTGCACGCATACGAACCGCTTGGCCCGCCGTCATCGTAAAAGCAGACAGAGGAACCGCAGTTCACGATGGTCGTTCCCGTACTCATATTGACGGAGGTGGTGCAATTGCCACCGCCCCCGCCACTGGTCACGGCGGTCAACAAAGTGGAATTGCCACGGCAAACCGTCGATTCTCCGGAAATGTACACCTGCGCCTGCATCCTAAACACAAAGCACACGAGAGCCAATCCTACAACGACGATTTTCTTTAACATAAAAATAGTGTCAAAAAGCGCGCAAAAGTAACAAATAACTTTGTACTTTTTCAAAATGTTGATAACTTTAATATGCCCCTCCCTAAACTTTATAAACTTTATGAACTTTACAAACTTTATGAACTTTACAAACTTTATGAACTTTATAAACTAAAATCGTACTTTTGCAGCCGTTTTTTTACCAAATACAAATCTCAAAAACAAATCATTTATGAAAAGTGCAATTTCTAAAATAATAATGGCCATTTTTGCGCTCATTCTATGCGTTTCTTGCAATCAGAAAAACAAAATAGAGGTGGCCGAAGACGAATCCATCGTTTATTTTTGTAAAGAAATCACGCCCGAAAACATCTTGAAATTATACGAAGCATTAGGCGTAAAACAGGAAGGCAAAATCGGTCTGAAGGTGCATTTCGGAGAGGAAGGCAACCAGAACTACCTCAATCCGGAACTGCTGCGTCCGTTGGTTGAGAAAGTCCATCCCACCTTTGTCGAAACTAACGTACTGTATGTCAGCAAGAGACGTTTTACGGATTCTCACATCGCCTTGGCAAAAGAGCACGGATTCACTTTTGCACCCATCGACATTCTCGATGCCGACGCCGAAGTGGAATTTCCAGCCGAAGGGTTGAAACATTTCTCAAAAGTGAAGGGTGGAAGTCATTTCAACGATTACGACGCCTACATCGTCTATTCGCATTTTAAGGGACACGTTTCTTCCGGTTTTGGAGGCGCCATCAAAAACGTTTCGATGGGATTTGCCTCTCCGGGAGGGAAGATGGCTATGCACGCCAGCGCCTATCCCGCGTGCGGCGACGTGTCGGCCTGCACCAAATGCAACCGTTGCGCCCAACAATGTCCCGCCGGCGCCATCACCATCACCGAAAACGGCCCCGTCATCGACAGCTCCAAATGTATCGGCTGCGCCAAGTGCATAGCAGAATGTTCCCTCGGAATCTTCAACTCCGGTGAAAAAGCCAATACCGACGTCTTTCTGGAACGTCTTGTAGAATATGCCAAAGTCTTTTGCGAAAAGAAACCGATGGTTTTCATCAACGTTATGGACAATATTTCCAAATTGTGCGACTGCTCGTCCAAAGCCCCTGCCCCATTTATGGAAAAGATTGGCGCCGTTGCTTCCACCGACATCGTGGCCATCGATATGGTCTGCCATCAGCTCACGGCGCTGAAACAAAAAACAGAGGACGCCTTCCTGGATGTCAACGGAATCAGTGGAATGGGGCAGATTGAATACGCCTGCAAGCTTGGTCTCGGCCATAAAAAATACGTGTTAGTTGATGTCACGACCGGCAAACGAATCACTTTAGAGGAAGCGCTTCGCTAAACACTCACATTTCTATGTATCTCAAAAACATTCAATTAGCCAATTTCAAAAATTATTCGGAAGCCCATTTTGATTTTTCCGACAAAGTGAATGCCATCGTTGGCAGCAACGGGAGCGGGAAGACGAATTTGTTGGATGCCATCCACTATCTTACACTTTGCAAGAGCTATTTCCTTTCGCAAGACGCCCACGCGGTCAAATTCGGAGAGGACTTTTTCGCCATTCACGGGGAATTTCACGGGTTTGACGACGAACGGAGCCGGAAAGTGAGCTGCATCTACAAGCCAGGAGGCCGAAAGGTGGTCAAACTGAATCAAAAGGAGTACGAACGCATCAGCGACCATATCGGGCAGTTCCCGCTCATTATGGTTGCTCCGTACGACAACGACGTCATCCACGAAGGTAGCGAAATCCGTCGCAAATTCTTCGATATGATGATTTCCCAATTTGACAAAGAGTACCTCCACAACCTGATTTCCTATCAGAAAATATTGGCACAGAGAAATATTCTGTTGAAACAATTCTGGGAGAACCGACACTGTGATTCCGCTCTGTTGCAGATTTACAACGACCAGTTGGTTCCATACGGCGAGGCCATCCACACCAAAAGAGCGGAATTTATCAGCACCCTCATTCTCGTTTTCCAGAAACACTACGACCATCTGTCCGACAGCAAAGAGTCCGTCAGTATCGTCTATCGTTCGGAACTCGCTACCAAGCCCTTCGCCGAATCGTTAGCCGCGCAAACGCAAGCGGACTTCAATGCAGGACACACCACCGTCGGAATCCACAAAGACGATTACGAGTTTCTAATGAACGACCGGTCCGTCAAACGGTTCAGTTCGCAAGGTCAGCAGAAATCGTTTGCCCTCGCGCTGAAGCTTTCACAATTTGACTATATATATATAAGAAGGAAGCTGAAACCGATATTGCTTTTAGACGACATCTTTGACAAATTAGACGAATCTCGCATTTCACAACTTTTGCATCTTGTTGGAAATGAACATTTTGGACAAGTTTTTCTTTCCGATACAGATGAAGATCGAATTAAAAAGATTCTTTCCAAGCACGGAATTGCACACAAGGTTTTCCGAGTCGGCGACATAGCTTTTGCGTCTCAAAAAGGATAAAAGTTTCCAATCTTTCCATTTTTTGGAATAAAAGAGACCTGACGAAATTGATTCAGAGCGCAATCCTTAAAAAAAATTAAAAATTAAACTATTGTATATCAAAAGCATAAATCATCTAACGAGCAAAACGAAATTAAAAAAGCGCTCAAATTAAAAAATATCGTATTTTTGCACGTTTTAAAAATCTACAACTATGGCAGAAATTATTGACGAAGTAAAAGAAATCATCGCTGAGAAATTGAGCTACGACAAGGATAAAATCACCTTGGAAACCAGTTTTACAGAAGATCTCGGTGCAGACTCATTGGATCTTGTTGAACTAATTATGGATTTGGAAAAGAAATTTGAAATTACTATTCCAGAAGACGCATCAGAAAACATTCACACTGTTGGCGACGTGGTTGAATATATCACGAATCATACGAAATAGCCATCAGTCCATCCATTTTCAATGGAATTAAAAAGAGTTGTCATCACCGGCTTAGGTGCCGTTACTCCTATTGGCAATACCGTTCCTGCCTTTTGGAATGGTTTGTTATGTGGAAAAAATGGTGTTGCCCCGATAACTCATTTTAACGCAGAACAACATAAAACAAAATTTGCCTGTGAAGTCAAGGACTTTAATGTCCTTGACTTTATTGATGCAAAAGAAGTCCGGAAAATCGATTTATGTACCCAATTTGCATTGGTCGCAGCTGCGGAAGCAATGCAGGATTCGGGTATTGATATGGCTTCCATTGACCACGATCGAGCCGGCGTGTTAGTCGCTTCCGGCATCGGAGGCATTCAAAGTACTTTTGAAGGCATATCCGATTTTGTTGAAAACGGATATGATCCCCGTTTCAGCCCCTTCTTCATTCTCAAGTCCTTGATCAATATGGTTCCAGGCATTCTGTCCATCAAGTTCGACTTGCGCGGGCCCAGTTATGCTTCGGCATCAGCGTGCGCCTCGGCAGGAAACTCCATCGTGGATGCCTACCATCTCATTCAACTGAACAAGGCGGATTTCATTTTGGCCGGTGGCACAGAAGCGGCCATCGGAGAATGCGGTATCGGCGGTTTCAACGCAATGCGAGCACTCTCCACTCGAAACGACGACTACGAAACGGCCTCCAGACCATTTTCGGCAGGCCGAGACGGCTTCGTGATGGGCGAAGGCGCCGGTATTCTCATTTTAGAAGAGTACGAACACGCTAAAGCAAGAGGAGCCAAAATTTATGGAGAAATCATCGGCGAAGGACTTACCGCCGATGCCTACCATATCACCGCCCCACATCCGGAAGGCCGCGGTGCTATGAACGCTATGCTCAACGCCATCCGCGATGCCGGTTTACGTCCCGAAGACATCGACTACATCAATACGCACGGAACCTCCACACCACCCG
Organism: Bacteroidales bacterium UBA1756; assembly: GCA_002314795.1. Lineage (GTDB taxonomy): Bacteria > Bacteroidota > Bacteroidia > Bacteroidales > WCHB1-69 > UBA1756. Next base: position 21,474 of record DCHI01000051.1, on the reverse strand, counting down.
GCGACAAAGTGGAATGTCTTGCTATTCAGCAAGTTTTCGGAGAACACGCCAAGGATATGCTTTTCGACTCCACCAAGTCGATGACAGGCCACCTGTTGGGTGCCTGCGCCGCCATTGAAAGCATCGCCGTCGTTTTGTCACTGCAAAACGGCATCGTCCCTCCAACCATCAACTTTATTGAAAAAGATCCGGAAATTCCCGACTGGAATTTCTGTGCCAACAAGGCCGTCCGTCGCGACATCCGATATGCCATTAACAATGCCTTTGGATTCGGTGGGCATAACGTGTCCATTTTGTTTAAGAAATACGATGCTTAGCGTTTTCTTTTTCAATTCATCAAAAAAAGAACTTACCCGAGAACAGCAAGTTGCAAGGTACATACGCTCCGTTTTGCGTATTCGCACCTCCAATGTTTCCATCTATATGACCGCATTGACACACCGGTCGGCTTCGGAAGCATCGTTCGACGGGCACGCACTTAACAATGAGCGTTTGGAATATTTGGGAGATGCCGTCTTGGACGCAGTCGTGGCGGAATATCTTTTCAAAAAATTCCCATTCAAGCCGGAAGGCGACCTGACAGAGATGCGGTCCAAATTAGTGAAACGGGAGCATCTCGGGCTTCTCGCACACAAAATGCACTTGGACCAGCTCATCGAAATGAGTCCGAATTCCCACTCGAAATTTGCCGGCGGAGACGCTTTCGAAGCCCTCATCGGCGCCATTTTTCTTGACAAGGGCTACGAAAAAACCAAACGAATCATTCTCCAGCGCATCTTCGCTGATTTCGTGAACATCAATGCCGTCATCACCGAAGAGTCCAATTACAAAAGCAAAATTCTCAATTGGGCGCAACGCGCACATAAGAAAATCGAATTCCGGCACGATATCGCCGAACGAAACCGCCGAAGCACCCTTTATCGCGTTCAGTTGTTAGTAGATGACGAACCTTTTACCGAAGCTCTTGAATATTCGGTAAAAAAAGCGGAGCAGATAGCTTCCGAACGTGCCGTCACCAAGTTAGATGAAACGAGTGAAAATCCGTTATAAAACATTCATTATGAAAAAATTACTTTCAGCCATCATCGTCGCAACCGCTGCTGTTTTCTTTGTCGGTTGTTCCTCTCAAAGTACCCCGAAGCAGGTAGCGAAAAGCTTCTGGGAAAATGTTCAACAAGAAAAGTATGACGAGGCCATCAACCTTTGTGCCGGCATCGACGAACTTTTTTCCAAAGACGAAAAGGGATTTTTAGCGGCCCTGCTTTACAGTGAAACCAAGGCGTGGGGAAAAATCACCAAAATCAAAGTGGTTTCCGTGGACAAAACCGACGGCGGCAACAAAGCCACTGTCGAGTTGGAAATCAGCACCGAAAATTCAAACGAACCCTTGAGCAAAACGATGAAAGCCGTTAAAAAGAACGGCAAATGGTATATTGACTACGGCATCTAACGATGAAAAAATTCCATTTTCTCTTACTACTAATTCTGATTTTAGCTTCCTCCTGCACGACGAAACGGCAGGCCTACTATGCCAGCAACAGCATTTGGCGCACCTACGAAGCGAAAATGGACTCAGCTAAAACCTGCGACGAACTCAATGCGGCATACGTGAATTTTTGCCGAACCGTAGCCAACCCCAACACCGTGATGAACGAAACCGAATGGGAGTACCTGCGTACCGCCATCCACATCATTGACCGCAAAATGTCACGGCGCACCTACCAACTTTGCGGAATGCGCACGCCGCGACAAAGTGACTGGTGGAACGAGGATTACGATTTCTACCAGCACGAAGACGGGGAAGACCCCGAGGAATATCGCGACGACTACGACTTTTACGACGACTATCAGTTCGGATTCGACTATGACGAATTTGACAGCGACGCTGGTCGATAAACAAAAAAAGCACTCTGATGAGTGCTTTTTTTTTTGTTTTGTGCTAATCTACAGATTATTCATCAAGAGCGATAGCTTCGGACGGGCAAGCGCCAGCGCAAGCACCACATTCGATGCATTCATCGGGATTGATTTTGTAGATGTCACCTTCGGAAATAGCTCCGACGGGGCATTGGTCAGCACAGGTACCACAAGCGACACATTTGTCAGAAATTTTGTAAGCCATAATTGAATTTTTTTTGGTTGTTTAAAATCGGCGGCAAAAATACTACATTTTTTAGAATATGAAAGCCGCGCCACAAAAAATAAACGACGAATTCCCAAAAACTTTCATCCCTGAAAAAAACATCTTTTTCTTTCATATAATGCTATGAAAATTAAGGGAAATTAGGTGTCCAATTCAAGGATTTCGTGTAAATTTGCGACCTATTTTCACATTGAAAGAAAATATTATAAATTATTATAAATAAATAAGTTATGAAAAAAACATTTCTTTTCATTGCAATCCTAATGGCTATGACTGTTTCCTGCAACAAAAACACAAAGGAAAGCACCGTCACAGACGATGCCGACTTGATTACCAAAGACAACCGTCCGGTTCCTGATTTTTCAAAAGGAATCCTCACCGAAGAAATCCTGTGGTACTTCGGACGCGTCTCCGCTCCCGAAGTGTCTCCTGACGGAAAAACACTCGTTTATTCCGTTAAATATTTTGATTACACCAAGAATAAAGGCAACGCCGACCTTTACACCGTTCCGGTGGCAGGCGGCGAACCCACTCAGATTTCCAGAACCGTTTCCGACGAAGTACAACCCGTTTGGAGACCGGACGGAAAGAAAATCGCGTTCCTTTATCCGGCCGACGATGTGATGCAGATTTTTGAATGCGACCTCGACGGCAGCAACCGCACCCAGATTACGCACGCGGAATCCGACATCAACGGTTTTTCATACGCACCCGACGGAAAACATCTGCTCTATACGCGCAACGTCCGTCTCGATCCCACCATCGAGGAACGCTACCCCGACCTGCCTAAAGCCAACGCAATGATTTACGACGATTTGATGTACCGTCACTGGGACAGCTGGGCAGACGGCACCTACGCTCATCTTTTCATCGCCCCCATCGACAAACCGGACGAAGCCGTCGAATTGCTGAAAGGAGAACGTTTTCACTCTCCCGTCCCCCCGTTTGGAGGTATGGAACAAGCCGTTTGGAGCCCCGACGGACAAAAGGTGGCCTACTGCTGCAAACGCGAATCCGGCAAGGACTTCGCCGTCAGCACCAACACCGACGTGTTCGTCTATGACCTCAAAACGCAAAAAACCGTCAACATTTCGGAAGGAAACCTCGGTTACGATATGAATCCCGTTTGGAGTCCCGACGGCAGCCAACTGGTTTGGTGGAGTATGGAAACTCCCGGCTTCGAATCCGACCTGAAACGGATGATGATCTACGACTTCAAGGGCAATGTCTCCTTCCAAGCAATGAGTAACGACAAGTTGAATCCTGAAAGTTTCGTCTGGAGCCCGGACGCCAAGAAAATCTATTTCCTCAGCAGTTACGAAGGAACCAACCAGATTTTTGTTTTGGAGACGAAAGAAGAATCTGATAATCAAGCAACTATGCAAGTCCGTATGCTCACAGAAGGCGACCACGATTTCAATTCTATCGCTTGGGCAAACGGCCAATTGATTGCGACCAGAACGACGCACCAGCTTCCCGCCGAAATTTACAGCGTGAATCCCGAAACAGGAGATTTCAGCCAACTCACTTTCACCAACAAAGACATTTTGGACAAGATTGATATGGGAAAAACCGTCAAAAGATGGGTGAAAACCACCGACGGACAAGAGATGCTCGTTTGGGTTATTCTTCCTCCAAAATTCGACTCCACCAAAACCTATCCCACCTTACTCTATTGTGAAGGCGGCCCTCAATCTCCTGTCAGTCAATTCTTTTCCTATCGTTGGAACTTTTCTATGATGGCAGCACACGACTACATCGTTGTAGCACCCAACCGCCGTGGCCTACCTGGTTTCGGCAAAAAATGGAACGACGACATCAGCCGTGACTACGGCGGACAATGTATGAAAGACTATCTCTCCGCCATCGACGACGTTGCCAAAGAACCGTATGTAAATGCAGACCGTTTGGGCGCTGTCGGCGCCAGCTTTGGTGGCTATTCCGTCTATTGGCTGGCCGGCAATCACAAGAAACGTTTCAAAGCTTTCATCGCCCACTGCGGAATGTTCAACTTTGAAAGTTGGTACGGCACGACCGAAGAACTCTTCTTCGCCAACCACGACATAGAGGGCAACTATTGGCAAAAGCCGACTCCGAAGAGTTACAGTTTCTCACCCAACCTTTTCGTCGGAAACTGGGACACTCCGCTCTTAGTCATCCACGGTGGCAACGATTTCCGTATTCCCTATACGGAAGGTATGCAGGCCTTTGACATCGCACAAATGCAAGGGATTCCAAGCCGTTTCCTCTTCTTCCCCGATGAAACGCACTTCGTCGTCAAGCCACAAAACGCAATGCTCTGGCAACGTGAATTTTTCCGCTTTTTGGATGAAAATCTGAAAAAATAACAATCAGATTCTACAATGAAAAAAATTCTTTTTATAACCTGCCTTCTATGGTTCGCCGTGGGAGGCGTGATGGCTCAACAAGATTGTGGACAAACCGACTGCCCCGGCATTTGCGGTCGGTTTGTCGATAACAACGGGGACGGTTTTTGTGACCACGGGGCCACTTCTGTTTCACCCAAAGAGACCGCAACCAAAGACGAAACCGGCACAAAAGTTCAGCAAAAGTCCGCGAATGCGAGTGAGCGACAAACCGCCGAAAGCGTTCAAGAAACGCAGACCGAAACAGTCGAAGCCGCGGGCCAAGAGAGTTCCGTTCAAGCAGAAGAAACCGTCAACGATGACGAAGTGACCACGGAAACCGAACAGAAAAAGAAGTCCCCCTACCCTGTTTTTACCATTATGGGCATCCTGTTCGGGCTGTACTTTGTCACGTTCATTTTAGCGAAAACCGGCATAATCAAGAAAGTGACCCACCGCAAGATTTGGAACATTGCGTTAGCGGCCACGTGCCTCGTTTCTTGCCTGCTCGGTGTGGTACTGGCACTTTTCATCAATTACGGCTACCGTCCCACCTATTATATCGACTTTCTGCACTGGCACGTCTATGTGGGCATCGCGATGACTATCATTGCCATTTTCCATTTCCTTTGGCACTGGGGCTATTACAAAGCAATTTTCCATCAAAAAAAGAAAATAAAAAAGAACAGATAATCATCTGAAAATGAATTGGATACCGCGATTGGATTTCAGAAAAGAAAACTGGCACTGGACCTTGATGGATCGATACATTCTCATCAAGTTCCTCGGCTCGGTATTTTATTCCATTGCCCTGCTGATGACCATCATTGTCGTCTTTGATATTTCTGAAAAAATACACAAGTTTTTGGACAATGAGGTGCCTCTTAACGCCATCATTTTCCAATATTATTTCAACTTCATTCCCTACTTTATCAATCTATTTTTTCCGTTATTTACCTTTATATCAGTTATTTGGTTTACATCCAAACTATCTGGAAACAATGAGATTATCTCCTTTTTCAATGGCGGGGTCAGTTTCTACCGGTTTATGTATCCGTACATCGTCGGGGCGCTGATTCTGAGCGTGCTTTCCCTGTTTATGGCGAATTTCGTCATTCCCAAAACCAATGCGCGAATGCATACTTTTTACGAGGAGCATTTGCATAAAAAACGCATCATCACGAACTCAAACATCCATTTTAAAAGTTCGGAAGACACGTACGTTTATGCGGAACGTTGGATGAAGCAAGCGAAGGAGGGAGAAAGATTCACGGTGGAAGTGATTGATTACAAGAATGAAAAGATGAAATCGAAACTGAGTGCGGCACAAGTCAGTTATAACGACAGCACACAGAAATGGCACTTGTACGATTACACCATCCGTAATTTTGACAAAAACGGGCAGACCGTCCGCTCCGGAGTGGAAATGGACACGACATTTAACTTCCTTCCGGACGATTTCAACAACGACATCACCATCACCGAAACGATGTCCTATTTTGACCTGCTTCGTTTCATCGACAAGGAAAAGAAAAAAGGTTCCAGTTTGGTGAAACACTACCAGATAGAGCGTCACAAGCGCATTGCAAATCCTCTTTCCATTCTGATTATGACGCTGTTAGGTTTGAGTGTAGCGGCCCGGAAGACGCGACGCGGCGTAGGGGTCCACATTTTCATCGGACTGTTTTTCGTTTTCACGTTCATTCTTTTTCAACAGGTTTCCAACGTGTTCGCCATCTCCGAACAACTCGCTCCGGCAATGGCCACGTGGCTACCCAATCTTGTTTATTTAGTTATCTGCTTGATACTCTTACGTTTCACACCAAAATAATCCATTTATTATCTATTTTTGAAAACCAAACAATATGTCAATCATAGTAAAAAACGTATCCAAACAATTTGGTAAACAGTGGGCATTGAAAGATGTCAGTTTTGAAGTTAAAAAAGGTGAAGTCGTTGGTTTTTTAGGACCGAACGGTGCTGGAAAATCTACGATGATGAAAATCATCACGTGCTATCAGCCACCGACGAGCGGAGATGTATCCGTCTGTGGATTAGATATTTGGAACGATTCTTTAAAACTAAGAGAAAAAATAGGTTACCTTTCGGAAGCGAATCCGCTTTATTATGAAATGTACGTCACTGAATTTTTGGAATTCATTGCAGGCATTCACCACATCAAAAACAAAAAGGAACGGATAGAGCAAGTCATCCAAATGACCGGATTAGAACCGGAAAGACGGAAGAAAATCGGCGCACTTTCCAAAGGATACAAACAGCGCGTCGGGCTGGCACAGGCACTGATTCCCGACCCGGAAGTACTGATTTTGGACGAGCCGACCACCGGCCTTGACCCCAACCAGTTGGTAGAGATCCGTGACCTCATCAAAGAGTGCGGAAAAACCAAAACCGTGCTGCTTTCCACGCACATTATGCAAGAAGTGGAAGCGATGTGCAGCCGCGTTCTCATCATCAACCGCGGAGAAATCGTCGCCGATGCCACAATGGAACAGCTGCACGCAGAAGCGGTCAAACGCGGCGTACCGAACAACTCCATCGAAGAACTTTTCCACGTGCTCACCAAATAAAAAACACCGGACTGATGTTCAGACATACCCGCATTGCCATTGCTTTCACAGTACTCCTTTTACTTTGGACAGGAACCTTTGCCCAAGACGAATCGGACCCGTGCGTCCAATCATTTGACAAACAGACCGAAAAGAAATTTTCGAAGGCACGCGATCTTCAGAAGTCAGGAAAAAAGGCCGAAGCGAACGAACTCTACAACGAGATTCTTTCGGATTATCCGGAACATTTGGAGGCAAATTATTACTACGCACTCAGTTACTATCTTCCCATCAAACTCAACGATTTTACCATCGAACGGAAGCAAGATGCACGCAAGGTGATTGAAGCGGCCGACCGAATGTACGCCGTTTGTCCGCACTACAAAATCATCGTCCACCTGTACGCGGCACACATCGCCTATCTGTTAGAAGATTTTCCGGAAGCGACCAAACACGCAACCGTTTTAGTTGAAAATCCGGATTTGGTCAAGAATACGGACGACTTGGATTTTGCAGAAAACATCCTCAAATATTCGAAAGTCTATTCCGAAATTCTCAACAATCCCGTTCCCTTTGATCCTCACTTGGTGGAAGGAATTTCGACAGACAAGGACGAATACTTGGCCACACTTTCGCCCGATGCGGAATATTTCTATTTTACCCGTCGCCAACAAGAGCACAAAACAGAATATTTCGGTTCGGAAATCGTTGATAGAGAATACTTTTCATACAGTAAAAAAATTGGAGCGAACCGATACGAACAGGGGAAGCCACTCCCCTCCCCTTTCAACCAGTCCACGGGCGAAGGCAGCCCGACCATCAATTTGGCGAACGACCTGTTGATTTTTGCAATGGTTCACGAAGTTCGTGTCAAGCAAGACCGCGGAGCCGAACAAGTTTATCCCAACTACGATCTTTACTTTTCCAAATGGGACGGACACGAATGGTCTGAACCACAATCTCTTGGCGACAAAATCAATCGTCCCGACTCGTGGGAATCGCAACCCTCACTCAGTTCCGACGGCAAGGTTCTGTTTTTTGCTTCGGACCGGAATGTCGGATACGGCGG
>DCHI01000051.1:0-13308 GCA_002314795.1 Bacteroidales bacterium UBA1756 | reverse complement strand
GGATGTCGGAACAAGACGCAAACGGGAATTGGAAAACGCCCGTCAACTTAGGACCCGTCATCAACACGAAGGGGAATGAACGCTCCCCGTTCCTTCACACCGACAGCAAAACGCTCTACTTTGCCTCTTCCGGACACGCCGGCTTGGGTGGAATGGACATTTTCTACTCTAAAATCGATGCAAACGGAAAGTGGACCAAACCGAAAAATATCGGCTATCCCATCAACTCAGAAAACGACGAAGTTGACTTTTTTGTCAGTTTGGACGGACAAACGGCCTATTTTTCTTCCAATAATTTGGACACAAAAGACTGGAACATATACAGTTTTGAACTATACGAAGCCGCTCGCCCCAAGAGTATGATGCTGATTAAAGGGACCATTACAACGGACGATAAAGAGCAGGTGGAATCCGTAGTTGAACTTTTGGATGAAAACGCAAATGTCATTTCCGTCACCACGGTGAACGAAAACACAGGCAAATATGCACTCGCCACCGAAATCGATACGACCCAAAAGCAGGAGCTTGTTTTGAACATCAAGCAGGAGGGCTATGCCTACGACACTCGGCTCATCACGGTTGAACCGGAATCAGAAAATGTGGTGACATCCAATGCCGAAGTCAAGAAAATAGAAGTCGGAAAGATTTGCGACCTCCACGACATTTACTTTGAAACCAACTCCTATTCCATCACGGCGGAATCGAAGCGCGTTGTGGATGTTTTCGTTGACTTTTTGAACCACAATCCGACGGTGAAAGTGGAATTGCAAGGGCACACCGACAACATTGGCAACGACGAAGACAACCGTCTTCTTTCAGAAAACCGTGCCAAATCCGTTTACAACTACCTGATTAGCAAAGGGATTCCAGCAAATCGGCTCCGTTACAAAGGATATGGCGAGAGCAAGCCCATTGCGACCAATGCGACGGAAGAAGGACGCGCCCAAAACCGTAGAACCGTATTTCTGATTTATGAACAATAACAACCTTTCGTCACTTCTTCCAAAAGAACCTTTTTTTGCTAAAAAAGGATTCCTTGCACAATTTCTTTTTCTGATACTTTTTGTAGTCGGCGGGATGTTGATTTTCACGGCCATCGGATTATTGTGTTCGCAACTCATCTGGGGAAAAGACATTTCAGACCATCCGACTGCCGCGTATTATCGTCTGATTCAGATGTTTAGCGCCATAGGAACTTTTTTGGCACCGGCGCTGCTCTTCTCATTTTGCCACTCACGGAATTGGTTCCGATACCCGCAAGCAGAACGGCTTCCCAAAGAAACCAAACTGTTTTTATACGTCATTTTCTTGGCGATTTTTCTGCTCCCGCTCATCGGTTTCATCGTGCACCTCAACCAACAAATCCACCTGCCCAAAGCGTTAGCGGGCATTGAACAATGGATGCAACAACAGCAGGAAGACAACGACCATATTTTGGAGGTTATTCTGCAAGCGACGGACGTCCCAACTTTCATTCTTAACCTATTGATTTGTGCGGCATTACCAGCTATTTGTGAAGAATTTTTCTTCCGTGGAACGCTTCAGAACCTTTTCCAAAAATGGACAAAGAACCAGCACATCGCCATTTGGCTGACGGGGTTCATTTTCAGTGCCATCCACTTGCAATTCAACGGATTTTTTGCCCGGTGGCTATTAGGCGTTTACCTTGGTTATCTGCTTTGGTGGAGCGGCTCGCTATGGGTTCCTATCTTTGCCCATTTTTTGCACAATGCGCTCTCCGTAACTATGCAACTACTTGTTAATCAAGGGACAATTCCAGACGAAGAGTCCATTTCTTTTTCAAATCAGACGCCCGCCATCCTCTCTTCTCTTTTGTTGACGGCGGCCTTCATCGCGCTCATCCGCTATACTTACCAGCAGAACAAGGACAAACAGGAAGATATTTCACATAAAATCAATAATTTATGAAAAAAAGTTCATACGCCATTTCCTTTGCAGCCATCATCTGCCTCTTTTTTATGTGGGGATTCATCACTTGTATGAATGACATCCTCATTCCGGAATTGAAAGAGATGTTTCATCTGAGTCGCGCGGCGTCGATGTTCGTTCAGTTTTGCTTTTTCGGGGCCTACTTTGTCGGTTCCCTCATCTATTTTCTTATTTCCGTAACCGTTGGCGACCCCATCAGCAAAATCGGGTACAAAAAAGGCATATTGGCAGGACTGCTGCTTTCCGCGGCGGGCTGTCTGCTTTTTTATCCTGCCTCCACCTTAAATATTTACGGTCTGTTTCTGACCGGATTATTTGTTATCGGATTGGGAGTCACTATTTTACAAATTGCCGCCAATCCATACGTCACCATTTTAGGAACTCCGGAGGGCGCGTCTGGCCGACTGAACCTGTCACAGGCATTCAACTCACTTGGAACGACTTTGGCGCCGATGTTAGGTGGAATTCTGTTAGCAAAATTAGGCGATTCCGCCCACATACACATCCCCTACCTTATTTTCTGCGGACTGTTTTTGTTAGTGGCGCTCGTCATCGCCATCGTCCCGCTCCCAAGTTTTCAGAATGAGGAGAAGATGACGTCTGGAACCAACATACTGAAAGACAAAATGTTACTATTCGGCATCCTTGCTATTTTTTGTTATGTTGGCGCAGAGGTTTGTGTAGGCAGCAGTTTCATCAACTGCGCGATGGAACTGATTCCCGACATTTCGAAACAGAGTGCCGCCAACTACCTTGCCTTTTACTGGGGCGGCTTGATGATTGGCCGTTTTCTCGGGGCATTGTCACTCATTGAATTTAAAAACAGCGCCCGCAAATACGGACTGATGTTCATCGTGGCCGTTTGCACCTTCGGATTGCTCATCGGAATCAATTACCTGCTGCATCCCGACACGTTCCGTCCGGTAGCTATGCTTCCCTACTTGGCATTCATTGTCATCAACATCTTTGCTTTTATGGTTGGGAGAACGCAGCCGACGCGCGTGGTGGCCGTTTTTGCCGGAGTCAACATCATCTTCCTCGCAGCAGCGATGTACATCGGCGGCTACTCGGCCATCTGGTTCTTGTTGGCAACGGGGCTGTTCAACTCGGTGATGTGGTCCAACATTTTTGCAACGGCGATTGCCCACTTGGGGACAAACAAAGCCCAAGGTTCATCCTTGTTGGTGATGGCCATTTTAGGTGGAGCGTTGCTACCTCCGCTGCAGGGTTTGGTTGCGGACGCATTAGGCGGGTATCATCACTCATTTTTCATTCCTATCATTGCCTTTTCCTATCTGATTTTTTACGGAATCAAGGCGGGAAAACTCAACGCTGAGTAGCGGAGATTACCGTTGGGAATGCGTCAAGACGTCAGAAAATTGTAACGTTTTTCAATAAGCAAACATTTTCTTATTGAAAATCAATTAGTTGTGCAAAATTTGCATTTTAACGTAATATAATACGTTATTTTGCGCATTTTAATGTATTATAATAAAAAAAAATGTATGTTTGCACCATAAAACGTTATGCTATGGAAGAACAAATCATACTAAAAGTATTGAGAGAACAACAATTAGAAGTAGCTAAGTATCAACCGACGAAATGGTGCCATCGTTACGAAGAATCCCAGTTTTTATTCGATAGTAATTTAGCACAAGTCGTTACGGGCGTACGTCGCAGTGGAAAGTCCACATTGTGTCACAAGGTATTACTACAGAACGAGATTGTTTATGGGTATGCCAATATGGATGATGACCGTTTGGTAGGCATCCAGACAGAAGATTTAGACACGACGCTTGGTTGTATTTACCAATTATATGGGACAGATGTCAACTATTTGTTTTTTGATGAGATACAAAATGTTGATGGCTGGTATATGTTTGTAAATCGGTTGCTACGGCAAGGCAAGCGAGTGATTATCACAGGCAGCAACGCGAAATTACTTAGTGGGGAATTAGCCACTCATCTTACAGGAAGATACAATGAAATCAAATTATATCCTTTCTCGTTTGCAGAATATTGCCAAAGTCAAAATGTGGATGTAACCGACTACACGACACAAGCAGAAGCTGCCCGGAAATCAGCACTTACAGCATATCTATACAACGGAGGATTCCCTGAGATTTCTAATCTTCCAAATCTCAACATAAAAAGAATATATGTCGAGAGTCTTCTTGAAACAATAGTACTGAAAGATATTGCGAAAAGGTTCAACATTCGTAACACGGAGGGTATTAGACGTATTTCGAATCATCTTATAAATAACACCTGTCAAACAATAAGTTATGAAAAATTAGCAGAAATATCCGGTTTAAAAAGCAGTAAAACGGCGCAACAATACGTTTCCTATCTTTCGCAGGCATTTTTAATTCATAGAATACAAAAATTCTCATTCAAAAGCTCAGAAAGAATCTGTTGCGAAAAAAGTTATGTGATTGATACGGGCTTCATTGCCAATCGAGAGAATAGTCTCTTGAGTGAAAACACAGGTTGGCGCTTGGAAAATGTCATCTATATTGAATTACTACGACGACATAGTTCACAAACCGAAGACATTTATTATTATAAGCCGATGTCTCGTAGTAAAGAAGTAGATTTCGTAGTGTGTCGGCAGAATGTTGTTAAGGAATTAATCCAAGTGACACACAACATTGACGATGCAAAAACATACAAAAGGGAAACGGAAGCACTCATAAATGCCTCAAAAGCACTAAAATGCGACCAATTAACATTACTCACACTTTCAAAAAGTCAAGATATTGTAATAGAAGGAATTACCATAAAAGTCCGCTCCATTATAGAATGGCTTTTGTGGCCGCGATAATTCAGAGGACAGAACAAAAAAAACGAGAGCTCGATTGGAACTCTCGTTTTCATTATAGAATCGAAGCTCGGTTTAGTACATTCCGGGCATTCCGCCAGGCATTCCGCCACCAGCGGGCATAGCAGGCGTTTCTTCCTTGATTTCAGCCAAAACGCACTCGGTAGTCAGCAGCATTCCAGCGATGGAGCCAGCGTTTTCAATGGCGACGCGGGCCACCTTGGTAGGATCGATGACACCGGCCTTGATAAGGTCTTCGTAAACTTCCGTACGAGCGTTGAAGCCCATATTGCCTTTGGCTTCCATCACGGCGTTCACTACGACGGAACCTTCCTTGCCAGCATTAGCAACGATTTGACGGAGAGGTTCTTCCAAAGCGCGACGGACGATGTCAATACCGATTTTTTCATCGTCGCTGACACCTTTGATTTTGTCCAAAGCTTTGATAGAACGGATGTAACCGACACCGCCACCGGGGATGATACCTTCTTCGATGGCTGCGCGAGTTGCGTGCAAAGCGTCGTCAAAACGGTCTTTCTTTTCTTTCATTTCCACTTCGGAAGCGGCGCCGACGTAGATAACTGCTACGCCACCAGCCAACTTGGCCAAGCGTTCCTGGAGTTTTTCACGATCGTAATCGGAAGTACTCTTGGCAATCTGTGCCTTGATTTGAGCAACGCGGTCAGCGATGGCTTGCTTGTCGCCCTTACCACTAACGATGGTCGTATTTTCTTTATCAACGGTGATTTTTTCAGCCGTACCGAGCATTTCAAGGGTAGCGTCTTCCAATTTGAAACCTTTTTCTTCGGAAATGACGTAACCGCCCGTCAGGATAGCGATGTCTTCCAACATCTCTTTTCTTCTGTCGCCGAAGCCAGGAGCTTTGACAGCAACGATTTTCAAACCGCCACGCAAACGGTTGACGACCAACGTAGCCAATGCTTCGCTATCAACGTCTTCCGCAATCACCAACAACGGGCGACCACTTTGGACTGCCTTTTCAAGAACCGGCAAAAATTCCTTCATATTGCTGATTTTCTTGTCATAAATCAGGATGAAAGGATTTTCATAAACGGTTTCCATCTTTTCGGTATCGGTAACGAAATAGGGAGAAATGTAACCGCGGTCAAATTGCATACCTTCCACAACCTTGACTTCGGTAGCAGTACCTTTTGCTTCTTCAATGGTGATGACACCTTCTTTCTTCACTTTCCCCATAGCTTCAGCGATGATGTTACCCACTTGGGCATCATTGTTAGCTGAAATGGTAGCGACCTGTGCGATTTTTTCGTTGTTGTCACCGATGGTGCTGGACATTTTCTTCAATTCAGCAACGACGGCAGCGACAGCAGTATCGATACCACGTTTCAAATCCATCGGATTAGCACCGGCGGTAACGTTTTTCAAGCCGGTATTGAAGATGGCTTGTGCCAAAACAGTAGCGGTGGTGGTTCCATCGCCCGCTTGGTCGTTGGTTTTGGAAGCGACTTCCTTCACCATTTGTGCGCCCATATTTTCAATCGGTTCGCTCAATTCAATTTCTTTAGCTACAGAAACACCATCTTTGGTGATGTGAGGAGCACCGAATTTCTTGTCGATAATAACGTTTCTACCTTTCGGTCCGAGAGTAACTTTTACTGCATTTGCCAATGCGTCCACGCCTTTTTTAAGACCATCGCGTGCTTCCCAGTCGTAAACTATATTTTTTGCCATTTTTTTAGTTTGAAAATTTTTAAGTTGATAAAATATTACAATGTCTGATTATTTGAGGGTGGCGTAAACGTCAGCTTCCTTCATAATCAGGTAATGAGTTCCGTCAAGGGTGATTTCGGTTCCGGAGTATTTTCCATAAAGAACGGTATCACCGACTTTGAGTGTCATCGGTTCGTCTTTCTTACCGGGGCCGACGGCAACGACGGTGCCCTTTTGTGGTTTTTCTTTAGCGGTGTCAGGGATGATGATACCACCAGCGGTTTTTTGTTCAGCTTCTGCAGGTTCAATAACGACTCTGTCAGCTAATGGTTTGAGTTTAATTGCCATAGTTTTATGTTTTTTAATTGGTTAGACATTACATACTTTTTTATCAAAAAGTCGGCAAAGATAACAAATTATCTCGTTGCTTTGTTCATATAAAATTCTATCGATTTAGTTGATTGGCGATTTTTTCGTACGCTTCCCAATAGATACGATATCCTTCCGTATTGCCGGCGGCCTGATAGCGTTCTGCAATCGTTTTGTAGGCACGCTTGTAGGCATACGGCTCCGACATTCCTTGCTGCATATAGATTTGCACCAATTCTACATTATCATCGCGAGTAGCACTGAAAATATTTTCATCAACTTCCTTCAGCAACAGGTTTTCGTAACTATTCCAATCTTTACGTTTTTTATAAATATCACCAAGTCCAGCGTAAGCAGCTGAGTATTTGCAGTTTAACTTGATACAATGACGATAAGTTTTGATAGCCATTTCCTCATCCCCCATTTTTTGATAGCACAAACCTTTGTAGAAGGTGGCGATTTCGTCTTTCGGCAGACACTGCAGCTTTAAATTGGCATACTTCATAATGCTGTCGGTATTGCCCAAGGCCTCATACAACTCCATATAGGTGGTAAGCATCGAACGATTGTACGGATTGTATGCGTAGGCCTCAGCCAAGTATTTTTGGGAGCGAGCGACCATCTGGTAGCCACGCTCGTCGAGACGACGGTACTGCATCAACTCTTTGTTGCTGAGGAAGGCCATCAAGTCGGACTTGTTTTCGTGACGGACGATGAAACAGATGGGATAACCATCCACTTCGATGGTATGGACGCAATTGACGGGAGGGAACGACTTCTTGTTTTTCAATTCGGCGGGGTCGATGCCAGTGATGGGGTAAATGCCGTAGTCCCAGTCGGATTCCGACAGTTTGTCCCAACGGCTGAACTTAACGGAAAAGCGGGCGGTATCCTTTCTCAGGAAATAGGCGACGGAAGGTTGATGCCACGTGGCCACCTGAATTTTGGGATTGGGTTTGTACAACGAGTCACCTTCCACCACGACGGGGGCTTCGGCATTGGCTTGCAACCACTCGCAAGCGGCGCGAGTAGTGTGGTAGTAATAGTCTAATTCGTAGTTCCCGTATGCGTTTTCCATACCTCCGAAGGCCTTGTTGAAAAACACATACTCGTACGGATGATTGACGATAGTGTGACGTATCGGATTGATTAGCAGGCATCCCACCAAAGCGAAGCCGGCCACATTCAAAGCCACTTTCACCACTTGGGACTTCGTATCGCGCTTCGTTTCAACCGTATCTTCCGTGACTTCCGTTGCGGGCACCTCAGCGACTTTCGGTTTCAGCAACTTTTCGCCGAAGCGGATGAGTCCGTCGAAGCCAAGACCGGCCAACACGGTGAGCGGCGGATAAGCGAACAGGACGTGACGCCAGCCACAATAGACGTTGGCATCCGTATAGATAATCCAAACGATGGGGAAAAGGAATGCGAACCAGAGGGCGCCGGCATAAAACCAGTTTTCTTTTTTAAACATTCCGAAAAAGAAGTAGAGGATAGCACCGATAAAGACGGCGATAGGAGTCGTTAAAAGGATAAGTTTGGGCAGATAGTACCACGGCAGTGCGTCGGAATAGATGAAGGTTCCTTCAAAAAGCTGGCGGATGAAGGACTCAAAATGTGCCATAGCGCCATACGATTCCACAACATTCTTTATCGGGGCCTGCAATGCGTAAGGCCAAAGTAGGATGCCAAGAAAAAAGGCAACGATACAAATACCTATTCCCAGTAGTGCCATTCGTGCGATGGATTTTCCAATGTAAGTCCCAATACTTTGCTTACGGCCCTGCTTTCTTTGGACTTTCTTGGCATTGGACTTAGCAATAGTCATTTCGCTTTTTTGAGAAAGTCTCATTTCTACAAACATCTTAATCAAATAGGCAAACCCGAAGATTCCGAAATAGCCGACTAAAATCAATCCGCCGACACGGACGCTGATGGCAAAAGCAATGGATAAAATAAGAATAACAAACGTGTACCATTTGACCTTTGGAAACTGTCTGAGGAAAAGGAACATCCCATAAACGGCCATAATCACAGCCGAAGCAAATGGGATATCTTTCGGATTATTGAAAGTATGTCCTAAAAATCTTGGGGAGAAAAACAGGAGCAGCATAGCCAATACGCCCGCACGAAAACCACCCAATTGGCAAGCAATTAGCCCCACGGCCAAAATCCCCAACCAACCCAATAGCGAATTGAAAATGTGGCGAGTTGTGTGAATGTCTTCAATACCACATTTTTCATTGATAAATTCGGTAATGACGTCCGGAGAAGAGCCGTAATACTTCAAGTTAGAAAAACTAAAGCAAGTCGTGTCTGCTCCATCAGTACTAAAATAGTTGACGACATTGCGTCCTTGAATGACTTGAAAGGCATCTTCATCACCAGAATTACCAGCATCCAAGCTCATAATTGGCATTACGATGGCCATTCCAAGGGCCAACACGAGAAATAGCCAAAACCAAATATTACATTTGTTTTTTTTCCAAAAATCTCTCATAAAAAATAACTATAAATATTTTCTTTTAATCCTAATCAATTCAAATGGTGCCACAAAAAAATCTCTAAATTTCAGCCTACTACCCCCAATATCTTTCCAAGATGAAAGGGGCATCTCGCATATTTGCACTCTAGTATTTTCTTTTTTTATGTAAGACAAATATCGTGCAAATATTTCTACATCAAAAATCCATTTTGAACAAAATTTGTCAGCAAAAAGCGTTTCAACAATTTCCTTCTTAAAAAATTTCGCACCGCATTGAGTATCGTAGATTGGAATATGTAAAACTAAGGATGCTGTCGTTGCAAAACACCTTCCAATATAATGTCGAGATTTCTTTCTTTGTACATCTGCTCCTAATCTTGACAACCTTAAACCCGATACAATATCAAAGTGACTTTTCTCCATTTCCTTCATAAAATTTTGAATTTCATAAAGAGGCGTCGCTAAATCTGCATCAAAAAAACCGATATATTGATAGTCATTACCATTTTCAAGAGCTGCGAGCATTCCTCGTCTTACTGCTTCAGCCTTGCCGCTATTGTTTGACAAATGCAAACATTTACATTGTGTGGATTTTGTCGCAATGGCATTGATAATATCCTTCGTTCCATCTTTACTGCCGTCATTCACAAATAAGAAATAAATATCTTGATGTTCTTTCGCATAATCAAGAAATACTTGACTATTCAATCTATTTTCCTCATTATAGCAAGGAATAATCACTAACGTTTTTGACATAATGCAAATGTTGAAAGACCTGGGAATTTTATTCCTATGAAAGTGAATAATCTAAAAAAGTAATAATCGATAAGCAAAAAATATTCATAAACTTTTGATATAAAAGTTCCTCTCGTCCAACCTCCAATCCCCGTTGGTTCTTTATCTTTTTCGTTTTTTATTATTTCAATTAATTTCTGAATACTTCTTGCAAAGAAGAGCGATGTAAAAAAATAGCCACTACAAATACTTTGTAAATTTGATTTTTGAATAGATGAGAGAAGCATTTTTTTATCGTATCTCCTATAATGTCCTAACCATTTGTCATGTGAACAATAGAGACCATTAAAAGCGGGTACTGTAATCATAAACAATGTTTTCTCACCAACAAAACTTGCTTCTGAAAGTTTTTTCAGGAAATCCACGTCATTTTCGATGTGTTCAATAACATCCATTAAGAAAACCACATCCGCTTTTTCTCCTTGTAAATCAACTTCGTCAATATCATTGACGAACATAATGTCTCTATGATTTTGTTTAAGGGACGCAACAATATCATCCGTAAAAGCAGTATCTACTGCAACTGCCTTATGTACTGAAAACCTTTGAGAAAACTGATTGAGAAAAAACACATCTCCACAACCTACATCAACGGCACTTATTGTATCTGGCAACCTTTTTTTTAACAGATTACAGACTACTTTTGCACGTGCATATTCCCACGGATGATTTCGATTGGTTCGCTGTTCAATATTTATATTTAACTCTTTTATATCCATCTTATTTCTTTATTATTTCTTCTCGCTTATTCATTGCTGTTAATTGTGGTGGAGTCTGCGTATAATATACCATATATTTTTGAAATGAGGTTTTCAGCAGGTTGGATCAGCGGCTCAACGTCTTCCTTGTCCCAGTCGAAACAGTCGTCGTAGTCACCTGTTTGTCTCATTTGAAACAACCGGCTATACAATCTACGTTCCTCCAACGACAAAATGTTGTTCTGCACCAACTCTTGATTGAATAGTACTTGAACGCCTGAATGTGTTTTAATCTGGAATCCTCTATGAATGAGCAACGAAGTAACTGCATAAAAGGTTGCATAGTACAAACGGTTAGCTACTAAATTCCAATACCCAAAAGTAGTGAGTGTGGTTGCTTCCTTGATAGTGACTTTAGCTTTTTCAATCCGGTAAGAAACGATAGCTTTTTTTTCATCTTCTGTTATGCCCATAGTGTAATCCCCTCCTTTTGAATATTGTGATAAAACAAAGTGTGTTGTTGTCTTTCCCATTGCCTTGATGTAAGAACAAGCGGATTTATCTCAATGTTGTTGTTCCAGCCATATTCGAGAAAGACATCCGTTGCCTTACTACAATCAATCAGATTTAATGGCGTAACTTGATCTATAATGATAAGCAAGTCCCAATCGGAATTGGCGTGGGCATCGCCTCGAGCCCTGGAACCATATAGAATCAGTTTTGCGTTCTCAGGCAGCGAGGACTCAGCGATTGTTCTGAGATGTTGCAATATTGCATCGTTCAATATCTCTTCTCGTTTATTCATTGTTGAAATCTATTTCTATCTTCAAAACCTACCGCGATTTCCCTCTCCCTCTCAGCTTTTCCGCCAATTCCTCAAAAACAATGCCGCCAAAGTTTCCCGAACTCATCATCAAGAAGACGGTCTTGGGCTGACGGACCTTCAACAGGGTTTCTTGCAAGGAGGCCGTGTCGTTGAAAATCAACAGGTCGCGGCGGGCGAAGGCGTCGTAAACCATTTCAGACGTAATGGGCGGCAACTTCTTGTGCTCCACCGCCTTATGGTCGAAGAAGACAACGGCTTCGTCCGCGGCGTCCATCACGTGAGCGTACTGCACCAAAAATTCCTTCGACAAACTGCTGAACGTGTGCAGCTCCATACAAGCCACCAAGTGGTGGTCAGGATACTGCTCGCGGACGGCACCAAGTGTCGCATTCAGCTTCGACGGAGAGTGGGCAAAGTCTTTGTAAACTACGGTGTTATCGTCGCGGTCAACCAATTCCAAACGTTTGGAAGCCCCCTTGAACGTGCGAATGGCTTCGTAAAATTGTGCGTCGCTGACACCCACTTCACGGCACGCCAAACGGGCGGCATTGAGGTTGGCCATATTGTGCTTTCCAAAAATCATCATCGGGACCTCACCCTCGTTCGTTTTCAAGTAGGTAACCCCGTCGCGAATGACGTACGGATGTACCGTATAAGGCTCCGTATGAACACGCTTTATCTCCTCCCCTAACATCTTAACGTTCTCATCATCATTGCAATAGATGAAAGTTTTGTCAATCATCTTGGCAAAAGTGCGGAACGTATCGACATACTGCGGGAAGGTGGGAAAGACGTTGACGTGGTCCCACGCAATGCCACTAATAATGCCGACATTGGGACGGTACAAATGGAATTTGGAACGGCGGTCAATAGGCGACGTGAGGTACTCGTCCCCTTCCATCACCATAATTTTGGCTTCGTGCGAAAGTTTCACCATCACCTCAAAACCTTCCAATTGAGCACCAACCATATAGTCGCAGTCGATGTAACAGTGCTGCAAGACGTGCAGAATCATCGCCGTGATGGTGGTTTTCCCGTGACTGCCACCGACGACGATGCGAAGTTTTTCCTTGCTTTGTTCGTAAAGAAATTCCGGATACGAAAAGACCCTGATTCCCAATTCTTTGGCCCTGATCAGCTCCGGATTGTCCTCACGGGCGTGCATTCCGAGGATGACCGCATCCAAGTCGGTTGTAATTCGGTCGGGGTTCCAACCGATGGAATCCGGAAGGAGTCCGTACTTTTCCAGACGGCCTTTTGCCGGATTGAAAATCTCGTCATCCGAGCCGGTGATTTTGTATCCTTTGAGGTGCAACGCAATGGCGAGGTTGTGCATAGCGCTGCCGCCGATGGCTATAAAATGGATTCTATTCATAGGGTTTGTAAAGTTTGTAAAGTTCTTTAGGGTTGTAAGGTTATTTTTGAGGAGGGATGTGCCAAATTCCGCCGTGAGCGGCTCCCGTTCGTTCAACAATTCCTTTGGATTTCAGCGTCGCCATAATCCGCTCTGCCTGTCTTTGGCTTTTCATAATCTGCAAGGATATTTCTTTAATGGAGACGCGGGGATTTTCCTGTATCAATTCGACAATTATTTTAACGACATTAACACTCTCATCTTCACCGACATCATCAGAATTATTACCGTTGTCTTCACCGACAGTGACAGCAGAAT
>DCHI01000038.1 GCA_002314795.1 Bacteroidales bacterium UBA1756 | reverse complement strand
TCAACATGCGAAACTTGAATTAAATAAAAAAAACGCATTTCACACAATAAAAGGGAGATTTAAAACGTTAAATAGTCTCTTTAATTAAAAAAATTAGGTTATTTTATTGAATATAATATAGTTAGATTTAGAATTACGGCTACAAAAAAGAGGAAAAGAAATGAACTCAAAAGAAACAAAGGCAAAAATTATGCTGGTTGAGGACAACCAGAACTTGAGAAACGTATTAAAAGATTATTTAGAAACGTTAAAATTCAGTGTTGACGATTTCAGTGACAGCATATCTGCAGGAAACTCCTTTGCAAAATTCAAATATGACATTTGCGTATTTGATATCGTTATGAAAGGGAAAAATGGTTACGAACTATTGCAAGACATTCGTAAAATCGACCCTGAAGTCCCGGTAATGTTTCTCACGGCACGCAATGAAAAAGAAGACAGAATCAAGGCTTTCCGCCTCGGTTGCGACGATTATATGACGAAACCATTTAGTGCAGAAGAACTTACGCTTCGTATCGAAGCCATCCTTCGCCGCACCAAACGTCCCAAAAAAGTAAAACCCGTCATCGTACACACCAACGATGTTTATCGTTTTGGCAACTTCACTTTCGAATTCGGCACGATGGAACTTTCACACCCGCTCAAAACGCGCTCCCTTACCCGCAAAGAAGCAGAATTGCTCCGTCTTTTGTGCGAAAACATCAACAAACTCCTTCCCCGCGAAGTCATCCTTCGTCAAATCTGGGGAAGCGACGACTACGCTGCCGGCAGAAGTATGGACGTTTTCCTCACCAAATTGCGTTCCTATCTCTCCGTCGAACCCGTTGATGAAAAATATCTGAACAAAGATCCGAAAAGCAAATCCAAATATGTGGAAGGTTACGAACCCAACATTGAAATCCACAACGTACACGGAACCGGATTTATCTTTAAAGTAAAGGGTGTTGAAGTGAGCAAAGAATCTGTTCCCAGCGAATAACATTCCTACAAAAATCATACAAAAGGCTCGGGCGTCATTACACATAATGTCCGAGCTTTTTTAATAAAACGACAAAATGGAACTCTTTACCGACGAATATTTTATGAAAATCGCCCTGGCAGAGGCGGAAGATGCACTCCTTGAAGACGAGGTCCCCATCGGGGCAGTCATCGTCGCGGGAGACAAGGTCATCGCACGCGGGCACAACCATACGCAGGCGCTCAATGATGTTACCGCGCACGCAGAAATGGAGGCCATCACGTCCGCGGCCAACCGACTCGGAGCCAAATACTTGACAGACTGCACATTGTATGTCACTGTGGAGCCCTGTATTATGTGCGCCGGAGCCATTGCTTGGGCTCAGGTCGGAACATTGGTTTACGCCGCCGGCGACCCGAAGCGCGGTTATACCACCTTGGGGAAATCCGTCCTGCACCCCAAAACCGTCGTTCGAAGCGGCGTGCTGGCAGAACAAAGTGAAAAAATGATGAAGGAGTTCTTCGCAAAGAAGCGGAAAAACCTTTAAAAATTGTATCTTTGCCGCCTATTTTCAAACTATGAAGAAAACAGTCCTTTTTCTGATGCTTTCTTGCCTAATCACCTTGGGGCAAGCACAAAAATTCATCGGTTCCGTCATCGCCGGCACCAATGTCACGCAAGTCGATGGAGACGAAGTGGCGGGTTTTTACAAATGGGGATTCAACGGCGGTATGTCGGTTACACTTCCTTTGGACGATAAATACCACTGGTTTGGAACCGTCGAACTTATCTACACCCAGAAGGGTTCCTACCAAACTGCATACAGAGCCAATGCCATCTTGAGCGACACGAACCGACTTCAATTCCAAAACGAAGACTTTTCCGTCCCCTTCAACAAGAACATCAAATACAAACTGAATTTGGACTACGTGGAAGTTCCTGTGGTTTTCCATTACGAGGACCACCACACGGGCTGGGCGTTCGGCGCCGGTTTTGCGTGGGGGCGGTTGGTGCGTGCACACGAAATTGAAAACGGCTGGACCACAACGACAAACGTCCGTTCCAACACCTACAAAAAGAACGACTGGAGCGTCATCGCGGATGTCCGTTTTCGTCTATACAAAGGGTTGAAACTGAATGTGCGTTACCAGTATTCCTTTGTACCGTTGCGCGTGCGCGACTATTACACGGAAAGAACGGGCGAGAGAGAAACCCGCAAGCAATACAACAACGTGATTACGGTTCGACTCATCTATTCTTTCAATGAAAAGTTCGTCCGCAACCCGGAATGGGTACGCGGTGGGAGCAAAGGCCCGCGGTGGATTCACGACACATCAAAAGGTTGGTATACAGGGAAATAAAACGCAGAAGTCCCTTTCAAATAGATGAAGACAAAAGCGTGCAAAATCCGAACTAAAATCGTATATTTGCACGCTTTTTCACATAAATGAAAATCATTAAATATCAATAAAATACAACAAATTAAAGAATCACTATGGAAAAATTAATCATTACCGCTGCCATTTGTGGCGCAGAAGTGACGAAAGAACAGAATCCCGCCGTTCCCTATACGGTTGAAGAAATCGTACGCGAAGCCAAGTCCGCCGTTGACGCCGGCGCCGCCATCGTACACCTTCACGTCCGTTTTGATGACGGCACACCCACCCAGAGCCGCGAACGCTTCCAAGAATGCGAAGAAGCCATCTACAAGGCCTGTCCTAACGTCATCCTCATTCCCTCCACCGGCGGCGCTGTCGGTATGACACCCGACGAACGTTTGCAATCCACAGATACAACGCCCATTCCGGAAATGGCTACATTGGACTGCGGTACCTGCAACTTCGGTGATGAAATTTTTGACAACACGATGCCTACGATGCGTGCTTTCGGCAAAAGAATGCTTGAACGCGGCATCAAACCCGAATACGAATGCTTTGAAATGGGTCACCTCGACACCATCCTCACGATGGCTCGCAAAGGCCAGGTTCCCGGAGATCCGATGCAATTCAACTTTGTTCTCGGTGTTCCCGGCTGTACTCCCGCCACCGTCCCGAACCTCTGCTGGTTGGTGAACGCCATTCCCGCTGGCAGCACCTGGACCGTCACCGGTATCGGTCGTCACGCTTTCCCGATGGCAGCCGCTGCCATCGCAATGGGAGGCAACGTACGCGTCGGCTTCGAAGACAACCTCAATTTAGCAAAGGGCGTTCCCGCCAAATCCAATGGCGAACTTGTAGCCAAAGTCGTCCGCATTGCCAAAGAACTCGGTCGTGAAGTCGCTACTTCCGACGAAGCAAGACAAATCCTCGGATTGAAACCAAGAAAATAGTCATCTCACAGACAGGAGAGACGGTGCAGAGACATCGTCTCTTCTTTTTTTCAATAAAATAATGGCAAAAATTGCAATCATAACCGGCGCCGACGGAGGGATGGGCCAGGAGCACGTACGGGCAGTGGCCAACGCTGGATACGAAGTCGTAATGGCTTGTCGAACCCCTTCGAAAGCCCAGCCCATTTGTGACCGATTAGCGACCGAAACCGGAGGAAAAATCCGCGTCATTCCGTTGAATTTAGCTTCTTTTACAAGCATTGGTGAATTTGTAGAAACCATCCAAAACGAGTATGAACACGTTGATTTGCTACTGAATAACGCAGGGACGTTGCTACACCATTCCGAAGTGACAGAAGACGGAATCGAACAGACCGTCGGCGTCAACTACTTGGGACACTACTATTTAACTCGTTTGTTGCTCCCGCTTATTCCGGAAGGAAGCCGTATCGTCAATATGGTGTCGCTGACTATCCGTTACGGAAAAATCGACCACGACATTTTCCAACCCGTTGACCAAAAGCACTTTAATCGTTTCACCGTCTATTCCGATTCCAAACTTGCCTTGCTGTATTTCACTCTGGATTTGGCAGAAGAGTTAGCAGAAAGAAACATCAGCGTCAACTGTGCGGATCCTGGCATTGTAAGCACCAACATTATCCGACAAGGCAACATCGTGATTGACAAACTGTGTGACTGGATTTTCCGTCCGCTCATCTACAAGCCCGCCAAAGGAGCAAGCACGATGCTTTATCTCGCTTTAAAAGAGAAGCAGGAAGTGACCGGAAAATGTTATGCAAACCGCAAACCGGTTCAATTGAAACGCAAGATGATTGAAAACCCGTATCGGAAACGTCTGCACGACGCAACTGAAAGAGTTATCGAAGAGATTACTCGAAAATTAAATACAAAAAACTGCTAAACAAAACATTGCAATTGCTTGTTAGATAGACAACATTTCTATCTGCATTAATCAATAAGAATTCAAGATGCTAAAAATAGAGAACTTACACGTTTCCATCAAAGGGAAAGAAATTTTAAAAGGTGTCAACCTTGAAATCAACAAAGGCGAAGTTCACGCCATTATGGGGCCTAACGGCACGGGAAAGAGCACGTTAGCTTCCGTCATCGCAGGCAAGGAGGTTTTTGACGTTACCGAAGGGAGCATCACCTATAACGGGAAGAACCTTTTGGATATGTCCATTGAAGACCGCGCCCGCGAAGGCATCTTCATCGGATTCCAATATCCGGTAGAAATCCCGGGAGTCAGCATCACCAATTTTATGAAAACCTCACTCGAAGAAATCCGTCGCTACCGCGGTTTGGAACCTCTTTCAGAACTGGAATTCAGAAAGTTAATGAAAGAAAAAGCCAAAATCGTTGAACTTACTGAAAAGCTCAGCAACCGTTCCGTAAACGAAGGTTTTTCCGGTGGCGAAAAGAAACGTAACGAAATCTTCCAGATGGCGATGTTGGAACCGCAGCTCTCCATTCTCGACGAAACCGACTCCGGCCTTGACATCGACGCCCTTCGCATCGTCGCCAACGGCGTTACAAAACTCAAATCACCTGAAAATTCAACCGTAGTAATCACGCACTACCAACGACTTTTAGATTACATCGTTCCCGATTACATCCACGTTCTGTTTGATGGAAAAATTGTCAAGAGCGGTCCGAAAGAACTTGCCCTCGAACTCGAGAAACGCGGATACGACTGGATTAAACAAGAATACGAACAAAACAAACTGCAATAACTGCAATGACTCCTTTCACACAATACATTCAAGAACTTTACGAAGAAGTCAAAGGGCAACTTCCTGGAAATGAGATTCCTGAAATTGCTGATTTGCGTCAAAACGGACTACAGTCGCTTCTTGAAAAAGATTTTTCCATCTTCAAAAAAGAGAACAAGCAGATTTTTGAAGAGCGCGTCGCAAACACTTGCGGATTGAAACCGCAACTCACTCCCCCGCCCTACCGTCCCGTTGAAGAATACTTTCATTGCAAAGTCAAAGACATTGATACTAAAATGTGTATCTTTCTCAATGGCTGGTATGTTCATAACGGAATGCCGCTTGTTGTTGAAGAAAACGGCACGATTATCGGCTCACTTTTTGAAGCACTGAAACAATATCCAAAACTTGTTCTTCCCTACCTTTTGGCGGAAGCATCGAAAAAGGAAGACTCGTTGTCAGCTCTCAACCGCGCACTGTTCAACGACGGACTTTTCATTTATGTACCTGATAACGTTGCAGTTGAAAAGCCCATCCAACTTATTTCACTGACCGATTCGGATCAAGACTTGCTGCTTCACAATCGGAATCTCATCGTAGTAGGAAAGAATGCACGCCTCTCCTTTATGCAATGCGACGATTCCATTCAGTACAAGCGCAGTTTCATCAATAATGTCACCAAGATTTTCTTGGCAGAAGATTCCTCTCTTTCCTATTATAAAATGGAAAATAAAAATCCGGAATCATTACTGTTCAACGAAGTGGATGTGGAACAAAAAGGCCATTCGCAGTTTTATTCCAATGCGATGACGTTTAACACCGGCTACTTGCGTAATAAAATCAATGTCTTTCTGACGGAGCCGTTCGCCTCGACAAAGATGTACGGACTTTATCTCGTTGACAAAAAGCAACACGTTGATAATCAGATATTCATCGACCACGAAGTTCCCGACTGCGACAGTTACCAACTTTACAAGGGCATTGTAGATGACGAAGCGGTGGCGCATTTTTTAGGGCACGTTTTGGTTCGTCAGGATGCACAACACACCGTCGCGTCGCAAACCAACCGCAATATGACGCTTACGGACGAAGCCCGCGTCACCTCCAAACCTTTCTTGGAAATCTATGCCGATGATGTAAAATGTAACCACGGCACAACCGTCGGTCAACTTGACGAAGAGGCGATGTACTATTTGCGTACACGCGGCATTTGCGAAGTGAATGCCCGCCGTCTGCTGATGCTCGCCTTTGCCAACGAAATCGCGGACTTCATTGAAATCGACTCATTGAAAGCCCGTTACAAAGAGATGATTCGCAAACGTCTGAACGGCGAACTCACCATTTGTGACCAGTGCGTCTTGCATTGTCCGCATTTGGGTTAATATAGAATTTTTTTAAAAATCCCTGTAGCGACGTCACATTGTGGCGTCGCTACAATGTTGATTGTTATGTGGCGTCGCTACAATGTTGATTGCTGCAACAGATAATTCGGTTAAATTCAGACACATACAACATCTTCTAAATATTTTTTAAATTTAATAAAATATTTGGAAAAAATAAAAAAAATAATTATAACTTTGCAGCCGAAAAAATTAACACGATGACTCCATTTCAAATAGCCATTTCAATTTTTACCATACTCGTATCTGGCGGCGTTTTTATCAGTCTTTATAAGATTGGTAAAAAGATTGGCAATTTTGAAAAAGCAATTAGCTCAATTGAAAAAACGTTAGATAAATTACCTTGCAAAGATAGAGAAAAACAGATTGCTGCCACTCACGATGACGTACTATCAATCAAAATGTTCTTGGCAAGCAAATATAAGAATACGGAAACAATATGGGGAGTTAAACACAGTCCAACTACCTTAAATGAAAATGGTAGCACTCTATTCAAAAATATCAATGGAGAATCATTTTTATCACACAACAAAGAATTGTTAATCAAAAAGATAGATTCAAAACAGCCGATGACTGCTCTTGATGTCGAATATGGGGCGTACGAAATTCTTGTTGAAAACACGAACAATCCTATATTTAACGATTTGAAATGCTGGATATATGAAAGCCCATCTATTACTATCCATAAAGACCAAGAAATCAGGCAATACATTGTTACTTTGTACGATGTATGCTACGTTCTTAGCATTCCGCTGAGAGATATGTATCTCCAACTACATCCGGAACTTCTTCCAAATAGCGATATTTAACATTGTAGCGACGTCACATTGAGGCGTCGCTACAATGTTGATTAATATGTGACGTCGCTACGATATTAATTGTTACGTAGCGACTCGCAAATGTTAAAATCCCTGTCGCTTCAACTGTTCCTTCAAAACATTTGAGAAAAATTCATTATCCTCTTTTTTGTATCGCCGGTTAACGTAATCTCCTGCTAAACAACCCGTTCCATTTTCATTAACGGCAGCAATATTATGCGGTGCCTTTTCCATTGCTTCGTAAGCAGTACGCAGTTCCGTTTCAGAAGATTGATGATAAACTTCCTGATGTACAAGTGTTTGCCACGGCAATTTGGGCGTAAGCGACGTTTCGTGCAGAGGATAACCCATCGGAATGCAAGCGACGGGAACGACGTGCTCCGGCAATTGGAAAGCGTCAATAAACTGCGGGACATTGTATGTAATCGTTCCCAACCAACACAAACCGAGCCCTAAGGATTCAGCGGCCACACACGCATTTTGCGCTGCGATGATGGCATCCGTGACCGCCCACTGATACGCTTGCGCGTTGTGATAGGCATCCGTCGCTACGCCCGACATTTCACAATAGCAGTCAAATCGGTGAAAGTCAGCGCAGAAAGTTAAAATTAAGGGGGCTGATGTCGCGATGGGTTGGTTGAAATGGAACGGCGCCATTTTCTTCATCATCTCTTTGTCTTTGGTAACGATGATGCTGAAAAGTTGCAAACCGCCCATCGTCGAGCCGTTGCAGGCCGCCTTCAATATTTTTTCCAATACGTCGTCTTCAACGGGTCTGTCTGAAAACTCGCGTACGCTCTTGTGAGCAAGGATGGTGTCTATTGCGTTCATTTTAATGAGTTTGTAAAGTTTGTAAGGTTTATAAAGTTTGTAAAGTTGGGGTGATTAGTTGCTGTAGGTAGTCGAGGGCTTCATCGACTTCAAGGGGTGGGGTGAGACGTTCTTTTTGGCGATAGACGGACACTTTGCCGTGCGTGCAGCCGACAATCCCGAAGTCGGCATCAGCCATTTCACCGGGTCCGTTCACCACGCAGCCCATCACCCCGATTTTCAGATTCGGATAGCCGCTGAAACGCTGTTTCACTTTTTCCAAAGTGGACTGAATATCATATTGCGTCCGTCCGCAGGAAGGACACGAAATAAACTCCGTCTGAGTCATCTTGATACGGCAGGCCTGTAAAATCAAGTTGGACAGATACTTACATTCATCCAAAGAATAATACTTGTTTTCAATAACGATGTCTTTCAGACGGTGGTTGAAGTGTTCATAGCCCGCGAAGGCGGCGGTTACAGCCAACCATTTCTGTCTGTCCTTGACATCGTAACGAATGGTCAAGCAGCCATCGGAAATGGAAGTATAGACCGACGGTTTTTCATCGTTGAGGCGGGTCAAGAGACGGGCAAACGGGACTTCGTTCTCAGGCGGCTCCGTAAGAGAGACGCGGATGGTGCTACCGATTCCGTGCAAGAGCAGAGCACCGATTCCGGCCGCCGATTTCACACGGCCTTCATCACCGGCACCCGCCTCCGTCACTCCGACGTGAAGCGGATACACCGTTCCCGATTCCTTCATCATTTTCAGCAACTGCATCGTGGCATCTGTCATCACGTTCACATTGCTCGACTTCATTGAAAAAACCACATTGTGGAAATCGTATCGCTGACAAATACCGACCCACTCCATTGCAGACATTGCCATCGCATACGGCGTATTTCCGTAACGACTTACAATTCTGTCACATAGCGATCCGTGATTGATTCCGATACGCAATGCAGTTCCGTGCTGCTTACAAATATCAAATAGCGGCTTTGCGCGTTGCGCCATAGCATCAACGGCCGCCGCATATTCCGTTTCCGACAGGTCAATCTGACGAAAACTTCTTTTGTCAACAAAATTTCCGGGATTCACACGAACTTTTTCTACCACGGCGGCACACGCTTCAGCTACATTCGGCAGAAAGTGAACATCCGCAATCAACGGGACCTCAATTCCTTCCGTCCTAAGCCGTGACTTGATTTCGCGCAAAGCATCCACTTCCTTCATAGAAGGAACCGTCAAACGTATCATTTCGCAGCCTGCGGCCACCATACGTTTCACCTGCGCCACGCTTGCCTCTACATCCGAGGTAAAAGTATTCGTCATCGACTGCACCACGATGGGACAATCGTCTCCCAAACAAATATCACCAATTTGGACCTTCATTATTTCAATATAAAGAACTATCTACAAACAAATTAGAAGAACAAATGTTCTAATAGAATTTTAACACCAATGCCGATAAGAATGATACCGCCAACGATTTCAGCTTTGTTTTTAAAGATATTGCCAAACCGATGGCCGATGAATGCGCCACCGAATGAAAAAATATAGGTCGTCACACCAATGATGACGACGGGCGGCAAGACTGAAACCAGCGTGTCGAAACCATCGCAAGCGAAGGCAATGCCCACAGCAAGAGCATCAATGCTCGTGGCTACGGCAAGGATGAAAAGTTCCTTGATGGAAACGGGTTTGGACTCCTCCTCATCGTTATCTTTTTTACCGAATGCCTCGAAAATCATCTTTCCACCAATGAAAAGAAGGAGGGCAAAGGCAATCCAGTGATCAAACGTGGTCACATATTTGCTGAAACGGCTGCAAATCGCCCAACCGATTAGCGGCATCAGTGCCTGAAAGCCACCGAAAAAAACGCCCAACCAATTGGCCTGACGTTTATCAAACTGTTTCATTCCTAATCCTTTGCACACCGAAACGGCAAACGCATCCATAGAAAGCGCCACACCAATGAGAATGATGGAAATGATGTCCATACTTTTTTATTTTACAGATTGATAATGAAAAAGAAAGATGACCAGAAGGCCATCTTTCTTTTAATATGCGTGAATCGTTTATGCCAATTCGTGAATAACAAGACCTGAACGAAGTTTCGGTTCAAACCAAGTAGTCTTCGGAGGCATAATGTTGCCAGTATCAGCAATATCAATGATTTGCTTCATACTTACTGGATAAAGTGCGAAAGCGACTTTCATTTCACCATTGTCAACGCGACGTTTCAATTCGCCGAGGCCGCGGATACCGCCAACGAAGTCGATACGTTTGTCCGTACGGAGGTCCTTAATACCCAGAATCGTATCGAGAACGTGGTCAGACAAAATCTTGACATCGAGAACGCCGATAGGATCGTTATCGTCGTACTTGCCTTCCTTAGCGGTCATTTTGTACCAATGTCCGTCGAGATACATACTGTGTTCGTGCAACTTAGCCGGTTTATAGATTTCCGTTCCCATATCTTCAACAACGTAAGCGTCATTGAGAAGTTTAAGGAATTCTTCTTTGCTGTGGCCGTTGAGATCCTTGACAACGCGGTTGTAATCAATAACATTGAGTTGGTTGTCCGGGAAAATGACCGTCATAAAGTAGTTGTATTCTTCCTTGCCCGTATGGTTCGGGTTGTGTTCTTTCTTTTCTTGGCCGACAAGAGCAGCGGCAGCGCTACGGTGGTGCCCGTCAGCGATGTACATAGCGGGGACCTGCTTGTCGAAGATTTCAACGAGTTCGTCGATGAGTTTGCGGTCATCGATAACCCAGAAACGGTGGCCGAAGCCATCTTCCTTGGCGATGAAATCATAGATAGGAGCTTTTGCGGTAACGGAGGCAACGATTTCGTCGATGCGAGCGATGGCCGGGTAAGCGAAGAAAACGGGTTCCACATTGGCATTGGTGATGCGGACGTGGCGCATACGGTCTTCCTCTTTGTCCTTGCGGGTCAATTCGTGTTTTTTGATGATCTTGTTGACATAATCTTCACTGTATGCACAAGCCACGATACCATACTGCCAATGTGCGTTGGCATCCGTCGGGTTCATACTTTGAGCGTAGATGTAGAGTTTTTCTTCTTGGTCTTGAACCAACCAGCCGTAATCCTTGAAAGCGTTGTAATTCTTTACGACTTGAAGATAGACTTCAGGATCGGTATCCTTAATGCCGGGTTCGAGATCGATTTCGGCCTTGGTTACGTGCAAAAGACTATATGGATTTCCTTTGCATTCTTCGCGAGCTTCTTCAGAATTAAGTACGTCGTAAGGACGGGAGGCCAACTTGTCAACAATGCTGACCGGGGGACGGAATCCCTTGAAAGGTTTAATGATAGACATAATGTTTTTATTTAATTGGTATATGAATTTTCAGGCGGCAAATGTTTTTATATTGATTTGCAGTACTTTATATTTTTCGGTATCAATGCAGTATTAAATTTTTGAATAAATAAACCTATCTATTTATATTCACTCTTTCCATATTTGGGCGGCAAAAATACAAAATTTTAAACGTATTTAAACGGTTTTAAACGGTTTTAA